>CAKSER010000075.1 GCA_934447715.1 uncultured Eubacteriales bacterium | reverse complement strand
GAGGTGTAATGATCCTTCTGACTTCCCACAAGACAGTCTGCAGAGAATAACCAGCCGTCTTTTTCTTTTTTCAGGGCAAAGGAATACACAGGGTTCATTTCCATGCCGTAATAGGCGGTATTGATTAAGACGATATCATCGGAAGTGTATTTTTTGCCTCCACCGCAACCGAAAAGCCCGAAAACCGGCAAGAGAGCAAACATAACAGTCACAACCTTACATACGGTGTTCTTCATTGTTTTACTGAAGCGGTCTGCCGCACTCCGGACAGAATTTCGGCAAGCTCTGCCCATCCGCCGGTCTCCAACCGCAATTGGAACAACAGGAACACGCTACGGGTTTTACAGCGCCGCAGTTTGAACAAAATTTACCGTTGCTTTGCGTGCCGCAGGACGGGCATACCCATGACTCACCGCCCATTGCATTAGGCGCGGAGGCGGGTCTTTCCTGACGGATGCCCATGTTATCCACCCGATTCATCATGCCGCCGCCATCCCAAACCCGGTTTCTGTTATCACGGCGCATCAGAATATCCGCAAGTTCGTGCATCCTCTGCTCATATTGACGGTACAGGTCGGTATAGGGGCTGTCGGGGCGGTTGCCGTCGCTCAGCTCCAGCTCAATCTCGTCAAACCACGGAGAATCCACTCGAATCGTCACATTAAACTCATAGTCGCAGGCATAACGTGGCGGAACATAGCTCTTTTTGTTTCCATCGGAGTCCTCGTAAAAGATCTCCTCCTTGTTCTCTCGGATATCCGTATTCACCCCCAGCACCTGGGAAAACGCAATGAGGTCGGGGTTGCTGCTGCGCCAGTTGGAGACTCCGGTAACGATGAACCGTTCCCCTATAGGATCGATGTATACCTTTTTGCTCCCGTCAAAGGTGATCGATGGAGCAAAGCCGACAAGCATCTTTTCGTTTTCCGCACGATAAGCAAGCTGGCGCTTAATGTCCTCCACGGTCGAGTTCCGCCGTTCGCTGAAAAACGGCGAGAGCTTTCTTGCACAGTCCTTGCAGAGATTTCCGTCCTCCAGTTTGCGGTTTCCGAGAAATCCGATTTTCTCGCCGCAAATGTCGCAATATTTTTTATCAAACAGTCCCATAATGTGATCCTCCGTTTATTATTTGTTTTTTTGTACAATCCATTTTGCACTGTTGACCTGTAAGCCGAACCCACAGAACGAACAACAATGGTTTTCATCAGGCATAAAATTGGCACCGCAGGACGGGCAATCCTTTTCGGTAAAGAATTCGCCGTCCGCTTTTCGTTTTTCGGGATATCTTGCCCTTTGCATGATCAATCTCTTTTTGAAATTTTTTGTATACGGCTTTTGATTTTCGGGGAGAAAGGTTTTTGTTCCGAAAATGTCAGCTGTAACGGTTGTTGTTTCTTCTGTGTGAGCAACGTTTAAAAGCTTGATTGTACCAACGCTGAAATCAAGCAGATCTTCGTCGCTTTCATTTTTCCAAAAATATTCGTTTAAGCAGGCTCTGAGAAAATTTTCAGAATATCTTAGGATTTTTCCGGCAAGCTTTTCTTGCTTAACTTTTCCGTAAATAATCGGTGTGATGATTACTCCGAAAGCCAGAACCGCCGCACCGACTCCGGCAGCAAGAGAAATCTCGGTATCCTCGATTAAATACAAACACAGGAACACACATAAGAAAAGTATACAGCCGGACACAAGAAGCTGTAAAAATCTTTTCAGGTTTGTACTGATAGATTCATAAATCTCAAACGACTCGGTCTGCCAATCGTAAAACTCGTTTTTAATAACGGC
>CAKSER010000074.1 GCA_934447715.1 uncultured Eubacteriales bacterium | reverse complement strand
GCACATACACGCTCACGATGTGCATGGGGCTTTTACTGTTTCTGGTCCTCGGTGCTTTCGGAAGCGCCGTGTTCTGCAAATCTCTTTGTCTTTTGGAGGACAACACCTGTATCGCACGGCTGGTGGGTGTTTCCTATATGCTCGGAATCCTGCTCCAGATCGCCAACAACAATCTGATTCATACAGCGTCTTTTGAAGCGGGGATTCTTTCCGCCTTTATCCTGATATTGGCTGTAACGCTGATACGGGCAGAAAAGAATAGTATCGTTCCGGCTTTTTCAAAAGAAAAAACAAATGAATGTATCGGTGAAAACGGAAAGAGCAGCATAAAGATCGCTGTCGTTCTTATCCTTTTCGTTGCACTGTTGACCTGCATTTTCAGCACGCTGGATAATGCGGTCACCCTATACCACGCAAGCGGTGCGGTGAATATCGGGCAGTGGCCGAGAATCCTTCTTGCACTCAGCGGACTTTTCGCCGGATTTTTGTTTGACATTGCAGGCAGAAAATATATGAGCATGATTATGTATTGCGTCATGATCCTGTCTACGACCTGTCTTGTTGTTCTTGAGTTTTCCGGACCGTTTACGGCAGGGCTGATCATTTTTTACTTGTCCGCCGGCTTTTTCGCTGTTTTCTTTACTGCATCTTTCATGGAAATTGCCCGGTACACAAAAATGCCGGAGCTGTGGGCAGGACTCGGCAGAGCCGTCAATAATCTTGTTGCCGTGGCAATCACGGGAGGCTCCCTTGCACTGCTTCATTCCGGCAATAACATTGCAATCACTACCATTGAGCTGCTCCTGTTTGTCCTTGCCAGCGTCGTCGCATTCATATATACGAACATGAGAAGAAGCTTCTTTGAGAAGCTGGACGCAAAAGACAGAGATAAATTAAGTGACTGCGAAAAACTGCAAAAGCTGTCGGAGCAATTCTCGCTGACACCGAGAGAAGCCGAGGTGTTCGGGTTGCTGGTAAACACCGAGGACGGCTTGCAGACGATTGCCGATAATCTGTATGTGTCCAGACGAACCTTGGAACGATATGTCTCCGCCTTATACGAAAAAACCGGCGCAAAATCCCGAATCGGACTTGTTTCTCTTTACAACACCATATAACAGACAGCATCCTTGCCTCCCGCCTGCGCGGGAGGATTTTTTTGCCCTTTTTCAGGAAAACAGGCGGCGTTTCGGCTGATTTTTAAGAATGGCGGAAGTCCGCCACCCCATTTTTCGCAGATTGGCGGGCTTCCCTTATATACTACACAGCTATCCTCCGTTACAATTATAAGCAAAGGCAGTTGATATATAAGCCTATATACTCAGCCGTTAAGAAGGAGAGTAACACGTATGAAACACAAAAATCATAAAAAAAGCAATGGTCTGGATGCTGAAAATCACAGTCTTCAAAAGGTATATATCAACGACAATGTTACATGCATACGTCGTTTAAGTTCTGTGAACTTTAGAGAAATTTCGGGTTGTAAAAATCTTGAATACATAGAAAAATACGCATTTCAGAACGATGCTTCCATTTGCAGCATACCCGAAATGCCAAAGCTCGACTGGATCGCCATGTGTGCCTTTTGGGGCTGTATTTCCCTGTGGGATATCAAGCTTCCCGACAATATGACATTCATTGATTTTACGACATGGAGCACACCGAAGATCACTGACTTTAGTTTCAGTTATGTCGAAAATTAACGCGCTACTTACAACAAAAACGTGATGAAAAGGAGGCGTCGGACGATGAACAAGCAGCTTTCCGCTTTGCCGGACAGTAAAACAACAAGAATAATACTGCCGTATAATCGGCAATATGTGATCTTCGCCGTTTATGAAGTGCTGGATAAAAACGGTGCCGAATATGAAAAAACAGACGCATCCACT
>CAKSER010000073.1 GCA_934447715.1 uncultured Eubacteriales bacterium | reverse complement strand
TGGTTCGGAATAGTGTAGTGCTGGCGGTCTATCTCTTGTTTTCGGTTGCTTGCTTCCTTACCGTACATGAGCATTTTCGAAAGGCATCCCTTCAGGAATATTCATAGGCGCATCCTGAGCTTCTTTGTCCGAATTGTCGCCGGATTCCTTATATCTCTTTGCCTGGGTTGAAAACAGCTCAAAGTATCTTCCGTGCTTGTCCATCAGCTCTCTGTGGCTGCCGATTTCGATGATCTCTCCGTATTCAAGTACCACGATTTTTGTAGCGGTCGTTGCGCTTGACAGGCGGTGAGAGACGAATATCGATGTCTTATTCTTTCTAAGCTCGTCGAACCTGTTGTATATTTCCTGCTCGGCAATAGCATCAAGAGATGCTGTCGGCTCATCGAGGATCAGAACGTCTGAATTGCTGTAGAATGCTCTTGCAACGGCAAGCTTCTGCCACTGTCCGGTAGAAAGCTCGATTCCGTCGTCCTCGAAGATGCGCATAAGCGGTGTGTCATATTTTAACGGCAGCTTTGAAATGAATTCATTCGCTCCCGATTGCTCGGCTGCTGTATGAATACAGCCTTCGTCAACCGGCCTGCTAAGCTCGCCGAACGAAATGTTCTCGGTGACGTTAACCGCATACCGTCCGAAATCCTGGAAGATGATTCCGTAGATCTGATACAGCGCTTCAACGTCATATTCTCTTATATCAACTCCGTCAAGAAGAATTTCTCCCTCTGTCGGGTCGTAAAGCCTTGTGAGAAGCTTAATGAGCGTAGTTTTTCCTGCGCCGTTCAGACCGACGAGCGCAACTGATTCGCCTGCTTCAATTCTGAAATTGACATTTTTTATTACATCGCGGCTTGTGCCCGGATAGCGGAATGAAACATTTTTAAATTCAAATGTATGTCCGACATGCCTTTGCGGCTTAATCGGATCCGGAATCGACGGCTTGATTCTTTTTTCTTCGTTCATGAAAGCAATCATGTTTTTGATAAACAGCGTGCCCTCATAGATTGTAGCAGTTGTTGTAATAAATGTTGAGACGCTCTGTGTTATCGAGTTAAGGGCACCGGTATAAAGGGAATAGTCTCCGATGCTCGTTCTGCCCTCGGTAACGCCTCTTGCGATAAACAAAAACAGCAGGCAGTTTACAACGCAGTCGACAAACGTCAGGCTGATCTGCCAGACACCCTCGGAGACAAATAGCTTTTTAAGACCCTTAAAATATCTTTTAAAGGTGCTGTTATATCTGTCGATAAAGCTGTCGGAAAGACCTAAAATCCTAACCTCCTTTGCCATATCCTTATCGGTGATTATATCGGAATAATAGGAAAGCTGTCTTCTGTCCTTCGAGCGTCTTCTGATATAATTGAAATTCTTTCTCCTATAAACAAAGGTAATTACCGCGGTAGGAACCGAAAAGGCAATCAGGATAAGTGTTGCAAACGGGCTTACACTCCAGATGATGACCGCGAAGCTGACAAGACTGATCAGTGTGCTGATTATACTGTATACAGCGTTCAGAATCTGAATCGGCCGCATCCCGGCTTCCATGTTGGCATTTTCGAGCTTTTCGTAAAAATCCGGCATATCAAACGACTCAAGGTCGGTTTCCTTTGCCTTTTTCATGATTTTTACTTTAATATGCTGAACAACGAGCTCTCCGTAAATTCTTGAGACAATGTTGTTCAGTGTTCCGACAAGCTTGCTTGCAAAGATATATCCGAACTGGAATATCAGCCAGAACATGACATCCTTAATCATGCTCTGATATACAGCACCTGCATCTGTCGCTGCCTTTGCAACATAATAGGCCTCGCCGAGGGTGTTAAGAAGCTTTGCAGATATCCATGCGTTTAAAACCGGCATAAGACCGTTGAAGATCGACATGAAGGTCATGAATATCAAAATCCAGTGTCCCGTTTCCCACACCAGTCCGAATATGTAAAAGAGTCTGTAAAAGAATCCTCCGACTACTCTTTTGATGTATCCCGGAAGCTCCTTTATGCTTTCCGGCTTCTTTTCTTTCAGCTTATCAAGCTGTTTTCCCAAATTTGGGGGCGGTCCGAATCCAGCTGCCATGCTTTAACCTCATCTTTTTTAATAACAATATATCTATTATTGTATAACCAAAATAAGTGAATTTCCACGGACATTATTCGTTAAAATGTTACTTGTTAGTTAATTTTAATGATTTTTTTGTATTACTCATATTGTTATTATAAAAATAATATGGTAAAATGAAAATCGCATCACCTGACAAATAATTATATTAATAATTAAGCTTTTACTTTAAGGAGAAAAACGTGCAAAGCACTTTACGAAGAGATAAAATCCTGAGAATAATTTTTGCAGCAGCATGCATTATCTGCATGCTGTTTATCTGGAGCAACTCTTTTGACGGAGCGGCTAAGTCGACAGAGAAAAGCGACCGTGTTATCGAAAAGGTCGAACCGATTATAAATCCGAATCAGACAATGAGCCACGAAAACGTGTCGTTTATTGTAAGAAAATCGGCTCATTTCCTCGAATTTGCGCTTCTCGGCTTCCTTTGCGAGTCGTTTTACCTTTCATTCTGCGGCTATAGCCCAAGCAAGGTGCGTATTTTCATGCTTTTTGTGCCGCTTTACACCTTTGCGGTTGCGCTGGCGGATGAAATGATACAGAGCTTCAACGACAGGACAAACAGCTTTACCGACGTTCTTATCGATTTTTCCGGCAGCGTTTTCGGAATTGTTTTATCCTTTGTTTTGGCATTAATTATTTCTGCTGTTGTAAAAAAAGTCGGCGAAAAGCGCAAAAAGGCAAACGAAATAAAGCTGCAGGGAAAAGTGCAGTAAAGCAGTAAAATAGATTAAAAGTACAATAAAACGCAAGTAAAATACAACTAAAAGCAAACTGAAAGACAAACAGAGTCTGCCGGAACCGAAAATATCCGATTCCGGTTTTTTGTGTCTTTGCGGTATCGGATCAGAGTTAAAATGATTTTAACAGGCTTTAAAAATGCAAAGTGATGGCATGCGGCGTCTGCTCTGAATAAATTTGTTTATAATTGTATTGACATTGAGTTTTTAATAAAATATAATGTAATGAGAGTCTTAGCGTTCATACTTATACCGGTTAAAAATATAATTCATTGATTAAAGGACGTATCTGATATGAGAGACAGTAATGATCTGCTTGCAAAAATAAGCCTTTCAATGCCCAAAATGTCGAAGGGGCACAGAGCGATTGCAAAATATATACTCGAAAATTATGACAAGGCGGCGTTTATGACCGCATCCAGGCTCGGCGAGATTGTCGGAGTGTCGGAATCTACAGTCGTTAGATTTGCCGGGACTGTCGGGCTTCAGGGCTATCCGGATCTTCA
>CAKSER010000072.1 GCA_934447715.1 uncultured Eubacteriales bacterium | reverse complement strand
AGATTTTGCCCACGGTTTCAACCGTGATATTTTCATTCCTGGTCATTTTGGAAATGACATAGTTGCTGATGCCCGCAGCCTTTTCAAGGTCTTTCTTTTTCATGTCCCTGTCGATAAGCAATTTCCAGAGCTTTTTATAGCTTATATCCATACCGTCAGCCTCGATTCAAACAGGATTTACTCAGAAAATAGGAACAGTCGGTCTTGGCTGTTTAGAATATAATATCATATTTCTTGCAAAAATGCAACGGTTTATAAAGCGATGGATTTAATTTTTGCGTTTTTGTTACTTTCCACGGGGTAAGAAAATAAGGCCTGACAATCGGGGACTCTTATGTACCCCTCATCTGTCCTCCTGTTTAGATAGAAGTGTATCGGCAATTTTTAGCTTTTTAAGTTTCGATCTTATTGCTTTCGACCTTTTGAATAACCAATGACAGATCATGCTTCTGTCTGCACTATATTTCTTTTCAAGTTTTCGCACAGAAATATGTTAGTTTAAATGTTTTCCGATAATTTCTAATTTTTGTTCTTTTGTCCATACTCGTTTCTTTTGTCCTTTTTTCATTTTTAATACACCCTATATTTTAGCATAAGAAAAAGGTAGATACATGGTGGTTTTCCATGTGCCTACCTTTATTTTACTATTGCACACTTAGCGGGTGGTTGCCTGTTTCGGACGTCCCGTCCTCAACTGGCTGAAGCCCTAGTGAAAAACAGGCAGGCTCACTGGAATTGAGCCTGCCGATTTCTGTTTGTACTCTGTTATCTATCAGAATTCTTTTTCTTTCTGCTCATAATGGTTGTGCCGGTCACAATGCCGCCGCTGATGAACAGAACGGTAAACCACAAAGCAAGGTTGCTGTTGTCGCCGGTTTGCGGAGAAGATGAGTTACCGGGCTTGTTGGGCTGATCGGCCGAGCCGTTTCCGGAACCGGTCTCGGGAATGTCAACAGCAGCCTTTTTGTAGCCGCAGACAGTGCATTCCTCATGCTTGGAGCCCTTTTCGGCTGCGGTTGCTTCCTTGTCGGTAATCCACTTGAAGGTGTGCGCCGCCGTGTCCGCTGTGTCCCCGCAGGAACATTCGTGCCAGTGATTATTCGTGTCCGACTTCCAATCCGTACCATAGCTATGGTTATGAGAATCCGCCATCGGTATCATCGTCAGATCCGTTTCGACCCAAAAGCTCTGCGTATCGCCGTCATCACCTACACGAGTGTAGTTCACTTCCTGGCCGTTGATTTTCAGCGTGGCAGCGGGTGAGATATCGTGGTAATAGGCACTCACATACACCCCGTAACGGTAGGTCTTTCCGGCTTCAAAAGCGGTGATTTTGTTTTTATAAATATTGCTTCCCCATTCCGGCTCCGTAGAAAGAATACCTGTGTCGCTGTCAAGGCTCCACCACTCGCATCTGAATGCGTAAGCTGCATCTTCAGACACCGATCCTGTGAATACCGGCTTATCTCCGTCCTTAAAGCTGACGGCGACATCATTGATCTCAATCAAGTCAATTACCGTTGGGTTAGCAGACTCGATCGGCGTAATCGTTTTAACATTTGGAAGACTCAGGTATCCGTCTGTGGCGGGAACCGCTGTCACCGTGTTTCCGTTCACCGTAGCGGCGACTCCTCTGCCGAAGTCATATGCTCTTTCCGGCATCAGCAAAACGGAATATACATATTTTTTCCCGCTTTCAAACGCTGTAATGGTCGGCAAGGTGCTGTATATCCCGTCGTCGGAATGCCATATGGCAACGGGCACATCGTTTTCATTTAACTCTTGCCAGCATTCGTCGGCAATTCGGTATTTGCCCTGATCGGCGGCGGCTACGGCAGCCGTGGCCCGTGGGGTTTCGCCGGGTTTGTAGGAAAGGGTCGCGCCGACGATTTCAACGGTGGTGATTTCTGAAATCTCGGGATATTCAGAGATCTGCCTGAAATGGGCCGTGAATGTAACATTATCACTCCGCACATTAACGCTGTTCTGTATTTGATCAGAAGAAAGAGCGGTGCCGGCCGGAATGGCAGTACCACTGCCGGCCTGGTATACGGTAGCATCGGCTGTCCAGTAGGCAAACTCATATCCCGAATTCGGAAGTAAAGTATCCATGATGCTGCCGGCAAAGCCGAAAGTCTCTGTCTCGGATACATGCAGCTTGTAGTAGAAGGGCTTGTTAACATCATCATCAATGTTATAATACACAGACGGAATCTGGTCGTTTTTACTCATGGTTCCATAATCGCCGGGGTAAAACTTAACGGCATATGCTCCGGATTCCGCAAATACCGTCATCGGCACCAGCGACAGCAACATACATAGCGTCAGCAGAACGGTCAGCAGTCTGCCATATCGATTTGTGCATTTTTTCATAAATGATCCTCCTTTTTATGCCTGTTTAACTGGCTAAAATGATTTTATTTCAATTGAATGCAAATTAAGCAGTTTCAATTCAAAACAGCACCGCCCCATTCGATGACCGTAAAGCCTTTTCGAACTATCGGCGTGATCTCGGGCGTTTTTATTCTTTCTCCATTGTATACGGCAAAGCCGAACCATATCCGGGTTATGCTGTCCGGTTTAACGGAGAAGGATACCGGCATGGCGGCGTCAACACCGTCCGTCAGCATCGGATACATAAGGTAATCCGTGCCGCCTTTCAGATAATCCGACCAGTACTCGATGAAGTCGGCCGTTTCCTGCTCATTGAATCCGTAAGCCGTCAGGATCCGTCGGAAAGTTTCGTCGCGGTTGTCTGCCGGAATAAGGAAGCCTTCTTCGGTTTGAAACGCCTTCTTTTTCACAAGAGCTTCATAGAACAGATATCCGTAGCTGTTGCCCATGGCATCGGTGAGCTTGCCGTCGGGAGATGCCGTTACCGTCCACGCTCCCGTATAGTCCGGAATGGATGCGGTCAGGCATCCCGGCGTTTCAAAGGTGACGGTTATATCGGTCTTCGTTTCGGGATATAGGTATATGTTCGGCTTTTTCGCCTCGGTATTGTTTGGTAAAACGGTGCCTCCGGTATGCGGCGCCATGTTCAGCAGCTGATCACGCAGCCATTCAAATTCCTTCTCGCGCCCTTCCTTTACCATCTGCGCATAGAAGTTCAGCTTATCGTAATAGCTCTTTTTCCACCAGTCCTCAACCGACCATTCCGCGTCCCTCGATGGGTAAAATACATTCTGAAATAAGTCTGTGTAATAATCGTTAACATTCTGAACGGTAATATCGAGGGTTCCCACCAGTGTGCTGTGATTGGCGTAATCCAGCAAAGCCGTCTGCGTGGCGGTATTTGACCATTCCTTCACCGCCTCTCCAAGCAGATAGTTGGTAAGCTTCACCCCTCCGGTGGGGTCTTTATCCCCGACTGCCATCTCCGCCCAGTTCATCATCGCCTGCCATGCGGTCAGCGTGTCATAGGCAGTGGAAAGCGCCGGATGTGATGCATATGGGTTATCCTGCGGATGAGTGAGCTGATGCGCTGCGGAAACTGAATCCATAATATTTGTCGCCGCACCGGCAGCCGTGAATATCCCGTCACCGACCTTTACCGCATCCCCATAGTTGGACGCAAAGTCAGGCGTATTTTTTATGATGTTCCACCTCTCCCCAGCCTGGCTGAATCCGCCGGAAATATTGTTGCCGTAGTCATTCCAGAAGTTGAGTGAGGCGTTGTAGGCGTCGGAGGCGGAAGAACCGATATGGCCGATTACGTCTTTTATGGACGGTCTTGTGATCG
>CAKSER010000071.1 GCA_934447715.1 uncultured Eubacteriales bacterium | reverse complement strand
ATCTGTGGCTTTGGAGCTTGCGGGACTTTGTAATTTTGGCGGTAGCCGCACTGTTGTCGGTTCTCGCACTTGTGCAGATGCACATCTTTTTACCGGCCGTAGCTGTGTTGTGCTACGGCTTTTTAACTATCCGCATGGACGATACCACCGTACTCGATTTCATGCGTTACGCTGTGCGCTACTTTATATCCACACAGCAATACTTTGAATGGAGGTAATGGCAATGAAGCAGAAACAGCAGAAAAAGAAAAAAGGCCGTTCGGTGCAGGATCTTATGGGCATTAAGACCTTCACGAAATACGGCCTTTCTACCAATAAGGGCGAGCTGCTCTTTTATCTCGTAGCACCCACTAACATCTCGGTGCTTTCCCATATCAACATCGAAATTAAAATCCATCATCTTATGATGGTGCTGTCGGCACTTCCGGACATTGAAATCGTCTGCACCGACTCCTCGGAATGCTTTGACGATAACAAAGCCTATCTGACCGAACGCCTTGAAGTTGAGGAAAATGCAAAGGTCAGGAAGCTCATCAAAAAGGACATTGACTTCCTTGACACCATTCAGGTAGAAATGGCAACGGCCCGTCAGTTTTTCTTTATCGCCCGAATTAAGGGGCAGAAAGAAAAACAGGTCTTTGAAACCGCAAACCGAATTGAGAGCAAAATCGCCGGCGAGGGCTTTGAGGTACACCGCCTTAAAAAGCCGGAGATCAAACGCATCCTTGCTCTCTATTTCGATGCAAGTATGCAGGGCGAAGCAATGCCCGACATTGACGGTGAACAGTTCTACGAGGTAACGGACGATGAGAACGAGGAATAAACCCGTCCTCATATTTTTCTGTCTTCTGCTGTCGGCGGTCGCTGTGATTGCAGGCGTAAATATCTATTCAGAGTTAAAAGAACGGCAGAAAGAAAAAGAGGACTTCGCCGCCGTCTCACAAATCGCCGAGCCGACGGTCACGGCAGCACTGACAGAATCAGAGCCGACCGAGCAGCCTGCGGCAGAACGCAATATACAGGCTCTCATTGCAGAAAACAGCGACTGCATCGGGTGGCTCTCTATTGACGGCACAAACATCAGTTATCCCGTAATGCACACACCGAGTGAGCCACAGAAATATCTCCGCCGAAACTTCTATGGCAGGTACAGCCAAAGCGGTGTGCCGTTCCTCGACGGACGGTGCGACCTTCAAAGCACCAACCTTATTATTTACGGTCATAACATGAAAAACGGTACGATGTTCTCCGATCTCAAAAAATATGTGAACAGAGAGTTTTTGAACACACACCGGACCGTAAAATTTGAAACCACAGACGGAGTACAAACCTTTATCGTAACCGAGGCGCTGAAAACAAACACCTCGGACGCTTGGTATGACCGTATTGCCGCCGAGGACGGCAGACAACTCATCCTCTCCACCTGCTACGGATCGGGCAAGGATGGCAGGCTGCTCATTATCGCCGCAGAAAGCTAAACGGCAGAAAGGAAAATATTATGCTCAAAAGAAAACCGAAAGTATTGACGCCGGAGCAGGCAGAGGAAATCCGCACCAAGGACTTCTTCGACATGATCCTGCCCGGCACTATAAAATTTTTATCCGACCATTATATCGTCGGCGACAGCTACCGCTGTGTGTGGGCAATCCGTGAATATCCGCCGTCCACCGAGGAACAGGCGATCCTCTCACAACTTGCCGACCGCAACGGCGTGACCCTGCGCATTTATCATCGCTTGGTGGAATCAATGGAACAGCGTAAGATAATTCAAAATGCCACTCGCCGCAATCGGCTCAAAAGCGGCGGCAACGATGTCAACGAAACCATCGAAGCCGAGGGTAATTTGCAGGATGTAATTGAACTACTCGCCAACCTCCGCAAGAACAAAGAGCCGCTGCTCCATGTGTCGGTGTTCATTGAACTGAAGGCCAGGAGCATGGAGAAGCTCAAGGAATTGCAGAGCGACATCGCAATGGAGCTGACTCGTTCCAAAATTTCAGTCGATAGGCTGACCCTGCGGCAGAAAGAGGGCTTTCTCTCTGTTCTGCCCGTGGGCGCAAATCAGTTCGGCGCACAGTATGAACGAGTGCTGCCTGCCTCCTCGGTCGCCAACATGTATCCCTTCAACTTCTCCGGCAAAACAGATCCCCACGGCTCATATATCGGCAGAGATAAGTACGGCACGAATATCCTTGTGGACTTCGACCGCAGGGCCGAGGACAAGACTACAAGCAATATCCTCATTCTCGGAAACAGCGGACAAGGCAAGAGTTATCTTCTGAAACTTATCCTCACCAACATCCGTGAATCGGGCAAGCGTATCATCTGCCTTGATCCCGAATCGGAGTATGAGGATCTGTGCGATGCCCTCGGCGGCTGTTATATTGATTTCATGTCGGGAGCATACACAATCAACCCGTTAGAGCCGAAAGCATGGACAGACAGCGTTGAGGACATCGACGCCACAACTCCCGAAGCGTTCAAGAAAGTGACAAGGCTTTCGCAGCACATTGCCTTTCTGAAGGATTTTTTTCGCAGTTACAAGGATTTTACTGATTCGCAGATCGACACTATTGAAATCCTGCTCTCTAAGCTGTATGCCCGATTCGGCA
This sequence comes from uncultured Eubacteriales bacterium, assembly GCA_934447715.1. Lineage (GTDB taxonomy): Bacteria > Bacillota > Clostridia > Oscillospirales > CAG-272 > HGM12657. The sequence continues at coordinate 1,279 of CAKSER010000071.1, read as the reverse complement.
TTACCGACAGCACGGATTACAGCATGAAAAAGCCCTCGGACTTTCCCGTTATGGAGGATTTCTATAAGCTGTGCGAGGAAGAGTTTATGGGCTATGACAAAAAACGCAAATACCTCTACACCGAGGAAACGCTCCAAGAGGTCTGCCTCGGCATTCACTCTATGTGCGTAGGCTCGGAAAGCAAATACTTTAACGGACACACCAACATCACCGACTCCAACTTCCTCGTATTCGGTGTGAAAGGGCTTATGGATACCAACCGCCGACTCAAGGACTGTATGCTGTTCAATATCCTGTCCTATATGAGCAACGAACTGCTCGGCAAAGGCAGCACGGCGGCATCGGTGGACGAGCTGTACCTCTTCCTCTCGAATATGACTACAATCGAATATTTGAGAAATTGTATGAAGCGTGTGCGCAAAAAGGACTCCTCGGTTATTCTGGCAAGTCAGAATATCGAGGATTTTTTGATTCCGTCTATTCGAGAATTTACAAAGCCGCTGTTTTCCATTCCTACGCATCAGTTCCTGTTCAACGCCGGGCAGATCAATCCCAAGGAGTATATGGACGCACTGCAAGTTGAGCCGAGTGAATTTGAACTCATCAAGTATCCCGAACGAGGCACTTGTCTCTACCGCTGCGGCAACGAACGGTATCTGCTCCAAGTCATTGCACCCGAATACAAAGCGGCCATCTTCGGGAAAGCCGGTGGGCGCTGATTTTCGCAAGAAAGGATGTGAACGCCTATGAGCGCAACCGTTGCGGCGGCTCTCAAAAAGATAGCCGTCGCTGTTCTCACCAACAAAAAACTGCGGCGTGTCGTGCTCGGTATTATCCTCGGCATTATTATCATCATTATGATGCCGATGGTGGCAATACTCTCTATTTTCAGCGGCGATATTGATATCGACACCGACCGCTTGCAGGATATCGTGATGGAGGAAATGTCCGATGAGGAAAAAGCCAAGCTGCAGACGGTCGAGGATATGATGAACGCTATCGAGTCTGCCATGACCGAAAAGGGATTTGCAGCAGAAAGGACAAAAGAGGCACAGGTGCTGTACACCCTCGCTCTGTATGACCATTCCAAAGCAGATGGCTTTGTAGATAAGCTCGTCGGGTGCTTTGCAGAGGATCAAACGGACGAGCAGCTCATCGCCGCCGTCAACTCTGCATTCGGCACGGAACTGAAAGCCGAGGACTAAACTCAAGAGCAGCTGTAAATACAATGATTTTGCAAGTGTTATGTATAAATTGCCCGGTTTGGACTTTCAGGTTA
>CAKSER010000070.1 GCA_934447715.1 uncultured Eubacteriales bacterium | reverse complement strand
GTTCTCCCCATGAATAATTTTAAGGATTTCGAAAAGCTTAAAAAATATTTTGATACACTGTTCGGCATACAGAATACGCTCGGCAACGCTTCGAATGTTTGGAAGCAGCAGATGACGGCGGTTAAAGATATAGCGGCAGGATTTTCTGCCACGGTAAAGGGAGAGGCCGATGCCGGCGACAAGGCGGCACAGGCAATCGACTCTCTGGATGCCGCAATCTACGGCGACCGCACCGAGTGGATTCAGAAAGCAGATGCGGCCCTTGAGGCATTTAATGGGTAAAATTCTTTAAGAGAGGAGATCTTTTCATGCAAACCTTGCAGGAATATAAATGCCCCTGCTGCGGCGGCGCGATAGCCTTTGACAGCACGCTCCAGAAAATGAAGTGCCCCTACTGTGACACCGAATTTGAGATGGAGACGCTGAAGGGCTACGACGCAGAGCTGCAGAGCGAAAAATCTGACAATATGGAATGGGAAACCACTGCCGGAGGAGACTGGCAGGAGGGAGAAACCGACGGCCTGCGCTCGTATGTGTGCAAGTCCTGCGGCGGCGAGATCGTCGGCGACACCAACCTGGCGGCTACCGCCTGCCCCTTCTGCGGCAATCCCGTGGTGATGATGGGTCAGTTCTCAGGTGCTCTCAAGCCGGATCTTGTCATTCCGTTCAAGCTGGATAAAAAGGCGGCAAAGGCGGGGCTGATGAAGCACCTGACCGGTAAGCGGCTGCTGCCTAAGATTTTTAAGGATCAAAACCATATCGATGAGATCAAGGGAATCTATGTTCCCTTCTGGCTTTTCGATACCGATGTGGATGCGCAGATTCGCTATCGCGCCACCCGGGTGCGTACCTGGAGTGACAAAGACTACAATTATACGGAAACAAGCTATTATATGGCGCATCGCGGCGGCAGCATCGGCTTTGAGCACGTTCCGGTGGATGGCTCGTCAAAAATGGCGGATGACCTTATGGAATCGATTGAACCATACGATTTTTCCGAGGCGGTTGACTTCCGGACAGCGTATCTTGCAGGGTATCTGGCAGATAAATACGATGTGACAGCCGAGGCGAGCATCGATCGCGCCAATGAGCGCGTCAAGCGCTCCACCGAGGATACCTTTGCCGGAACGGTGCAGGGGTATACCACGGTCACAACGGAATACAGCAGTGTGCAGTTCCGCGGCGGTAAGGCACATTATGCGCTGTATCCCGTGTGGTTGCTCAACACAACATGGAACGGAAACAAATACACATTTGCCATGAACGGACAGACCGGGAAATTCGTCGGTGATCTGCCGGTGGATAAAGCTGCGGCGATGCGCTGGACATTCCTTCTGGCGGCGATATACAGTGTCGCTGCCTATGGCGTGGCTTGGCTCCTGCACCTGATCGGGCTATTTTAAGGAGGAAACAGAATGAAAAAGAAAATATGGACAGTTTTGCTTGCTCTTGTGATCTGTCTGTGTGTGGCAGTTCCTACCTTTGCCGAGGGCACCACTGGTTTTGCGGGTGATAAGGATCGGGTCGTAGATGATGCCAATCTGTTGTCCGAAAGTGAGGAGACGGCGCTGCGGGAAAAGCTTGAGGAGATCCGTGTGCGTCAAAAGATGGACATCGTCATCGTGACCGCGAAAACGCTGAACGGAGCTACGCCTGCCGACTATGCCGATGACACCTACGATTATAACGGCTACGGTTACGGCAACAACAGGGATGGTCTGCTGCTGCTCATCAGCATGGAGGATCGTGACTGGTACATATCCACCACCGGCTACGGCATCACGGCATTCACAGATGCGGGGATTCAATATATCGGAGATAAGATAAAGGAGCATTTGTCGGATGGCGATTATGCTGACGCTTTTAATACCTTTGCCGAGCTTTGCGACGATTTTATTACAAAAGCAAGAACCGGAAAGCCATACGATTCCGGCAATATGCCTAAAGAGCCTATGAAACCGGGCTGGATACTGGTGGCAATTATAGCCGGATTTGTACTATCTTTCATTACAGTGGGCACTATGAAGAGCAAGCTCAAAACCGTGCGGTTCCAGCCGGCGGCGAACAGTTATATGAAAGCAGGCAGCATGAACATCACCGAGAGCCGGGATATGTTCCTGTACAACACCGTCACACGCACTGCGAAACCGAAAGACAACGATTCAGGCGGAGGGAGCAGCACGCACACCTCTTCTTCCGGCTCATCCCATGGTGGCGGAGGAGGCAAGTTCTAATGCCGTCTTTGCCCGCAAGAAAAAGAAGCAATAAAAATTATAAAGGAGAGATAACCCATGAGTATCTTTGACAAACTGAAAAGCACAGCCCAGCAGGCGGTGAGCAACACCGCACGATCCATCGGCAGCAAACGGGAGACCTTCACCTTTTCGTCGCTGCCGGAAAGCCTTGCAGAAATGCAGGCGCTACCCGAGGCAAGTCTCGATACGCCGTTCAAAACGGCAGCACTTACGGTTCTTGCCCTCTGTGCATACGCGGCGGATAAAAACATCGGTACAGAGATGTTGAATTGGCTGCGGGGACCCCGTCCGCTGAACGGACAGGAAATCTCCTTCCTTAACGACCGTTTCCGCGACGGTAAGACTTATCTGCCCTTCACGTATTTCTCCGGTTCCACACCGGATAACAACTACACCCCTACCGAGCCGTATACAATTGTCGTTGAAAGCAATCACGTGTCCGGCGAGGAGCAGGGCTATATGAAGCTGTTTATTCCCTGTGGCGGTGCGGACGATCCCCGTCCCATCAAGATGCGTCAGCGCGGCAGCGACGGCAAGTGGTTTTTATGGGAGCAGTATCTGCTGACCGGCGTTCGTACACCGAAGTCAGCCGACCCGTGGGCTTGATGAAAAGGAGGGAATAAAGATGGATATTCGAGGAATTTGGAAGGTTCGTGAGGTTCATGTACCCACACCGGAGGGCGAGCGGATCTTTACGCCGGACAATCCGCCGGAGGAGGAGCGGTTTGAGAGCTGTATCGAAATGATGCAGTGTCGGACGGAGTTTGCCGAGGACGGTGTGCTCAACACGCTCATGTTTGTGCCGGAGGACATGCGTGAGGAGGCTGCCAAGCACGGGGCGGTTGTCCGCGAGGACGGTTATGCCCCCATTGAGAGTACCACCTGGAAGGAGGAGGACGGCAAGTTTTATTACGACACCGGGATCCAGGGTGAAGTCCTCGGTGAGCCGGTCGATTCCTTCTCGGAGATTCCCGTCACTGAGGATGGCTGTCTGCTGTATGGCCTCGGGATGATCGTGCTGGAAAGAGCCTGACCCGACCATTTACAACGGTGAAGGTGATACAATGAATATTGATAATCCATATAACCTCAACCTGGAATCAACAGAATCGCAGGCGGTAAGCGAAAATCGAGCCGATGAATCGGTTCTGAAAGAGACTTTCAAGGAATTTTTCGGAGGATTGAACTATTTCTTTGCCGCAGAACAGGCCGATTTTACCCTTGAGGATGTGATAGCACATATCGGCGTTGACCCTTCGGAGTACCGTTACGATGCTGAGCGGGAGGCGCAGATTTATTCATGGTATGCAGCGAAAAGCAAAGCAAGAGTGCTGCATGTCTGGTTTAAGGATGGCAAGCTATACGCTTGCGGCGCATACAATCTCGGTTTTCCGAAAATGTCATAGTCTATGTGCGGGAGAGGCTTGCTGCGGCAAGCTTCTTTCCGAAAGACACTGAACGTGATTCAGCGCCTTTCGGAAAGGAAGGATAAATGAAAAAGCAACTTTTATGTTTTATCTTGGTATTCATCTTTTTAATATCCATTTCCGCTTGCGCTTCAAACCAAAATAATTGTAGTAATAATGATAATAATTATTACGGAGGGGTTCCTATGGATTTCAGAAGCTTTAAACTGGTGCAAACCGATATGACGGCGCAGCGCCGTGTTTATGAGGGATACAAAACAGAGAACGGCGTTCATTTGGAGTATTACATCAGCACGGATGAGTGGGATGATACAATTTCGGATTATGCAGAATGTCGTGATACCGTCCGCAAAATTGACGGAGATGAAAAGCTTTTTCAAAAACTGTGTGAATTATTCGGTAATTGCAGAATAAAAAAATGGGCAGACTTTCACGGTCACGATTCTCAGGTGCTTGACGGCACCGGTATGAGCTTTGAAGCCATATTGGCGGACGGTACGGAGGTGAACGCCAACGGAACCAACAGTTTCCCGAAGAATTTTTCAACATTTACTCAAGAGCTTCGTAAGCTTATAACAACAGAAAA
>CAKSER010000069.1 GCA_934447715.1 uncultured Eubacteriales bacterium | reverse complement strand
CCCTTGCAAGCAAGCATTTTTGCTTCGTGGTATAATACGCACAGAGATTTTGCCGTTTCGGCAAAATCTTATCGCTGTGCTTTGTCCGCGCTCTGCGCGGCTGCGTACATTGAATTATCAAAAGCCGGCTTTGCCGCCCTCCGGCGTTTTACACGCCGCTTTTGTGATATACTAAATGCGGTATTTTTTTGATTAAAACCGAAATGCAGTCTTCCGCATTTTTACAAGTTTGATGCAAAGCATCAAACTGGGATGCAGTTTTGCATTAATTTAAGATGCAGTGAATGCGGTATTTTGTTTAGCCATAACCCAAATGCAGCCTGCCGCATGCTGCATTATTTTCGATATTATTATTTTCTTTTTACCGAAAAGAATACATGAAAGTAGAATTTCTAAGATGTGCAGGACGCATATCTTAGGATATTTATTCGAAATATAAACATTTTTAAAGGAGCAGAGTAAATGCCGCAGACAAAAAAAACCAAATCGGGCGCATCAGGCACCGGCGCTAAACGCGGCGCACAGACAGCAAAAAAGAGCAATACAACTCCTAAAAAGCAGCAGACAAATCAAAGGGCTGAAATTGCAGAAGACCGCCTTACCCCGGCGGAGGCAAGCGTTCCTTATATTCTTGCTATTATCGCACTGTTTTTGCTTGTAAGCATGCTCACAAGCAACATTACCGGAACGCTCGGCGTAATTATCAAGAGCATTTTTTTCGGCATGTTTGCGGGCGGCGGATTTCTTATTCCGGTTCTGCTTTGCATCTACGCCTTCTACTGGAAAAAGAATGTTTTTGCCGGAACAAAGGTTTCGCAGGCTGTATATGAGCTTTTACTGCTCCTGTTCTTTTCTGCCATGCTCCATATCTGGACAGGCGGTGCGGACACCTTTAAGCTTGCCGAGCTGTTCAAGGACGGAATAAACATAAAAGGCGGCGGAGCGATCGGCGGACTTATTTGCGAGCTGATGCTTAAGTGCGTCGGAATTGCAGGAACCTACATACTCGGAATTGCGGCAATTATTGTCTTCGGAGTCATGAGCTTCGGGCTTACGCCATATTCGGTCGGGCTGTATATTGCATATCACATCCACGAGGCAAAGGAAGAAAAGCACAGGCAGGCAGAGACGGACAGGGTCGGAGCTGCGCAGAGAGAAAAATGCAAAAACAAGCCGAAGCCGGAACCCTATATTGATGAGGACGACGATAGCTACGACCCATATACAAGCAGGAGAAAAAGGGGCTTCAACCCGGATGTGCCGGTGGATGAAGCCGATCCTTCGCAAAACGGGTCTGACGATGTGGATGATGCATATGTTGATCCGGATGATTTGGATGATGCGGATGACGAGGGCTATGAGGAAGCGCCGGAGGATGATGCATCCGAAATTCTCCCGGACGGCGTTACGGTTGAATATGTCAAGCCGATAAACAAAACAAAGCGCAAGGGTGTCGGCTTTGAGGGCGAGGCAGGGGTCGGAATTGATCCGGACAAGCTTCCCGATGAAAAGGAAAGAATAGATTTAAGCAGCATTTTCACCGACAACGACGGTGTTGATGTGCTCCAGAAATTTGCGGACTCGAGAATGGAGGAAAATCTCGAAAAGCAAAAGCATCTTATGCAGGAGGAAGAGGAAGCTGAGCTCGAGCTCAAGCGTGCGGCTGCCATCGAGTCGTCCGACGACAAAAAGAAGGAATATGTATTCCCTCCGCTTTCGCTTCTCAATATTGATACATCACCGAAGAACGAGGATATAAGCGAGGAGCTTCATACAAACGCGGCGCGGCTTGTCGAGACGCTGAACAGCTTCAAGGTAAGGACGCATATTGTAAACGTGTCAAGAGGCCCGACGATAACAAGATACGAGCTTGTTCCCGAGGAGGGAGTAAGAGTTCGTGCAATTGCAAATCTTGTCGACGATATATCCCTTAATCTTGCGAGAAGCGGAGTAAGAATCGAGGCACCGATCCCCGGAAAGGCTGCTGTCGGTGTTGAGGTTCCGAACAAGTCGGTAAGCACGGTTTATCTAAGAGAGCTGATCGACACGAACACCTTCAGATCCGCATCGAGCCGCACAACGGCGGTGCTCGGTATGGATGTTGCGGGCAACCCTGTGTTCCTTGACATCTGCAAGATGCCGCACCTTCTTATCGCAGGTGCTACCGGAATGGGGAAGTCGGTCTGCATCAATTCTCTGATTGCAAGCCTGCTGTACAAGGCAAAGCCGGAAGAGGTAAAGTTTATTTTGATTGACCCGAAAAAGGTCGAGTTCAATATATATAACGGTCTGCCGCATTTGCTTGTTCCTGTTGTTTCGGATCCGAAAAAGGCGGCAGGAGCTCTGCACTGGGCTGTTACCGAAATGGAACGCAGATATACCCTAATTGAGGAGGCAGGCGTCAGGGATATCAAGGCGTATAACAACGTGACAAAGGACGATCCCGAAAAGGAATACCTTCCGCAGATCATCATTATTATCGACGAGCTTGCCGACCTTATGATGACTTCACCGGACGATGTTGAGGCGTCGATCTGCCGCATTGCACAGAAGGCGAGAGCTGCCGGAATGCATCTGATTCTCGGTACACAGCGCCCGTCGGTAAACGTCATTACCGGAACGATCAAGGCAAATATCCCGTCAAGGATTGCGTTTACCGTCGCATCCCAGACTGATTCGCGCGTTGTGCTTGACATGGCAGGAGCGGAAAAGCTGATCGGAAGAGGAGATATGCTGTATGCCCCGGTCGGAGCAATGAAGCCGCAGCGAGTTCAGGGTGCATTTGTCTCCGAAAAGGAGGTTATGGCGATTGTCGACTTTATCAAGAGGCAGTCGGTTGCCGAATATGATCAGAGTGTTATTGATGACATTGAAAGAGAAGCGGAAAAGTGCGAGCACAGTGGCAAGAAGGGTGCGCTCGGCGGAGGCTTTGACGATTCCGACAGCGACAGCGGTGGGGATCCGATGTTCCGCCAGGCTCTTGAGCTTGCCGTGGAGTCGGGGAAAATCTCAACCTCGCTGATTCAGCGGCGCCTGTCACTCGGCTACGGCAGGGCGGCGAAGATTATCGATGAGATGGAGAGCCGCGGATATGTAAGCGCCCCGGAGGGACAGAAGCCGAGAAATGTTCTTATTACAAGAGAGCAGTTTATGGAAATGGTGCTTGACCGTAACGAGAATATCTGAAGGGAGCTGATTAATTCCGGTATCGGGCAAATGCTGCATGCTTTCCCGGTCATGGCAATGTCAGAAGCCGGCATGTCGTGAACGAAGCAACGTAAAAAATATTAATCCCCTGTAAAAGAGACTTTTGGTGCTTTTACAGGGGATTTTTACATGGTTTCAGACCCAAGGCAGGCAACTCAGAGCTTTGTTATCGGTGCAGACTGCTTTCGGCTTTTTTAACCATATCGACCGGTACAGGTTTTTTCGCCTGTGCCTTTTACTTTTGATCAGAATTGCTGATTATATAAAAATATGGCCATTATTGATGCAGTTAATACATTGTATACAGCCAGTTAACCTAAAGTTAATAATTATGGATGAAAAAAATGATAGAATATAGACAATAAAATAAAGAACGGGGTGGTTAGAATAGATCCGAGAGTAATCAGATCTTGTGACATTGATCCGATTGAAAGGGACAGAAGCTGCCTTTTTACCGGTCATCGGGAAATACCCTCGTGCGACTATGAAAGAATTTCGTCAGAAATTGCTCGAATCGTTAAAGAGCTTGAGGCAAGAGGCATCACGCACTACTATGCCGGAGGCGCGCTCGGATTCGATATGATTGCGGCAATCAGTATTGCAAATCTCAAGCAATATATGCCGCAGATAACCCTGACACTTGCGCTTCCGTATAACGGCCACGACAAAAAATGGAAAAGCGACGATAAGAAGCTGTTTGAAAAAATAATCGAGCGTGCCGACGAGGTTATCTATGTCGGCGACAGATATTACAGCGGCTGTATGCTGTCAAGAGACAGATATATGGCGGACCGGAGTACGGTTTGCATTTGCTATCTGACACGGCCGATCGGCGGAACTGCATACACCGTGGATTATTCAATAAAAAAAGGGCTTGATATAATAAATATCGCGCCCGAGAATTAATGGTTTGTCAATCAGTATAACATTAAGAAACTTAGAAAAAATGATCAGAAACTTGAAAAGAACAATTTGTATTGTTGTTGCCTGCATGCTTTTTTGCACGCTTTTTTCCTGTGCCAAAAAGCCGGAGCCGCTTGAAATGACCGATGACGAAGCGAAAGAGGTGCTTGAAAAGCTGATTCCGCTTGCCAAGGAGGTCAATGAGATTTTTTACGGCAAGGGGCTAGAATATGAGGACACCGGCGAGGGAAATGTGATTTTTATGCCGGTTGCAGGCGACAGCAGCATCAAAACCGAAGCAGACATCAGGGTTCTTGCCGAGAAGGCTTACTCGAAGGCGTATCTTTCCGGGGTATACACCATGATGTTTGACGGCGTTAAGGCGGAAAATGCCGACGGGGTTGTCGATTTTGCGGCTGATCCGAGATACAAGGAGATCGGTGGAAGGCTTTATATCAACATCGGCTTTGACAGCTATGATTTAAGCACCGAATATGACATTTCGACAGCGGTTGTCAGCGAGAAGACACCGGATTATGTTTCGGTAGAGCTTTCCTACACTGTGGGAGGAAAGGACATGGGCAAGCTTAAGCTGAAGCTGGTTGATCAGCTCGGCGAGTGGAGGCTTGACACGCCGACCTATTAAAAATCGGCTTTATAAGCGTCTTGACAGTAAATCAAAAAATAACAGAAAATATAGATAAGATAAGGGAAGTAAA
>CAKSER010000068.1 GCA_934447715.1 uncultured Eubacteriales bacterium | reverse complement strand
AAATTATTGTATAATATACTATAAGTAGTTATACTATACTTTGATATAGACGTATTTTTCGCATTGGAGTGTAAATATGTTTTTTTACGGTAAAAGCGATATCGGAAAAAAACGATCAACAAACCAGGATGCCTTTGACATCCGGGAGCTTTGTGGCGGAGTTATGCTTCTGACCGTATGCGACGGTATGGGCGGCGCAAACGGCGGAAATATTGCAAGCGAACTTGCGCTTCGTACATATGTCGAATTTGTTAAAAAGGGCTACTTTGAAAATTGCGATATTTTTAAGTTGCTTACCGACGGAGTGCAGAAGGCGTGCGCCGCAGTTTTTGAAAAGGCAGAGTCGGACAGCGCTCTTTTAGGAATGGGCACGACGCTTGTTTCCGCGCTTATAGTCGGCAGGACGGCATATGTTGTAAATGTCGGAGACAGCCGGCTTTACCTGGCGTCCGGAAAGACGATCATGCAGGTGACAAAGGATCATTCGTTTGTTCAGTATCTTGTAGACACAGGAAGGCTTTCCGAAAAGGAGGCGGAGTCCGCCCCGATGAAGAATGTCATTACGCGTTCTGTCGGAAACGAGAGAAAAACCTCTCCGGATTCCTATAAGGTCGACCTAAATGACGGAAATTATATTCTTTTATGCTCCGACGGTCTGACAAACTGTGTAAAAAAAGAAAAAATGTTGCAAACTATAATAAAAAAACGTCCTGTGAGGACAAAGGGCTCGGACGATATCCGCCACAAGGCCGAAAGACTTGTTGAGCTGGCAAACGAGGGCGGCGGAACCGACAACATAACTGCCATTCTCGGAATTATCTGATTATCATCTGATCCTTCTATTTCACAATTAAGAGAAAGTGACCGATTATTTATGGATACATCATATGAAAAATACGTCGGAACACTGCTTGACGGAAGATACGAAATATCCAAGGTTATCGGCATCGGAGGAATGGCAGTCGTTTTTGAGGCATACGACACAAAGCTTTCAAGAAGCGTTGCCATTAAGCTACTGAAGGAAGACATGGCATCCGACGCCCAATCCGTAAAAAGATTCATCAACGAGTCCAAAGCGGTTTCCATGCTCTCCCACCCGAATATCGTAAGAATCTTTGATATCTCGGTAAAGGAGCACGCAAAATATATCGTAATGGAGCGTGTCAAGGGCATCACCCTTAAAACCTATATGGAAAACAAGGGCAGGCTGCCTGTAGACGAGCTGTTAAGCTACTCGGAACAGATTCTGATGGCGCTCGAGCATGCGCATTCCAAGGGAATAATCCACCGCGATATCAAGCCGCAGAACATCATGCTCCTCGGAAACGGAAAAATTAAGGTCGCAGATTTCGGAATAGCAAAGCTGCCGAATGCAGAAACCGTGACAATGACCGACAAGGCAATCGGAACGGTATTTTATATCAGCCCGGAGCAGGCAAGCGGAAGACCGATCGACCAGAGAAGCGATCTCTACTCGCTCGGCGTAATGATGTATGAAATGGCAACAGGAAAGCTTCCGTTCAACGCCGACAGCCCGGTTTCGGTCGCACTGATGCAGGTAAGAAATCAGCCGCAAAGGCCGCACGAGATTGCAGAGGATATCCCTCACGGTCTTGAACAGATAATCATGGCGGCAATGAAGAAGAATCCGAAAAACCGCTTTCAGAGTGCAACGCAGATGCTTAAATATGTAAGACAGCTGCGTGCGGATCCGTCATTTGAGTTCAAAACAAGAAAGGAAGCCGAGCAGGAGGATTTTGCAAACCGCACCGGCGATTTTTCAACCGTTGATGCAGCTGCTTCCGCCGACACAGCAGATCAAAAAATCGGCTATGCCGAAAATATACAACCAAAAAGCTCCTCGGAAGCTGAGGAGGAAAGCGAAACGGAAAAATCCGAAAACGAAGACGGAAAAGATATGAAGAAGAAAAGAAAACAGAGCAGGTCCATGTTCCCGGTAATATTCGGCGTTGCCTCTGCATTTCTTGCGGTTGTCGTGGTCGCAGGCATCCTGCTTTTGCAGATGCTCCTAAGCGCGGCAAACGACACCACCACCTATACAGTAGACGTTCCCCACCTTGTCGGCTCTGTCTACAGCGACAGGCTTGCATCACAGTTCGACCCGGCAATCTACAAGGTGGAGGTCATTCCTGTTTACAGCTCGGATTACCCGGAAAATACGATCATTACGCAGGAGCCTAACGGAGGAGAAAAGCGCAAGGTACGTCAGAACGAGCAGTATTGCATGATAACCCTTAAAATCTGCAAGGGCTCAAAAACGGTAGTTGTTCCCAACCTCACATATTTGAGCAGCCAGCAGGCAAGAATGGATCTTGACAATCTCGGCTTAAAGGTTTCCGATAACATCGTCAAGGTCGAAAGCCAGATGGTTGACGCAGGGTATGTTGTAAGCCAGAGCCCGGCAAGCGGAGAAACACTTGCAGTCGGCTCCTCTGTAACGCTTTATGTAAGTGAGGGCTATGACATAGAGGGCAAGATTGACCGGATAACCGTAAGCAATTTTGTGGGTCTTACCGAAAAGGAGGCTGCCGCAAAGATGAAAAATCAAAACGGCGAGCAGATCCTCCGCATAGGAAAGGTCACAGAGGAATATTCCGATACCGTGGAGGCAGGCAAAATCATTTCCCAGAGCCTCGTTGCAAGCACCACCGTCGTCAAGGGCTCAACTATCAACTTTGTTTTCAGCCTCGGACCTGAAAATCCGGAGACAGACGAAAGCGACAGCTCCGCAATCGAAACCGAGGATCCTCTTGTAACCGACGGAAGTCTTGACCCGAATCTATAAATAGTGAATTTATTCCGATTTTAACAGCTTTAAAAACGGACTGCCAACCAAACGACAGCCCGTTTTTATATTAGCTTTATTTAAAGGAGCTGAACATGAAAAAGAAAATACTTGGAGCCTTTAAATCGCTCAGACCGATGAATTTCCTAATGCTCACGGTCGCAGGATGTATAAACGCATTCGGAATTGTCTATTTCCTGTCTCCTGTCGAGCTTTATGACAGCGGAATTTCCGGAACATCAATGTTTCTTTCCCAGATCACCCCGGAATGGATGTCCCTGTCGATTTTCCTTTTGATTCTCAACATTCCGCTTTTCGTCTACGGACTTAAAAAGCAGGGGATCACCTTTACCGTATATGCAATCTACACCGTCTTTATATACTCGCTTGCAGCGTGGATAATGACGGATGTTTTACCGATCGACGTAAGCATCTCTTCGCCGCTTGCCGGAACCGATCTTCTTCTTTGCGCACTGTTCGGCGGAATCATTTCCGGACTCGGAAGCGGTCTTGCAATCAGATTTGAGGGAGCCATGGACGGAATTGAGGTAATGGCGGTTATCTTTGCAAAGCGGATCGGCATTACGGTCGGAACCTTTGTTATGATCTATAATATCATTTTATACATAGTATGCGGAATCGTAACAAACAGCTGGATACGCCCTCTTTATTCGATTGTGGCATACATAGCAGCGCTCAAAACCGTCGACTATGTCGTTGAAGGTATTGACCGTGCAAAATGCGCAATGATAGTTACAACAGCTCCGGATGAAATATGCAGAGCTCTTTCGGAGGAATTCGGCACCGGAATGACAAAGGTAAGCGCTGTCGGCGGATTTTCAAATGTCCCGAAAACGATTGTTTATTTTGTCGTAAACAGATTTCAGGTTACAAAAACCCGGACAATAATCCACAAAATTGATAAGAATGCATACATTACAATTTCCGAAATTGCCGACGTATTCAAAGCAAATACCGAAAACGGTTAAAAATCGCTTATCCCAAAGCGGTATATATAAAAGCGACCCTCCTATGATTTACATAGGAGGGCTTATTTGTGCTTTTTTCGGCTGACCGCCGTTTAATTCGGATTTTTAAGAACCGATAGCGGATCAGTCAAGAGAGATGTCAACAGAATCGCCGATCTCGGCAGACTTGTAGATTGCATCGATAATCTTCATGAGGATGTAACCGTCCTCTGCAGGTGCCTTGCAGGGTGCAAGTCCGACGCAAGCCTCAACGAAGCCCTTGATCTCGTCACGGAACATCTGTGCAAAATCGTCGCCCGGGAACGGAGGCTTAAGGTTTACATAGCGGCCGTCCTGCTGTGTATAGAACTCAAATCCGGGGGCAAGGCTTGCTCCTGCCTTTGTTCCGAAGATCTCGATAGAGTTCTTATCCTGCTTGATGTTGAGGTTGAAGCTTGTCTCGAGAGAAAGAGTGAAACCGTTGTCAAACTTGATCATTGCGGTTGTGAAGTCCTCAACATTGAACGGGTGACCGCCGTTCTGGTCAACAGACCAGGACTCTGCTCCGCCCTGTGCTCTCTTCGGTCCGAGGTTGTTATACTTAACACCGTATGCGGAAACCGGCTTCGGGCAGCCTGCAATATATCTTGCAAAGTCAATTACATGAACGCCGAGGTCGATAAGCGGACCTCCGCCGGAGAATTCCTTATCGCCGAACCATCCGCCGGGGCATCCGTCCTTGCGGAGGTATGCAACCTTTGCATAGTAAATATCGCCGAAGGCTCCGCAGTCTGCGTACTCCTTAAGAGTTGCGCAGCCGTGCTCAAATCTTCTGACAAAACCGATCTGAAGAAGCTTGCCTGTTTCTTTTGCAGTGTCAAGCATTTCCTTTGCCTCTGCTGCGTTCATAGCCATCGGCTTCTCGCAGATTACGTTAGCTCCGCCCTTGAGTGCTGCAATAGTAGCACCCTTGTGAGCAGAGTTCCAGGTTGTAACGCTGACACAGTCAAGCTGCTCCTTTGCCATCATCTCGTTGTAATCGGTGTAGTAACGCGGAACGTTGTACGCCTTTGCGTAATTCTTCACCTTTTCCTCGTCGATATCGCAGACAGCTACAACATCAACAAAGTTAGAAAGCGCCTTATATCCGCCCATGTGGAACTTGCTGATTCCACCAGTTCCGATAATTCCGGCTTTAATCTTTTCCATAATTTCCCTCCGAATTTATTGTAAAAAATAAATTTCAAAAATTGTCACACTAGGACATCTAAATTTTAACACGTTAAGCTTTGTTTGTCAATCGTTTCTAAGGTATTCGCCAATTAATTTTGTATGATTACAACAGCTATGTTACACCGATAAAAAAGAATAGCAATTGAGAGCCAAAAGTGTTACAGTTAAGTTACCACACC
>CAKSER010000067.1 GCA_934447715.1 uncultured Eubacteriales bacterium | reverse complement strand
CTCACGCAGCGATTCAATCGTACCGTCGTACCTCCGCAGCCAACGGTAAATATATTGCGATACGTTTTGTACTTGATTGCCGCCTTTGTTACCCCATATTTCTGCGAATATTTCAAAAGGGATTGACGAAACTTCATAACTGTGTTTTACCGTTCATAGCAATTGAGAGCCTCCTTGTTGCTCTTTGGTGTGGTAACTTTACTGTAACACTTTTGGCTCTCAATTGCTGTTCTTTTTATCGATGTAACACTTCTATTGTAATCCTACATTTTCCGATTTGGCAGCTGCTTTTGAAGTCTTGATTTTTTCTTTGAAGTATGCTAAAATAACATGGTATATATTTATCTGACAGTGAAATGCGGTATGCTGCATTTTACACCTGCTTTGTGGCAGGGAAATAAAGCGAAGGGAGGTGCCGGCATGAGCGAGAAAAAAATATCCGCAAACGAGCTTGAAGAGGTTCAGGATATTCTGAAGGTAAAGCGCCAGAGAGTAAGAAAAGAGCAGTACCAGAGCGGTATTTCGGAAGCAAGATCCGCAAGACAGGAAAGCATAGGCGTAAAGAGCAAAAGCGCCGGTACGCAAAGGCGGGGCGGTACTGCCTCTCCGATTATGAATCAATCCGCAAAAAGCAGAAGAATGAGGCAAAAGGAAACTCCCACCGAGCTTGAAGAGCTCCACAGGGGTGAGGGGAAAAGAAGCTTCAGGATAAAAAAGCGCAAAAAAAGCGGATTCAAAATCTTTTTAAGAAATGCGCTTATCTGCATTATTCTGTATGCAATTATCATGCCGACAAGCTATCTTTTGTTCCGCAGATCGCTTAAAACGGCTGCTACTGTCGAAAAATCGAATATCGTTTACCAGATCGGCGACGATTCAAACATCTTCCTGCGAAAAACGTTAAGCTACGACAGCGTGATCTCGGACGATACCGTTTATTTAAACATGTCCGAGCTTGCTTCCTACTGCGAGATGATGATAACCGGAGATTCAGAGCAGTTAAGGTTCATTGTAAGGGACGGATCGAACGAGAATGTCGGATTTGTGATCGGAAGCGATGAGGTGAAAATCAACAACGTCAGCGCAAGGCTGAGTGCGCCCACATTTGTAAAGGACGGCAGTCTGTATGTTCCGATGGAGTTTGTGAATCTTTATGTTATCGGTGTAAAGGCAACCTATGATACCGAAAAGAGCAGGCTGACGGTTGCAAAGGATCCGGATGCCGGAGCGGTAAGCTTTGCGCTCAAGGCACCGACCCCGACCGAGGCGATTTCGTGGGATTCCTTAAGCTATGATTTAAGAGAGCTCATTATGAACGGCAACAGGACAGATAACGGCTCCTCCGGAGCAGAGTCGGTTACCGATATCGACAACAAGACTGTGACCGGCGACGGTCAGCAGGGAAGCGGCAGCCAGCAAGGGGATCAGCAAGGGCAGCAAGGCGGACAGCAGGGGGATCAGCAAAGCGGTCAGGAAGGAAGTCAACAGGAAAGTCAGCAGTAAGGTAGGAAAATCCGATGGATTTGATCAAAAAGAGGATCGTGTTTAATGAACAGAAATGATATGAACAATCGCCGGGAATATCCTGCTCAGAACCGCCGTCAGTCGGACGGAGGGCAGTATTTAAGAAGCACCGGTCAGAAAAAAATAGCCGGATCTAGAAGCGGCAGCGGTGCCGACGGCAGAAGCCAGACCGTGACCAGCCGGCGCAGAGAGTATAATATTGATCCGGTATACGGAATTTATGACGATCAGGGTCAAAATAACGCAAGAAGGGGCAGCCGAAGCACAAGACACAGAGTCGACCCGAGAGCAAGAAAGAAAAATGCCGCAAAAAAAAGGAAAAAGCAAAACCAGGCTTCCTTTATCGGCCTTGATGCCATCGGCTGCATTACTGCGATATTTGTTATTGCAATTATTGTTGCCGTTGTTGTCATTGCCGTCAAATTTATAGGCGGAGGAAGCGGCGGAGACAGTTCTCCGTCAACGCTTACAGGCTTTTCGGGCAATATGACAACACCCTCAAAAGCCGACGATCCGCCGTCGACCGACGAAAATCCCGGCGGAAGTGACACGTCAAGCGATCCGACCGGCACAACAACCGGAGGGGACGGTTCGCAGTCAGGTGGAATAAAAACCTTCCCGGTTCCGGAGGTTACCTTTAAAGCAGATCTTTCAAAGTACGAAAAGTACATGTCGCCCGACGACCGCGACGGATATCTTATTCTGGTAAATGCAAAGAATCTGCTTTCGTCCGATTATGAGCCTGCAAATCTTGTCTCGCTTGACAAATCGATGCTCAAAAATCCGTCAAACGACGTCACAATGGTAGATAACGCCGCAAAGGCGCTGACTGCCCTGTTTGAAGAAATGAAGGCAAACGGCTATACCGATGTCAAGGTTACAAATGCCTATAGATCATATTCATATCAGCAGTACATCTTCAAATACTGGAAGGACAATGAGCAGAAGTCGCATCCGGACTGGACGGCAGAGCAGGTTGAAAAACAGGTTCTTACATACTCGAACAGAGAGGGAACAAGCGAGCATCAGAGCGGTCTTTGCTGTGACATGCACAACATGTCCGAAACAAGCTGGGAAAGAGCGTGGGAATTTGCCTCCTCTCCCTCCGGCAAGTGGCTTATCGAAAATTGCTGGAAGTTCGGCTTTGTTCTCCGCTTTCCGGAGGGCAAGCAGGAGCAGTGCCTGGGTGTTCGTTACGAATCCTGGCATTACCGCTATGTAGGAAGATACCATGCCTATCAGATGAAGATGCTTGACATGTGTCTTGAGGAATATCTTGATTATATCGGAAAATGATCA
Organism: uncultured Eubacteriales bacterium; assembly: GCA_934447715.1. Lineage (GTDB taxonomy): Bacteria > Bacillota > Clostridia > Oscillospirales > CAG-272 > HGM12657. The sequence goes on along the minus strand of CAKSER010000067.1, from coordinate 2,707 downwards.
GGATCTGTGAAAAAACTGCTGTTTGGCACGGATAAGGGCGCGGACGGGATGCAGACAGGACAGAATAAAGAAATCCGGGATGACATTGCATCATCCCGGATTTTTAAGTATCCCTGTTTTGTTTATTTTGCTCCGACCAGCTTGTTGTAGAGCTTTATAAATCCGCACTTGAAGCAGATCACCATCGATGCAGCCGCACCGACGGTTGCCTGAAGAATCTGATACGGAAGCTTGATTATTGCATATTCAGGTGTGCTGTAGATAAACGCTCTGCCGAGTGAGTAGCCGACAACCATGATGACAGCTCCGAGGACAACTCCGAGAAGCGCACCGAATACCGGCTTTTTCTTGAATGCGTGATGTGCGCAGAGTGATATTACAACAGCCTGAAGTCCGTGTGTTACAAGCGAAACGAACATCGGTGTCGGATAAAAGAAGAAATCTCCGAGGAATGCTCCGACTCCGCCGACAAGGAACGCACCGATCGGGTCGAGAACGATTGCCGCCGTGCAGATGATTACATCGTTTAAGTAAAGATGCCCGCCGGGAACCGCGATTCCGAATGAGCTTAATGCGACATTGATCGCCATCAGCATTCCGCAAACGCAGATCCAAACGGTTGTTTTTCTGATATTGGTCTTATTTGCCATTTTTATTACCCCTTGACTTTTTTTGATTAATGCATATAATTATATCCATAACTGATAGCATTAAAATCACCAGAACAGGAGATTTTTATATAACCAGATGAAAAAAACGTACGAGAAAAAAAACGGCAAGCCGGCGTATATCGCGGTGTATGAAAAAATCAGGGAATCGATCATCGGCGGAAGCTACAAATACGGCGACAAGCTGGATTCGAAGCGCACAACCGCAGAAAAAAACGGTGTCAGCGTTGTTACTGTCGAGCATGCCTATGCGCTTCTTTGCGACGAGGGGTATTCCGAGGCAAGAGAGCGCAGCGGATATTTTGTTATATACAAGGAAAAGGACCTTCTTTCGGTTCCTGCAAAAAGAATAATACCGCTAAGGCAGAGCGACAGGCACTCTGTAACCGATTTTCCGTTTTCGGTCTATGCAAAGGTCATGCGAAAGACGCTGGCGGACTATTCCGAAAGAATTCTTGAAAAAAGCCCGAACACAGGCTGTGCAGAGCTGAGAAATGCCATTTCGGAATATCTTGCAAGGTCGAGAGGGATAAGGGTCGATCAGGATCAGATTATAATCGGCTCGGGGGCCGAGTATCTTTACGGACTTATTGTTCAGGTGCTCGGAAGAGAAAGGGTATACGGAATCGAGGATCCGTCATATGAAAAAATCGAAAAGGTGTACAATGCAAACGGAGTAAAGCCCGAGCTGCTTTCTCTTACCGCACACGGAATTTCATCCGATGCGCTTGCAAAGAGCAGAGCATCCGTTCTTCACATAACTCCCTACCGAAGCTTCCCGAGCGGTGTTACGGCTCCGGCTTCGAAGCGGTATGAATATATCAAATGGGCAAACGACAGGGAAGGCTATATTATCGAGGATGACTTCGAATCGGAATTTTCGGTTTCCTCAAAGCCGGAGGACACGCTGTTTTCTATCGGCATGGGTGAAAGGGTGATATATGTAAACACCTTTTCAAAAACCATTGCCCCCTCGATACGCATAGGCTACATGGTTCTGCCGAAATCGCTTGTTCCGGTTTTTGACGAAAAAGTCGGCTTTTACACCTGCACCGTTCCGACCTTTGAGCAGTTTGTGATTGCGGAATTTATCTACAGCGGAGATTTTGAAAGGCAGATAAACAGGGTAAGAAGACGGCTTAGACGAATGCAGGAAAAGTAATGCGCGAGCTGTTTTTTCGTTCAGACTGATTCAGGCGCATGATGCTGTATCAAAAAAGAAAAAAACGAGGACGGAAATGCTCCGTCCTCATTGCTTTATGTATGTTTTATGCATATTATTCGGAACTCTGCGATAATTCCGAAAACTCGCTTAACACGATCTTGCTTGATGACGGCGGCGAATACAGCCACCTGTCGATATGCTTTTCGCCCTTGTCAAAGTCGGTTTCGGGCTTAAGCGGTCTTTCGATTCCTCCGCCGGAGTCGATTAAAACAAGCTTCAGCTTCATTTTCTCCGGGATGATATTCTTTATGTAAACTGCGGCGACCTGACCTACATAAATGTCCTCTCTGCATTCCGCAAGCCCGGCGAGGTTCGGGGTAAGCTCGACGAAAATACCGTAGCTTTCGATGCTTCTGACGATCCCGGCAACTGTCTGTCCGACGGTAAAAAGCGAGGCATTTTCCTCCCAGGTGCCGAGCAGCTCCTTTCTTGAAACAAACACCCGGTCGTTTTCTCTGTCGATATTCTTTACAACGACCCTGATTTTGTCCCCGACCTTATATCTGTTTCTCGGGTGCGAGATTCTTGAAACCGAAATGCAGTCGATTGTAAGAAGCGACACGATTCCGCAGCCTATATCGACAAAAGCGCCGAAGCTTTCAAGATGTGTGACCTTGGAATCTATAATGTCGCCGGGCGACAGAAATTTTATATATTTTTCGCGGCACTCAAGCTGAGCATCCCTTCGCGACAGGTATGCAAAGGTCTGTCCGTTTTTTCTTTCGAGCCGTTTTACCTTGAAGCAGACCGGCTTTCCGACCCTTGTCAGAACCGCAATATCCCTTGCCTCCTTGCCGTCCTGAACAAGAACCGC
>CAKSER010000066.1 GCA_934447715.1 uncultured Eubacteriales bacterium | reverse complement strand
GGCAAGGAGAATGTCGATAAGCTCAGCGAAAATCTGATCCGCAAGAACGAACAGATCACAACCGAGGCGGACGAACAGTTAAAAAAGAACAAGGAAGCCGAAAAGGAGCAGCCGGAGGAGGAAGAATACACAGCCTTTAATCAGACAAAGGACATTCTTGACAGATTCAAGGCGAAATACAAGAACGTAACAATCAGAATGCTGATTGTGGCGGTTGCCGCGCTGTTCTTGTTCCTGTTTGAGAACATCGGAGCGTTCGGAGGAGCGCTGCCGGAGGCTCTCAGCTCTTCGGTATATCCGGTTGTACATATCATGGTGGATTTGCAGCTTCTTCTGTTCTGCCTTGTCCCTGTTTTTGACAACTTCCTTGACGGTGCGAAGGCAATTATAGCAAAGAAGCCTAATGTCAACAGCATTCTGACCGCTGTAACTGCGGTTACGGCTGTATATACTGCGGTCATGTGCTTTATTTCGACCGGCAACGAATTCCAGATGTACGGATTCCCGGTCGCGACCTGCGCATTGCTTACACTGCTCAGCGAAAGGATTGATCTGCAAAGAGACGTCTACAGCTTTAACGTCGTAGCCTCGAGAAGACCGAAATATGTTTTGGGCAAGCTTGACCTTGATCAGTCGGATCTTGAGAAGCAGGCGTTCAGCAGCGTTCTTCCTGAAAATCCGTCGATCTTCAAGATAGAAAAAACCTCGTTTGTAAACGGCTTCTTCAGACGCACAAACGAATATTCAAGAAACAAGATAGTGATCGGAGCGGTTATTCCGGCATCGGTTGCAATTGCGATAATTGTATTTGTTGTATCAATCTTTGTAAGAAAGAATGTTTCCCAGGCATTTTCGACGGGATATCTTTCGTTTATGCTATGCATGCCGCTTTCGATGATTCTTTCGTACAGCATGCCGGCGTTCAAGGCTGCCGGAAGTGCATATAAAAACGAAAGCACGATTGTCGGAGAAAGCGCACTTGACGAGTACACAACCGCGTCCTCGATTTCCTTTGACGACAAGGATGTTTTCCCGTCCGGAGGCGTTAAGGTCAAGAGCATCAATGTTTTCGGAAACGGAAGAATCGATCATGTAATCTATAACGTCGCAAGCGTATTTTCGACTCTCGGAGGTCCTCTTGCAAACGTCCTTGACCTTGCAACAATGGATATGGACAAGTCGGACAATGTCGAGCTTCTGAAAATCGAAAACGACGGAATCGAAGCGCTTGTAGACGGAAAGCATGTCTATATCGGAAAGGCAGGCTATCTCAGAAGAAATCACTATGTTCCGATTGCCGACCCCTCTGACGAAGAGATTGTCGAAAGCTCCGCAATCAGTATTATGTATCTTGTTACAGGCAACGAGATTACCGCAAAGCTGTATGTTGAGTACCATATTGACCGTGATTTTGAATCTATTCTGAAGAGAATGTATAAATCCGGAATCTGCGTCGGAATCAAGACGGTTGACCCCAATATTGATGACGACCTTTTAGGAAAGCTTATCAAGCTTGAAAAATATCCGGTAAGGGTTCTTAAATGCCGCGAGGCTTACGATCCGAATGTTGCAAAGGAAGGAATCGACAGCGGTATCGTTTCAAAGCGCTCCACAAAGGCGCTGCTCAATACCTTTACGCTTTGCGACAAGGTTCAGCATATAACAAAGGCAAATATTCTGATCAACACATTTGCAATTATTCTCGGAGTGCTGATTTCGGCATTTTTGATCTGGCTCAATCTTGCGGCAGGAGTATTTTCAATCTATGTATTCCTGTATCAGCTGTTCTGGATATTGCCGATATATGTTATTTCCAGGTTGTTTATCTGACAAAATCAGCTTGCAAACGGGATGCGATTTGCATCCCGTTTTACTGTGTGCCGGGATTTGCTCGGTCTAAGAGACGAAAGGACGGAAAATGAACTGCAGAAAAGAGATTAATAAGATACTGAAGCAGGTAACAAAGCCCGGAAGATATATCGGAGGGGAGTACGGTCAGATTGTAAAGGACGTTTCGAAGATGAATGCAAGATGGGCATTCTGCTTCCCGGACTCCTATGAAATCGGAATGTCGAATCTCGGCGTCAGACTGCTTTACAGCTCGCTTAACGACATGGAGGACGTATGGTGCGAAAGGGTTTATGCGCCGTGGGTTGACATGGAGGAAAAAATGCGCGAAAATCATATTCCGCTCTATGCTCTTGAAAGCGGAGATTCAATTAAGGATTTTGACATCGTCGCATTTACGCTCCAGTACGAGATGTCATATACAAACGTGCTCAATATGCTTGAACTCGGCGGAATACCGCTTCTTTCCTCCGAAAGGAGCGAGGATGACCCGATTGTGATCGGCGGAGGTCCCTGCGCATATAATGCGGAGCCGATTGCGGAATTTTTCGATGTTTTTTCGATCGGAGAAGGAGAAGAGGCGCTTTGCGACTTTACAAGGCTCTATATAGAAATGAAAAAGAGCGGAAGCTACAGCAAAAAGGCATTTCTGCATGAGTCTGCAAAGCTCAAGGGCTTTTATGTTCCGTCTCTTTACGAGGTTTCCTATAACGGCGACGGAACCGTAAAGGAATTTAAGCCGGTATATGACGATATACCGAAAAAAATCGAAAAAAGAATCATCGAGGATCTTGACAAGTCCCGTTTTTTGGACGTTCCGATAATGCCCTTTATCGAGGTTGTGCATGACAGGATAATGCTTGAGGTGTACAGAGGATGTATAAGAGGCTGCCGCTTCTGTCAGGCAGGGGTCATCTGCCGTCCGGTAAGAGAAAAAACGCCGGATGTTCTGAACAGGCAGGCAAAATGTCTTTTCGAGAATACCGGATATGATGAAATGTCGCTTATATCTCTCAGCATAAGCGACTATACAAGGCTTTTTGAACTGACAGACAAGCTGCTCGAGTGGACTGACGAAAACAAGGTGTCGATTTCTCTTCCGTCGCTGCGTGTGGACAGCTTTACAAAGGAGCTGATGGACAAGATATCCACCGTCCGCACCGGAGGACTGACATTTGCTCCGGAAGCCGGAACACAGCGACTCCGCGATGCCATAAATAAAAATGTAGAGGAAAGCGACCTGATGCGCGCATGCTCTGTTGCGTTTGCGGCAGGAAAAAATCAGGTAAAGCTGTACTTTATGGACGGTCTTCCGACAGAGACCTATGACGACATCAAGGGAATATCCGACCTTGCAAAGCAGGTTGTCGAACAGTATTATAATACCCCGGGACATGCAAAGCGTCCGCCGCAGGTAACAATAAGCGTTTCCTGCTTTATACCGAAGCCGTTTACCCCGTTTCAGTGGGAGGCTCAGGATACGCTTGAGGAGCTTGAAAAAAAGGCAATGTTCTTAGGCGACTGCGTAAGGGACAACAAAAAGGTCAGATATACCTATCACGATTCGAAGGTGAGCCGTGTCGAGGCGGTCTTTGCAAGAGGCGACAGAAAGCTTTCAAAGGCGCTGCTTGAGGCGCATAAGCTCGGGCTGAAGTTCGACGGCTGGGATGAATTCTTTGACTACGACAAGTGGCTCAAAGCTTTCGAGCTTGCCGGAGTAGACCCTGCATTCTATGCAAACAGAGAATTTGGGGAAGACGAGGTTCTGCCGTGGGATATCATTGACTGCGGTGTTACAAAGGAATTCCTTATAAGAGAAAGAAAAAAGGCATATCAGTCAAAAACAACACCAAACTGCCGTGAGCAGTGCTCTGCATGCGGTGCAAACAGACTCGGAGGTGAAAGGACATGCTGCCCGAAGCAAAAAGGATAAAATTTACCAAAACCGGAAGGATGCAGTTTATTTCACATCTTGATCTTAACCGGGTAATGCGTACAGCGCTTATAAGAGCCGGAATTCCGATCTATTATTCGGAGGGCTTTAATCCCCATCCGAAGATGGTCTTTGCACTTCCTTTGTCAATAGGCGCGGAAAGCGAATGCGAGCTTCTGGATATTAAAATCATAAAAGAAATGCCAAACGACGAGATTAAGGAGCGCCTTTCAAAGGAGCTCCCCTGCGATATGTCGGTTGTAAATGTGACAGATCCCAAGGAAAAGTTTACCGAGATCGCGTGGGCTGAATATGAAATCGAATTTGAAAGCCCGGTCGACTGCTCAAAGCTTGATGAGCCGGAAATAGTTATAACAAAGCGCACAAAAAGCGGAGAGAAGCAGGTTGATATAAAGCCGCAGATAAGAAGCTTCAGTCTTGACGGCTGCACTCTGACGGTCGTTCTGTGCGCCGATAACGAGGGATATCTGAATCCGGATTATATTGCAAAGGTTGTAGGCGCACCTGGTTTCTCATATACGATAATGAGAAAACGGATGCTGAAGAAAAACGGAGAAGAGTTTATATAATGCTCTGAAGCCCGGCGCACTGTGAGGAACGCAGGATGCAAAGCGCTTCGATCAGTGCATCGCGCGAGCTTAAATAATCGAACTTTTCCTGCGCCTTCTGGGCGGCACAGAGGTTTAAAAGGGCAAGCGTGACCGAAGATATATATTTTTGGTTCACGGTAAGCCCCAGCATCGTAAGATTTCCTTCCCAGACTTCCTTGATTTGAGAAACATAAGCCTCCCCTTCATCCGAAAAGGTGTCGGGGAGCTTTTTTGTTATCGAAATAAGGTCATCGACAAGTGAGGATATATAAAAGTCGTTGAAAACGGCGCCGCCGACTATGACAAAAATCAGGATAAGCGAAATAATAAAAGACCGCATCAGCTTTTCTCCTTTATAATAAAGTAATGATTTTCTCCGTCGGAGGTCATTAAAAAAACGTTTTTAAGTGTCAGATTGCGATCCGAAAGAACCTTTTTGAGCCAGTCCTCGTTCTTTTTTAACAGCGTAAGACAGCTGCTGTTTACCTGACCGTCGAGAATTATCGGGTGCGTAATAGCCTCTCCCTTTTCAAATGCGGATATTTTGCCGTCCTGCTCCAAAAAAATATAATCGATTGCGGAAATGTCTCCCGAACCGTTTTCGCGGAGCGCCCCGATCAGCTCCGAAACATTGACTCTCTGGCGTAAAAGCTCCTTCTGGTCGAGAATGCCGTTTTTCATAAGAATGCTCGGGCTTCCCTCGAACAGCCGCTTGAAAAAAGATACCTTTGAAGAGATAAACGAAAACGTGATCTCGAGAAAAATCAGAAAAAGTACCGGGATAACCGCATAAAGTAGCGGATAGTCGTTTTCGCATATCGGAAGCGCGGCAATTTCGGATAATATGATTGTTGTAACAAATTCGGAAATCTGAAGCTCTCCGATCTGCCTTTTTCCTGTAAAGCGTATAAAGCAGATCAGAAAAACATATACAATTGATGTTCTGATAATAATATTTAACATAAAAATCCCCCTGCATAGTTTTTCCGAATGCAGTAAAACAATTCAGATAATAAAAACTCCGAGTGCAGTTTTTTATTTATTATTTCCAAGCAGAGGGAATAATAATAAAAAACTCAAAAAAACTCAAAAAAGATTAAAAAAGGTATTGACAAAGCAAATAAGATATGATAATATAGACAAGCTGTCCGGTAAGAGGGCAGGG
>CAKSER010000065.1 GCA_934447715.1 uncultured Eubacteriales bacterium | reverse complement strand
TCCGCAAAAGGGCTCGGAAAAGCAATGTCGGATTCAAACGGAAATGTCACATGGAAGTGGAGGATCGGAGCAAAGGCTCCTTAATTTTCCCCTACAGGAGGACAAAATATGCCTATTCTCGAGCCTGTTGAATGGGAGGACGTGTGGTTTTTTGACGTAACCGACACGAAGCGCCGCCGTGTTTTTCTTATCGGCGATTCGATCTGCTTCGGATACAAGACAAACGTCCGTCTCAAGCTCAACGAAAAAAACGCAATAACCGGATCCTTTGCGACCTCAAAGGCTATCGACAACGAGTTTCTCACAAAAAAGATCGGCATGCTTGTTGAAGAAATGAATCCGGAAATCATTCATTTCAACAACTGCAACCACGGCTTCCATATCGGCACAGCCGATTATGCCTATCACTACGAAAGAACCGTAAACTATCTTCTGTCGCTGAGACCTGCGGATCGGATCATTCTTGCAACCGGAACATCGATGCTGCAGGGAAACAAAAACGACGAGTTTGTAAAGCCGAGAAACGAGATCGTTTTAAAGCTTGCAGACAAATACGGTCTTGCGGTCGACGATCTGTTTTCAGTCATCCCGGGCGAATCCGACACAAGATGCGATGACGGCGTGCATTTTACCGAGGAAGGCTACAGGCTGCTCGGCGACAGGGTTGTAAGCGAAATCGTAAAGAAATTTTAATTTTTAAAAACAAAGACACCGTCAGAAAAAAATTTGCCGCACCGGCAAATGCCGACCGCAGACATTTGATGCCTGCTGCCGCTTAAAAATCCGCACCCGAGGCGTTTTTTTGCCCGGGTGCAGCGCTTTTTCGGGTTCAGATTCGTTCAATCCCACATCCGAGCCCGAAAAAGAGTGCAAAATTCAAAATATATTTGACAAATGCGCCTGTTGTGCGGTATAATAAAATGATTGAACAGTGCTGTTTTAAAAAACAGGCTCGGTTGATATATTTTTTGAATTTTTGAGTTTTAGTTAAGGAAAGAAAAAATGCAGAATTTTAAAAAATTACTTGCAGAAAAAATAAAGGAGACGCTCGACTGCATGGCTCCCGAAAACGAAATTTCGGTAAGCGAGCTGATTTCGGCTCTCGAGTATCCTCCGGACAAGTCGATGGGAGATGTCGCCTTCCCGTGCTTCAGGCTCAGCAAGCTTTTGCGCAAGGCGCCGCCGATGATAGCACAGTCGCTTGCCCCCTCGGTAAAGGAGCTTGACTCGGTTGAAAAAGTCGAGATCGCAGGCGGATATCTCAATGTTTTTGTCGACAAAAACAGACTTGCATATGACATAGTAAAAAAGGTTCTCGAGCAGGGAGAGCGCTTCGGCGCAAACGACAGCGGATGCGGCAAGACGATGGTAATCGACTACTCGTCGCCGAACGTCGCAAAGCCGTTTCACATCGGCCACCTCGGCACGACCGTAATCGGTCATTCGCTGAAGATGCTCTACAAATTCTGCGGTTGGAACACTATCGGAGTAAACCACCTCGGCGACTGGGGAACCCAGTTCGGAAAGCTCATTGTCGCATACAGGCTCTGGGGCTCAAAGGAGGCTGTCGAAAAGGGCGGAATCGATGAGCTTGTTGCCCTCTATGTAAGAATCAACAAGGAGATCAAAAACGAGGAAGAGGAATCCGAAAAGCAGACCGGAGAAAAGCATTCGAAGCTCGGCGACATGGCGAGGGCGGAATTCAAGAAGCTCGAGGATCACGACAAGGACAATACCGAGCTTTGGAAATGGTTTATCTCGATAAGCATCGAGGAATACAAAAAAACCTACAAGCAGCTCGGAATCGAGTTTGATTATTACACAGGCGAAAGCTTCTATACCGATCTTATGCCGGCGCAGGTTGAAAAGCTGCGCGAAAAGAATCTTCTTCAGATCGACGACGGCGCTTCCATTGTCGATCTTTCGGAGTACGGCATGCCCCCCTGTCTTATCCTGAAGCGCGACGGCTCGACCCTCTATCCTACAAGGGATATCGCCGCTGCGGTCTACAGAAAGGAAACATTTAACTTCGACAAGTGCATATATGTCACCTCAAACCAGCAGATCCTGCATTTCAAGCAGTGGTTCAAGGTTCTCGAGCTCATGGGCTATGACTGGTACGATCAGCTTCTTCACGTTCCGTACGGCACGGTCAGCATCGGCGGTGCAAAGCTCTCGACAAGAGACGGAAATGTCGTTCTTCTGCGCGATCTTTTCAAGATGTCGATCGACAAATCAAGAGAGATCATCGAGCAGCGGAACCCGACCCTTGAAAACAAGGACGAGGTTGCGGAGGCGGTCGGTGTCGGCGCAATCGTGTTCAACTATCTTTCAAACAGCCGTATAAAGGATATCAACTTCAACCTTGAGGATGCCCTTTCGTTCGAGGGAAATACCGGTCCCTATGCACAGTATACCTATGCACGCACCTGCAGCCTGCTCGAAAAGCTCGGAAAGGCAGAAACACTTCCCGAGGGCTATAAGGCAAACGAGCTTGAGGTCGACCTTGCAAAGGCGCTTTCCGCCCTTCCCGAAAAGGTCGAGGCTGCAATCAAGGACAGCGAGCCGATGGAAATAACACGCTTTATCCTCGATGTCTGCGCGGCGTTCAACCGCTTCTATCACGACTGCCCGATCCAGACAGCGGAATCCGAAGATGCAAAGAGCTTCCGCCTTGCCTTAGTCGAGGCAACAAGAACCGTTCTCGGGAATGCATTCGGGCTGATCTGCCTCAAGAAAACGCCGAAGATTTAATGCGTCTTACGGCAGAAGAATAATCGGAAATGCCGGAAATCAATCCGGAAGCAAAGTGAAATAAATAATTATTGGATAAAAAAATACAGGAGAAAAACCATGTCAGGACATTCCAAATGGAAAAACATCATGCACAAAAAGGAAAAGACAGATTCCGCCCGGGCATCGGTCTTTACGAAGATCGGAAAGGAGATTCAGATCGCGGTAAGAGAAGGCGGTCCGGATCCCGTGTCGAACAGCAAGCTGCGTGATCTTATCGCAAAGGCAAAGGCAAACAATGTGCCGAACGACAATATCAAGCGCAGTATCGAAAAGGCATCCGGAGCAGATGCAGTAACCTATGAAGAGATTATATATGAGGGCTACGGTCCGTCCGGAGTTGCCGTCATCGTTAAAGCAGCGACCGACAACCGCAACAGAACCGCATCCGAGGTGCGCCATTTCTTCGATAAATACGGCGGAAATCTCGGTCAGACCGGCTGCGTCGGCTATCTGTTTGCCGACAAGGGAGTAATTCTTGTCGAGAACAACGGAAAGATAGACGAGGATAAGCTGATGGAGGATGCTCTTGAGGCAGGAGCCGAGGATTTCCTTACAGAGGATGACGTATTCGAGATCTATACCGAGCCGTCCGACCTCTGGGCAATAAAGGATGCGCTCGAGGAGAAGGGCTATGAAATCGCCTCTGCGGATCAGGACAAGATTCCGTCAAACTATGTAACTCTCGAGTCGGAGGATGATATCAAGAACATGAACAATCTTCTTGATCATCTTGATGATTTCGACGATGTTCAGCAGGTTTTCCACAACTGGGAGGAAAACTGACAAAAAGCCGAAAAAGCACGGTCAGAGAACAGGGAGCCGCAGGCTTCCTGTCCCTTGACAGCGGCAGACGATTATGATATAATCGGATTCTGCGGAAAATCGCAAAAGAGCCTGAAAGAGCTTGCAGGGCAGCCTGCAGGACAATTCCGCAGGAAAGCATTTTTGTAAGCAGGAAAGCTTTTTAAAAAAAGAAAAAATCGAATAATGGGATGTCGCCAAGCGGTTAAGGCACAGGACTTTGACTCCTGCAGACGCCGGTCCGAATCCGGCCATCCCAGAAAAAATCCGAAAGTTCAACTTTCGGATTTTTCATTTGTGCCGTAAGGCACAACATCGTTTGCGTGGCACACGCAACATCATTCAGCCGAAGGCTGACATCATTTTACCAACCCCGACACAAATGGATGATGTTGGCTTTGCCAAACGATGTTGAAGCTTCGCCTCAAGTGATGTTGCGCTGCGCGCAAACGGAAATAAACCCGTTTTGTCAGAGCGCATAAGTGATGTTGATTTTCAACTGAGTATGTGCTATTATAATAATCGAAAGGCGGCGATATTGTGAAAGAAGATAAGCTTGGCGATCTTTCAATGGAATTGTCTATTGAAATTTTGCAATTAGCCAAAGAATTGCGCGTAAAACACGAAAACATAATCTCAAATCAGATCGGCAGAAGCGCAACAAGCATTTGCGCCAACATTGCCGAAAGCAAATACGCTCACGGTCGAGCCGACTTTATTGCAAAGCTTGAGATATCACTTAAAGAAACCAACGAAACGAGCAAATGGCTTGAAATGCTGTGGAAAAGCGAGTATATTAACGAGCAGAGGTATAGACAGCTTAACCGCAAATGTTCGACAATAAGATTTTTACTTGTCAAGTCTATTACAACAGCAAAGGGCAATCTTAGCATGGCAAAGCAAAATAAACAGTAAACATATCGGAAAGCAAACACACCGAGTATATGTGGGCAAATTATGAGACCGAAGGGGCTATACTGAAACAGACTTGCATATAGCCAAACCCCAAATCAAAATCATCATCCCGGCAAAACCCGATGTACTCAAACAAAAAAGAAAGGGGCGCACAAATGAAGGATTCTTTAAAAAACGATCTTTCGGATTTTGAATTTCACGGCACCGAGCCGAACAAGCAATATAAGAGAACTCTTGTCCTTTCCACACCGGCAGGGGAAAAATCTGTTGATGCGCTGATTATCGTTGACAAGCGGAACTGCGGCCCTACGGGCGACGAAGATGAGCCGTTGGTGTACATTACAATCAAATACGAGGGCAAAGAAATATGTGGGCACGGAAAGGATTATTCTTTTGCGAAAGCCTTTGCCGATCTGCAAAAGCATCTGCCCGAAAATGTGAAGCTCAAATGCTGCCTCGCTTGTCGTTACGGAAACATGTGTGCTGTTGGCAATTATCCGGACGAGGTCTTCTGCACAAAGGATGTCGAAATAAAGCAGATTGACGATCTGTATTTTTATACCGAGGACGGAGCCGAAAGAAAAAAGAGATCGCGGCACTATACCGATATGTGTGACAGCTTCTGCGATCAGTCAAGAGACTTCTTTACCTATAACGATTATCTGTATCTCCTGTAACCCCCAAAAATCAGAGGGCAGGAGCTATAGCACAAAAATTCATTAAAGGAGCATCGAAATGGCAAAAGAAAAGAATCATGGCTTAAACTCTCCCGAAAATCCGCCGGACTGGTACTGGACACACGGTCTTCACGATGCGTGCATAATAGGATATGAGACCTTCGAATTCCCGGCAGATTACAACAAATTCTCCGGCAAAAAGTACGGCAGCATCAAAAGCCTTATGACCTTGACCATAGATGCAGAAAACGCCCTTTATGACACCGCGGTATCCGAAATCCGCCTGCTTAACTTCGAAATACTGACACCGGATATCCCGTTCGAAGGCAAAGAAAAGCTCTGGTGGCTGTCGGACAGACTTACAAAAGACGGAGGGCGATTTATTCTTGAGATCACCCTGTTTGATCCGGATTCCTTTCCCGAAAATTTCACCTTCAAGGTAGGCTTCGAGCGCGCAGAGGTTGTAAGGACCTGATGCCGGTCGGGAAAGCACAAACGCAAGGGGCCCGATAAGCATAAATGCGGCGCTGCCCTCAAATCAGATAATTACAAATATGAAAACATTAATCATTATCAGGCATTCCGAACCAATAAAGGACAGGACAATAAAAACAGAAATGCTTCCGCTTTCCGACAAGGGGCATATCAAAGCTCAGAATTTTTTCTCACTTGATATTTTCCGTTTTGTCAAAGCGGTCTATACATCTCCCTACAAACGGGCGTTCAGCACCGCAGAGAAGCTAAATGGTCACCCGATTGCAGATAAACGGCTAAGAGAACGCGATCTCGGCGACCCAACAACACTAAACGAAGGATTTTGGATGCGTCAATATAATGATTACGGCTACAAAAACAAAAACGGAGAATCACTAAACGACGTAAGAGCAAGAATGACATCTGTCATTGATGAAATCCTCTCAGAAATGTGTGACGAAGACACTGTTGCCGTCATTTCTCACGCCGCGGCAATTTGTGCGTTCCTTTTAAATTGGTGTTCCGTCGAGGTTACAGACAATCAGAATAAGCTGCGCAAAATCAAATACATCCGCTCTGTTGTGCTTAATGGCAAAATTGCAACTCCGAGTGCATTTGTTCTTGAATTCGAGAATAACCTGCCGCGCACAATCAAGTATATAGACATAGAAAAGGAAGAGTGATCGAACAGAAAATGATCTTGTCACCGATATGACCGAAAAATCCCCCACACCCGCAACCAACTGGTGCTGTCCGCCGTTTTATTACTATACGACAGAAGACGCAAAGCGTGTGAAAGACGCTATCGCCGAAGGTTGCGGAACAGATGCACCGGGAAGCTATATTGCCTGGCTTTGCAAAAGGACTCGGCTTTATGCAATGGAGATGCCCGGAAGCCGATATGATATCGGAGATATTGAAAGCTACGAAAAGGTAAAAAGAGA
>CAKSER010000064.1 GCA_934447715.1 uncultured Eubacteriales bacterium | reverse complement strand
GGTCAAGACCGGCTGCCGGCTCGTCGAGAATAAGAACCTCCGGCGACATCGACATGATACCGGCAATGGCAACCCTTCTCTTTTGTCCGCCGGAAAGCTCAAACGGGGATTTTTCAAGGACGTCTTCGGTAAGACCAACGAACTTAAGAGCGTCGTGTACTCTCGATTTTATCTCGTCTTCTGCAAGGCCCATGTTCTTTGGACCGAAAGCGATATCCTTTGCAACCGTTTCTTCAAAAAGCTGATATTCCGGATACTGAAAAACAAGACCGACACGGAACCGCACGGAACGGATATCGGAATCTTTGTCCCAGATGTTCTTTCCGTCAAGAAGCACTTCTCCGCCGGACGGCTTTAAAAGACCGTTTAAAAGCTGGACAAGCGTCGATTTTCCGGAGCCGGTGTGGCCGATTACTCCGGTGATTATCCCGTTTTCAAATCCGACGCTTATATTGTCAAGTGCCGTCTGGCAAAAGGGCGTTCCCTCGCTGTAGACATACGACACGTTCTTTAACTCAAGTTTATAATTCAGCATAGTACCTTCTTCATTGCTTCAACTGCCTCGTCGGTATATAAAACGTCAGAGGGCAGATTGAATCCGTCTTTTTTCAAATCATAAAACAGCTCGGTAACCTGCGGTACGTCAAGACCGGCAATACGGAGCTTGTCAACCTTGGAAAAGACCTCCTTCGGTGTTCCGTCAAGATAAAGCTCTCCTTCATTTATTACAACAACCCTGTCCGCCTGAATTGCCTCGTCCATGTTGTGGGTTATAAATAAAATCGTAATTCCGTTTTCCTTGTTTAGCTTTTTTATCGTGTCCATGACCTCCTTGCGCCCGGCAGGATCAAGCATCGCCGTCGACTCGTCAAAGACTATGCATTGCGGAAGCATTGCGATAATTCCGGCAATGGCAATTCTCTGCTTCTGTCCGCCGGAAAGCTGATGCGGAGAATGCTTTGCATACTCTGTCATTCCGACGGTTGCAAGCGCCTCATCAACTCTTTTCCGTATCTCGGACGGCTCAACACCGAGATTTTCCGGTCCGAAGGCAATGTCCTCCTCGACAACCGTCGCAACAAGCTGATTGTCCGGGTTCTGGAAAACCATTCCGACCTTTCGCCTGACATCAAAAACGTCGTCCTCGGTCATTTCGCTTGATGTAATATCGGTTCCGTCGATTATAATTTTCCCGGAGGTCGGGGTCAGAATCATATTGAGAAGCTTTGCAAGCGTGGATTTACCGGATCCGTTGTGCCCGAGAACGGCAACAAGCGAGCCCTTTTCGATATCGAGGCTGATGTTGTTTAAAACATACAGATCCTGTCTTTCCGGCGCCTCATAGGTAAAGGAAAGATTTTTTACAGAAATAAATATATTAGAAGACATGTTTTATCCTTAAAACTCTTAAAAATATAAAAATCGAATTAAAAATTATTCATATACCGCATCGTCGACAACCCAAAAGGAAAACGAACCGCAAGGAAGCGATGCTCCGGTAGTTTTAACCGGAATTCCGATCTCGTCCGAAATGACTCTTCCGCCGAATTTGTCTTTCAGGGTTTTTGAAAGTATGTATCCCATCGTAGACGGAGAAAGTCCGGTTGTATAGGAATTTACAAGGAAGAACAGAGGATTTTCCGAAAGAAGATTCGAAACAAGCTTTATAAGATCGTCAATGTCGTCCTCCAGCTTCCAAAGCTCTCCCGACGGTCCTCTGCCGTATGATGGAGGATCCATGATGACCGCGTCGTATTTTCTTCCTCTGCGTATTTCTCTTTCGCAGAATTTCTTGCAGTCGTCGACAATATAGCGCACGGGAGCATCCTCAAGACCGGAAAGAGCGGCATTTTCCTTTGCTCGCTGAACCATTCCCTTTGATGCGTCAACATGGCAGACCTTTGCACCTGCCTTTGCCGCGGCAACCGTAGCGCCTCCGGTATATGCAAACATGTTAAGGACGTTTATCTCTCTTTTCGCGTTCCTTATAAGTGTCATAATGCTGTCCCAGTTTGCCGCCTGCTCCGGGAAAAGCCCCATGTGCTTAAATCCCATCGGATTGATCGAGAACCTGAGCTCGCCGTAGTCGATAGTCCATCTGTCGGGCATGCTGTTTTCGCTCCATGCTCCTCCTCCGGACTTTGAGCGCTTGTATGCAGCATCCGCTTTTTTCCACATCGGATGCTTTTTGCATCCCTTCCAGAGAACCTGCGGATCCGGACGAATTACGGTATATTTTCCCCATCTTTCGAGCCTTTCTCCGTCGGAGCAATCAAGAAGTTCATAATCCTTCCATTTGTTTGCTGATTTCATCTATTATGTAATTCCTTTATTTTTTTAAAACTGTTAAATAAATGGTTTACCGCCCGTTTTCGTCTTCCCCGTCTGCTAAAGGATTCCCGAACATGTCGAGCTGCCCTGCGGCAGCGGCTGTTTTTGGCGCAGAAGCATTCTCTCTTACAAACGGTATACCGAGATGGTCGTATGCAAACTTTGTGGCGCATCTTCCTCTCGGAGTTCTGCTTAAAAATCCGATCTGCATAAGATACGGTTCGTAAACATCCTCAAGGGTTACGGATTCCTCACCGAGCGTTGCCGCAAGCGTTTCGAGTCCGACAGGACCGCCTCCGTAGAATTTGATGATTACCTCAAGCATTCTTCTGTCGATATTGTCAAGCCCGAGCTCGTCGATTTCGAGCTTTCCGAGCGCATATGAAGCAATCTCACGGTCGATTATCTCCTTGCCTGCAACCTGCGCAAAATCCCTTATGCGCTTGAGCATGCGGTTTGCAACACGCGGTGTTCCTCTCGACCTTGATGCAATCTCTCTTGCACCCTTTTCGTCGATTCCGATACCGAGTATTCCGGCACTTCTTGTGACGATCTTCGAGAGCTCGTCTGTCGAGTATAGCTCAAGCTTTAAAACAACACCGAACCTGTCGCGAAGAGGGGTGGAAAGCTGTCCGGCTCTTGTGGTCGCACCGATAAGTGTGAATTTTGCAAGCTTAAGCGGAATACTCCTTGCTGCAGGGCCCTTTCCGATTATAAGGTCGACAACATAATCCTCCATTGCAGGATACAAAATCTCCTCGACCGTTCTCGGCAGACGGTGGATTTCGTCGATAAACAAAATGTCGTTTTCCGAAAGATTTGTAAGAAGCGCAACAAGGTCGCCAGCCTTTTCGATTGCCGGTCCCGAGGTCACTCTTATATTAACACCCATCTCGTTCGCAATGATCGCGGCAAGAGTCGTTTTTCCGAGCCCCGGAGGGCCGTAAAGGAGGACATGGTCAAGGACCTCTCCCCTTTGCCTTGCTGCTTCAATATATACCTTCAGGTTTTCCTTTGCCTTTTCCTGCCCTACATATTCGTCGATTGCACGGGGGCGAAGCGACACATCGTTTTCGCTGTCCTCGCGACTTTGCGTCGACGACACTATACGGGATTCAAAATCATAATCGCCGTCTTCGTAGTTGAATTCGTTTTCGTTCATATAATACTGTCCCGACCGTTTCTTAATATTTTACGATATTTCAGCCTGTGCTGTCTTACTGCTTCATGAGCTTTGCAAGCGCTTCGCGGATGAGATTTTCGATTCCGAGCGCGCTTGCGTCAAGTCCTCTTAATGCATGACTTGCCTCGGTTCTTGAATAGCCGAGAAGCAGAAGCGCATTCATTGCCTCGGTGTACTCGTCTCCTCCCACATCCGCTTCGATAAATTGCGCCGCACCTGCCTCCGACGCGGAGGACGGTATGCTCTTTGCGACCTTGTCCTTAAGCTCAAGAGCGATCCTTGCCGCGGTTTTCGCGCCGATTCCCTGCGCCCTTGCAATAGCCTTAGAATCTCCGGATGAAACCGCTCTTGCAAATCCGTCCGGCGTAAGGAAGGAAAGAACCGATATCGCGGATTTCGCGCCCACTCCGGAAACCGAGATCAGAAGCTTAAATGCCTTAAGCTCGTCCTCGTCAAAAAATCCGAACAGGTCGACCGCATCCTCTTTTACATTCATATATGTATACAGCTTTGCCTTTTTTCCTTCCGGAAGAGAGGCAAGCTTTCCGAGCGTGTTTGCACTGACCGCGAGCTTGTATCCGACACCTCCTGCCTCAATTACGGCAGTGTTCGAGTCGATTATTTCGCAGTCTCCGATAATATAGTAAAACATGCATTAATCCTCTTGGTTGTTATTTTATGAAACAATTCAGTCCTGATTGAAGAACTGACGTATTCTCGATGTGCCGGTGTGACCGTGGCAAACGGCAATTGCGAGCGCATCTGCGGTGTCGTCATATTTCGGCATTTTTTTCAGATTGAGGATAGTCTGAACCATTGCCTCGACCTGCTTCTTTTCCGCTCTTCCGTATCCGACAACCGACTGCTTTACCTGGAGCGGCGTGTATTCAAATGTCGGAATGCTCTTGTGTCTTGCCGCAAGAAGAATAACGCCTCTTGCCTCCGCCACCGTGATCGCAGTTTTCTGGTTGCTGTTGAAAAACAGCTCCTCGACCGCCATCTCCTCCGGGCGATACATTTCAATGAGCTCTATAACCTCGCTGTAGATGGTTTCGAGCCTGTTTACAACAGGAGTATGAGTAGGAGTCGTAATCGCTCCGTAGGCAAGAGTTTTAAATCTTGCATTGCTGTATTCGACGACCCCGTACCCGACAATAGCCAAACCCGGGTCGATTCCGAGTATAATCATTTTCAGCCCGACCTCCGTTTGAGCATTTTTTGAAAACTAAGCAAAGCATTAATGTGCAGTTTGACTTTTAGATGTTATACACCGTATTATTATAGCACACTTCTTATAAATAATCAAAAGAATTTTGTAAATATTTATATTTTTTAATCGCCTGCCTTTAAGGCGCGCTTCGCACTTCGGCTTTGGTTTTCAATTTTGCTTTTTCTGTTTACATTTGTGATATGTTGTGGTATAATTGCATGGTGATAGCTTTGATAAATGACAGTAATCCGGAAAAATTCAGGAGGACATGTGAACATCGTACATTTTCAGGTCGGCGATACGCTGCTGATGAAAAAACCGCACCCGTGTGGTTCGTATACTTTCAGGGTGTTACGAGTTGGGTCGGATATAAGAATTCTTTGTCTTTCCTGCTCCCGTGATGTCACAGTTCAAAGAATCAAACTGGAAAAGAACATTAAAAAGGTCATTCCGCTCTCCTCGGATCGGGATTCCGAAAAAACGGTGTGACAGGCAAACCTGATGATCGAAAGGACCGTAAAAAAGTGAATTCTCGTTTGAAACAATTTAAAGAAAAATACGGATTTCTCGTATTTGCATTTCTTTTGCCGCTTCTTATCATGTGGCTTGTGTATATTGCAATCAAGGTTTATCCGTTCGGAAACAATTCGGTGCTTGTTCTTGACCTTAACGGTCAGTATGTATATTTCTATGAGCAGCTAAGACAAAAGCTTGTCGAGGGCGGTTCGCTTCTTTATTCGTGGTCGAGAACACTCGGAGGAGAATTTCTCGGAATTATCGGCTACTATGTTGCAAGCCCGTTTGCCTTTTTGACGGTTCTGTTCCCGAAGGAGCATATTACAGAGGCGCTGCTTCTTATCATCCTGCTCAAAACCGGATCGATGGGCGCTACAATGGCGTTTTACCTTAATAAGGTATATCCGTCAAAGAAGATCAATGTAATCATCTTTTCAACCTGCTATGCCCTTTCCGGATATGCGGTGGTACAGGCTCACAACTCGATGTGGATCGATAACCTTATCCTCCTGCCGCTTGTAGCATACGGAATCGAGCAGCTCGTCTCAAAGAGAAGATTCAAGCTCTATACGGTCACGCTTGCTCTTTCTCTTATAACAAACTTCTATATTGGATATATGATGTGCCTTTTCTGCATCGTATATTTCTTCTATTACTATCTTTCGCACGATGACGGCTGCGAGGTCAATTTCTATCTCGAGACAAATCACTTCTGGAAATCGGTTGGAAGGATGCTTGTCTATTCGCTGATTGCAATCGCGATCTCGATGATAATCGTCTATCCGTCATATTATTCGCTGCAGTTCGGAAAAACGACCTTCTCGACGACAAAATGGAGTGTCGGACAGAATTTCGATTTCCTTGATCTGTTTGTAAAGTTCTTCCCCGGCTCGTACGATACCGTAAGACCGGAGGGACTGCCGTTTGTATACTGCGGAATAATTGCAGTTATGCTGCTTCCGGTATACTTTATAAGCTCTAAAATCAGCTCGAAGGAACGAATTGCAGGAGGCGTTGTCCTCGGCATGTTCGTGCTTTTCTTCAATACCTATGCAATCGATATCGTCTGGCACGGATTTCAGAGACCGAACTGGCTGAACTACCGCTACAGCTTCATGTTCATCTTCCTTATACTTGTAATGGCATATAAGGGATTCTGCAACCTGAGAAACCTAAGCTATAAATATGTAGCTGTATTCGGCGGAGTATTAATAATTATCCTGATGTTTATTCAGAAGCAGGATTATGAATTTCTGGACGATCAGGAAGCGATCTGGCTTTCGATAGCATTGATTGCCGCATACCTGATCCTGCTCTATTCGGAGCATACAAGCTTCAACGGAAGAGCGAAAACGATTGCAACCTCGACCGTGCTGCTTGTCGTGTGCCTTGAGCTTTTCCTTTCCGGACTGCTTAACACCCTCGATCTTCACGAC
>CAKSER010000063.1 GCA_934447715.1 uncultured Eubacteriales bacterium | reverse complement strand
GGCTGCACCCGGGCGTAAACGCTCGTTTCCCGTACCTTTTGCAAAAGCTGCTCGTCGGAAAGCGAGTCCGGCTCGGTGCCGGTGATTGCCTGGGAAGCATCTGCAAGGATCCCCAATCCCTTGGCGATGGCGACGGCGGCCAGCGACACGGCCACCATAAAGGTTTTTAAGATGACTTCAAGGGCATGGCCACCTGCTCCTGCGGGGCTCCGAGCGCTTCCAGCAAAACGACATCTTTGAGCCGGAGAAAAAGCGTTTCAGAAAGCCCGGCTTTTCCGCTTCCTTTAATTTATTTATCCCGTATTTTCCCTGATGGGCATACGCCTGTTGGGCGGTTAATCCCGTTGGCTGGTTTGCAGCTCCCGCAGCGTTTCTTCGGCGGATAATTTATAATAATCCGTCATTTCTGCGTCTCATTCTCAGCAGAGTAATCGATTATTTTTATTTCTGCAAGTACGACTTGATGATCCTTGATCTCTTTTATTGTCACCGATATGTTATCAAGTTTAAGTTCTATATTTGTTTTCCCGTCATCCGGTATTCCCTTCAAACGGTCGAATATGTACCCGGTAAAGGTGTTGATATATTCTGTGTCAAAAGTAACACCAATCGCCCTCTCTATTTCGTCAAGCTCAGCATTGCCGCTGATTTCCCATGTGTCGCAATCCAATTGCCTGATTTGAGGTTCAGCCGTTTCCGAAATGGAAGGGTTCTCCTGAAGCTCCCCGACAAGTTCTTCAATCAGATCCTGTATTGTGACAACGCCTGTCAGACCACCGTATTCATCCAAAACAACAGCAAATGTATTATGCGTCTGTTTCATATTTCGAAACAGGACATCAGCCTTCACTGTTTCCGGCACAAAGTATGCCGGTTCTAATGCCGAGCACATAATATTATCCCGGCTTTTGTCCTTTTCTCTTAAATAAATCTTCGCATTCAGCACACCCACAACTCTGTCTGGAGAACCGTCACAAACGGGATATCGTGAAAAACTACTGTTGCATATGACCTTCTCCCAAGTTTCATCGGTATCCTCCAACCAGAGCATTGTCAAATCGGTGCGATGTGTAAGAATCTCCCCGACCGACAGATCATCAAACTCGAATACATTCTGTATGAAATTCTGTTCATCCTTATCGATGGCTCCGGTTTCGCCGCCTGTTTCGATCATCATGCGTATATCTTCTTCACAAATTTGTTCTTCCGTTTCGTTAGGATCGATACCGAGCATCCTTAGCACGGCATTTGTTGAAACGGACAAGAGCCACACGATCGGTTTAAACAAAACCGAAATCCCGCCGACAATACCGGAAAAGCTATTTTGGATAGCTACGGCTGCACCGGAAATACCGGCGATCAGCGCATGACTTTCACTTGTAGGTATGCCGAAGTACCAAGCAGCGGTTGCCCATATCACGATAGCTGCCATAGCAGCGCAGAGAGCGACAAGTGAGATGTGCGCATTTCCTCCGAAATCCACCATATTATAGATCGTCATGGCAACCGAGGCATTCACGGCGGTCATAACAAGAACGCCAAGAAAATTAAACACCGCCGCCATAACGATGGCTTTTCGTGCACTGATGGCCCTTGTCGAAACACAGGTGGCGATAGCGTTTGGCGCATCAGTCCAGCCATTGACAAGAATAACGCCCAGTGTTAAAACTGTTGATACCATCAGCATCGGGCTGTGGCACATTTGTTCCCAAAATTCCGGTAATCCCATTGTTATTCCCCGACTTTCCGTTCTTAATTTCGGAATCCTACTTCCTGCGGAATGGAGTTGCCCTCACGAGGCCCATTGACCGATTTTCAACAATCCGTCTTTACTGCCGGAAAGATACAACGTATCCCCTGAGCCAAACAGGTAATCCGGTTGTATAATATCTATTACCCGTCCGGCGCTTTCTATGGCAATAATGTTCAATCCGAACTTCCCCCGCAGGTTTGCACAGGCAACACTTTTCCCAACAAGCTGTTCCGGCACCTGCATTTTGGAGATGTTGATCTGTTCACTCAACTGAATAATATCAAGTTCTTTTGCCGTTCCCAAACGTGTTGCTAAACGAATCGCCATATCCCGCTCCGGATAGACAACCTCTGCGCCGAGTTTTTCCAAAATAATACCGTGCTCAATGCTTGTAGCTTTCGCCAGCACCTTTGGTATCCCCAAGGAAACCAGATTCAGGGTAGTCAAAATGGAGGTGTCCATTTGTTCTCCGATGCAGACCACGGCAACATCACAGTTCTGTATTCCCGATTCTTCCAGTGTCTTTTTATCCAAGTATCTCACGACATAAGCATTTTCGGTCACCTCTCTCATCTCACTGACCTTATCCTCATTTCGATCCAAAACGATCAATTCCGCACCGGACGCAGCCAATTCATTTGCGAGTGCGAAACCGAATCGTCCAAGCCCAACTATACCGTAAGTCATTTTTTTATCGGGTTTATTCCCAAACATACCGATTCTCCTTCATCCGATAGAAATATTTCCCTCCGGAAAACTGATGTGTTCGCCTCTGCTGAAATACCAGAGCGACGCCACAGTCAACGGTCCGAGTCTGCCTATGTACATAATAGAAATCGACAGCAGTTTCGCACCGACACCCAAATCGGTTGTAATGCCGGTTGAGAGTCCAACTGTTCCAAAGGCACTTGTGACCTCAAAAAGTGCATCCATTAACGAAATTCCCGGCTCCAGTATTGCCATAAGCCATGTGCCTGCCGATACAAGTGCTACCGCCAACAAAGTGATAACAGACGCTTTTCGAAAGGCGTCCTTTGGGATAGCATTATGAAAGGCTTTCTCGGATCTGTTGGTTGCCGCCGATTTAATGCCTTGTATTAAAACAAAAAGAGTACTGGTCTTAATACCGCCCCCGGTAGAACCGGGAGAAGCACCGATAAACATTAAGGCAGTCAATACCAAAAGTCCTGCATTTGAAAAGGTTCCCAACGGATAGGTTGAAAAGCCTGCTGTTCTTGCCGAGACACTGTGAAAGAAAGCACCGAGCCATGTCACATTCTCGGTCAGCCTGAGAAGAAGGGTTCCAACAATTATCAGCACACCGCTTACCGATAACACGACTTTAGCATGCATGGAGTACTTCCTGAAATTCAGCCTGTACTGCCACATCTCCCGGATGACAAGGAAGCCTATTCCTCCGAAAAAAATCAAGCCGCAGGTGACCAGATTCAACATAATGTTGTTCTGATAAGGAATCAGATTTTGAAGATTCCCGAGTATGTCAAAGCCGGAGTTGTTGAAGGCCGCCACGGAGTGAAACAGACTGATTCCGATTGCCTTTTGGAGAGGATAATCTTGAATGAAAACGAAAAAGCTTAATACTGCTCCGATTAATTCAATGATGAATGTCGTAAGCAATACGCTTTTTATAAAACGGACGATACCTTTATTGGAATCGAGATTGGAGGCCTCTCGTATCAAGCGCCGGCCTTTCAGATCCAACTTCCTGCCCATAGCCAAAATGACGCCGGCACCGATGGATGTAACGCCAAGTCCTCCGATCTGTATCAACAGAGCGAGGAAAAATTGTCCGATCGGAGTAAAGGTATCTCCTGCATCAACAGCTATCAGTCCCGTTACGCAAACTGCGCTTGTCGAAGTATACAGAGAATCGATATATTTTAATTCAACGCCCTCACGCACGCTGCACGGAAGGATCAAGAGTGCCGATCCGATTAAAATTACGGCGGCAAATCCTAACGAAATAAGACGCGCCGGTGATTGTGTTTGAAGGAGCTTTTTCATTCCTCGTTATCTCCATTCATTCGGTAACCGACACCGAGTTCATTGGAAATACACCAAGCTTCTCCCGGTTTTACGCCGAATTTTCTTCGTATATTGGCCATATTGACCTGCAACCTTTTTGTGCTGCCCTCGTCGGGATACCCCCAAATTTCCTTGATGATCGCAGAATATGTCATCATCTTCCCACAGTGCTCGGAAAGAAACGCCACAATGTTATACTCCGTTTGGGAGAGACTGATCTCTTGCCCGTGAACGAACACTTGTCTTGCATCGTAATGGATCAGCAGATCTTTTGTCCGGAATGTACCGATCGGCAGTTTTCCGCTGTCGGCACGATGCTGATAATTTCGTAATACCATGCGGATCCGTGCAAGCAGTTCAGCCGAGCTGAAAGGCTTTGTCACATAATCATTTGCGCCGGCATCCAATGCGAGGACCTTATCGGTGTCATTGTTTCGTGCGGATAAAACAATTATCGGAGATAGCGAACTTTTCCTCACAAATTCAAGAAATCGCATTCCGTTCATATCCGGAAGCCCAAGATCAAGTATTGAAACATCCGGCAAATGAGAAGTAAATAACGTAATTGCAAGATTACAGGTTTCGGCAAGAATCACCTGGTATCCGGCTGCGCCCAACATAGTCGCCATAACCGACCGGAGGTTCTCATCATCCTCTATCAGCAACACCTTATACTTATTATTGGTCATGACTGGTTTCTTCCCTCCCGATCGTAAAACGGAATAATGCGCCGCCGTTTTTTCGATTTTCTGCCGTAATCGTTCCGCCATGTGCTCTGACGATCGTTGAGCAAACAGATAATCCGATCCCGGCATAACGACGAGAGCCTTGTGTCATATCCTGCTGCACCTCATAGCATCCCGAAAAAAGAGTTTTTAACCTGCTTTCTTCTATTCCGCAGCCGTTATCTGCAACCTCAAACACAACCTGATCCGCTAAAGTAAAGGCCTTGAGCAAAAGTACCGTCATGCCCTTTGCGTGATACACGGAGTTTTCCAAAAGATTAAGGAGAACCTGTTCGATCAAAATCGGGTCAACATCGATGATCACAATATCCTCCGGCACAGTCACCTCGACTTTTTGCTCCGGATGGCGCTGATAAAATTTAGCAACAGAGGAATCGATCAATTCGTCCAATATCGTCGTAGTCTTGTTGATCTTCATCGTCTCGTTATCGATTCGGGTAACTGACAGAAGATTTTCCACCATACGGATAAGCCATTCGGAATCCTCTTGAATGTTCGACAGCATTGTTTCTTTTTGTTTCTCTGTCAAAGTTTCTTTCTCGTCCCGAAGAAGAGAGCTTGCGCTATAGATGGAGGTCAGCGGTGTACGCAAGTCGTGGGAAACGGCACGAAGCAGATTCGCGCGTGTTTTTTCCCTTTCACTTTCCGCTTTTGCCTCTTCATAGGTTTTGATTTTTGTCGTCAGCATTCCGGTAATGACAGCAATAGCCAGCATAATAATTGCCGAGATCACATTGACGGGAGTTATAAAGTCAAACTCCAAAAACGGATAGGTGAACGCAAAGTTAATGGCAACTGTGCCTACGACAGATGAAAAGATGCCGTAGAAATATCCATCGGTAAAAAGAGAAACAATAAAGACAGAAAACACAAAAATCGTTGTTATGTGTTCTTGCACCTCAAGCCGCTGAAATATAAGGCTTATTGCGCAGGCGACAACCAACGCAAGCAGCGTTATGATTATATTTCTCAAAATGCTTTTCTTTTTCATTTCTGAAGCTCCTTATAACGGTAATGATTATATCATAAGTTTGGTTAAGATATGGTTAAGGCATTCGGCAACAGATTTCTGCTATACTTTTGTCTTTCCTGCACTGCAAAACCACATACTAACGGGCGTTTCGTCGGGTCAATTTAACACAAAGAGTTTTCCTCATATTCTCTAAGGTGTTATTATATGTCCGCTCGGAAGTCTTATCGGATTTGCGGCTGGCAGAGTGGGAGATTTCTTCAAAGACCATGGGTTTTATAGGTTTGTACTCGATTTCACCGTTTTTCAGCACTACTTTCTTGACCGACCAGCAGGTGTCACTGAAGCCCAAATGCTAGGCAACCGTGCGGATGTAGTCCTCTATACCATCCTGAATCTACCGTTTCTGAAAAGCGACGAACGATGTGCCAACAGCCGGGGCATAGTTTTGCAGGGCGGTCAGGATACCGCACACCGCTGCCTGCTTGATGTCTGCAAAATGCTCCGCCATAGCGTATCGCTCGCAGGCGGACTGCGCCAGCTTATTAAGCGCAGGCTCCTGATCGTGCAGATATCAAGTCAGATACTTGTCCTCTTTTTCGGTGAGATAACGGACGATGTATTCCTGTGGCAGCCCTGAATTGTCAAAGTGAAGTTACGATTTTGAGGTAAAAAATAAGAAAAACCCTAAGCTCACTTTGACAATTCAGGCGCCCTCCTTATCCATTCTATACATAGCACGTATCCCATAAAACGGGCTTTCTGCCGTCCCATCGAAAGGCCCTGAAATTTTCAGAAAAAATCGGTCACACAGCAGAATTGATTCCGATTGTTTTCTACTATTTTATCAAAAAATCGACAAGTTTTCAATGCATATCAAGCTGTTGCGGACACCGTTTTAACTGTGTTGCTATAATCATATCTTTTTCCACCTGTTCCCCTATTAAATATACAGAGGGAGCGAAAATCTCTCTGAAAACAGAATACCGGACAGCACTGCCGTCGAGGTCACACTCGGCGGCTTTTTTCTGCCCGTAAAACGGAAAGGAGGTTTAGTCTATGGTATCCAAAATCACACCGAAGCAGCGGACAAAAATCAACGCCCTTGTACGCAAAACTTGCTGTAATTGCTATAAGGGGAACTGTCTGCTGCCGGATGACGGCGAAGAAAGGAAATGCGTGCAGCTCATTTCTCGGTACGGTATCTACTGCAACTATTTTCTGAAAGCGGTATTACCGGCTGAAAAGG
>CAKSER010000062.1 GCA_934447715.1 uncultured Eubacteriales bacterium | reverse complement strand
GTGTCCTCGACTGTAGGCTCCGGAACCATGACAGGCTGGAAACGTCTTTCAAGCGCCTTATCCTTTTCGATATACTGTCTGTACTCGTTTAAGGTCGTTGCACCGATGCAGTGCAGCTCACCGCGTGCAAGCATAGGCTTTAAGATGTTGCCTGCGTCCATTGCGCCGTCGGTTTTGCCTGCACCGACGATTGTATGAAGCTCATCGATGAACAGAATGATCCTTCCGTCGCTGTGCGTGATTTCATCAAGAACCGCTTTGAGTCTTTCCTCAAATTCGCCCCTGAACTTTGCACCGGCAATCAGCGAGCCCATGTTAAGTGAGAAAATCGTTCTGTTCTTTAAGCCTTCCGGAACATCGCCCTTTGCGATTCGAAGGGCAAGACCCTCTGCAATTGCGGTTTTACCGACACCCGGCTCACCGATCAGACACGGATTGTTTTTGGTTTTCCTCGAAAGAATACGGATGACGTTTCGGATTTCGTCGTCACGACCGATGACCGGATCGAGCTTTTGTGCCTTTGCAAGCTCGACAAGATCCTGACCGTATTTTTTGAGCACCTCATAGGTCGACTCGGGGTTGTCGGTATTTACCGACTGATGTCCTCTTATTTCCTTGAGAGCCGTTAAAACCTTGTCCTTTGTAATTCCGAATT
The DNA here is from genome assembly GCA_934447715.1 of uncultured Eubacteriales bacterium. Taxonomy (GTDB): domain Bacteria; phylum Bacillota; class Clostridia; order Oscillospirales; family CAG-272; genus HGM12657. The sequence continues at coordinate 6,201 of CAKSER010000062.1, read as the reverse complement.
GTTTAAGCAGCTTGTCTGTTGAAGAATTTGCCTTTGCAATCAGGGCAAGAAGTATATGCTCGAGAGAGGTGTACGAATCCTTCATTTTCTCGGATTGATCCTCTGCTTCGATAAGAACCTTTTCAACGTCGGAGGCAATATAAATCTTGTCAGCCTCTCTTCCGGTGCCGTAGACCTTGGGAAGAGCTGCAACCGCTTTTTCCGCTGCCTTCTTCATCTCATCTGCGGATGAGCCGCACTTTGTAACAAGCTCCGGAATCAGTCCGCCCTGTTGGGAAAGCATTGCATAAATCAGATGCGCCTGCTCAACCTGCTGATTTGAGTATTCGATTGCAAGATCCTGGGCTGAGCGGATCATCTCAAGACTTTTCTGCGTGAATTTCTGAATGTTCATATAAACAACCTCCTTTTGGTGGATTATCTTTTTTACAATAAATATAATATTCTCAATTTGTTAAATATTAATCTGTTTTTTGTGTATATATTGTAAATATTAGCACTCTAGATTTATGAGTGCTAAAAAATAAGACGAAAAAACCGCTCATAACTTTATAAAAAGCAGAGCGGTTTTAGCATTGTATAAATCAGAGTGCCGAATAAGCACCTGTAAAATTACTCCTCAAAAAGGATGGTTGTTTTGATCCCGTCGTATCCGCATTCGGTGTCGGCAAAGATTTTCTTTGCTTCGTCCATGTGGTTGTACGGATCCGGCAGCGAAGGGGAAAAGTGCGTCAGCCACATTTTCTTCGGTTTTGCTTCAAGAGCCAGCCTTGCAGCATCCGACATTGTCATGTGCCCGGAAAGAAAGGCTCTTTCGTGCTTTTCGGACGATTCGAACATTCCTTCGCAGATAAAGAGATCAGACCCTTGCGCGTATTCCGATATGTGCGGAACCGGCCTTGTGTCTGTGCAGTAGGTGATTTTAATGCCCTTTCTTTCGGGGCCTAAAATCATATCCTGCGTATACAGAACCCCGTTAAGTATAGCTGTCGGATTTTTCTGAAGCGTCGACCAGACACGCATCGGTACTTTGTTTTTCGTAGCTTTTTCCATATCGAACTTTCCGCTGCGGCGGATGCATACGGTATATCCGTAGCAGGGAACGGTGTGCTTTACCTTGAATGCGGTGATCTCAAAAAAACCGAATTTGAAGCTTTCGCATGCACCGTTTATTTCTACCAGATTCATCTGAAACGGAAGCTCCGGCGCGATTGTCCTTAGTGCTCCGACTACCTTAGTAAGTCCTTTTGGACCGATAACCGTCACCGGCTCTGTTCTGCCTTCGTTTCCCATTGTAAGAAGCAATCCGGGCAGACCGCTGATGTGATCGGCATGAAAATGAGTGTAGCAGATGATATCAATAGGCTTAAAGGTAAAGCCTGCCTGCTTGATTGCGAGCTGCGCCCCCTCGCCGCTGTCTATTAAAAGACATGAACCATTGTACCGCATAATCGCGCTTGAAAGCCAACGGGATTTCAGCGGCATGGTTCCTCCGGTACCGGGAAGACATATATCGAGCATATCGTTTCTCCTGTAAAACGTTGATAACAATAAAGTAGTTCAACCTTTATTTTACCATGTAAATATTAACATAATGTTACGGCGGCAGGAAAACGCAGTCCTTAAAACAGATATTATTCCTTTAATAAATACCGAATGCCGGCATGTATGGAATTCCGATTATTTTTCGCTTAGCTTCATTACCTCATACAGCATCAGCGCGGCCTCTCCTCTTGTAATCTGCCGGTTCGGCTCCGCATTTCCGGCAGAGGCGTCGAGAATGTCATATTCAGCCATTATGTTTATAGCCTCCTCAGCCCATTTCGGAATATCCTTGCTGTCGGCAAAAACCGGCTTTGAGCTTGTGCTGTCAAGTTTTAAAATGTTGTTGAGCATCACACATGCCTCGGCACGGGTGATCGGCTTTTCGGGATAAAAGCCGGTGCTTTCGTTTTCCTTTGCACTCGAAATAATCCCGAGCTGCACAGCAGCAAGAACATACGGCTTGTATTCGGCACTGATTTTTTTGTCGTCGCTGAATCCGGTTGCCTTATCGTCGCCCGATACGGCTTTTCCGGTAAGCATCATTACCATAGACAGAAATTCCTCTCTTGTCACATGCTTGTCGGGGCAGAATATAAGCTTTCCGTCTTCATTTATGCTTTCCTTCATTATTTTAGCATCTGTAAGCCGGATTGCAGCAAGCTGTTCTTTTTTGCCGATGAGATCGTCGTAAATAACATTTGAATACGGGCTTTCGATTGTAATCTTGACAGTGCATTCGTCCGAGCAGCTGCCGTATTTGTCACGCGCTACGAAAGATATGCTGTCGGTGCCGACATAGCTTGTCAAAGGGGTATATTTGTATTCGCCCTTGCTTTTGTCGGTTATTAAAGCAATCCCGTTTTTCGGATATGACGTTATCTCAAACGTAAGCTCGTCGCCGTCCGGATCATCTGCCGAAAACGAGCCGAAGACCGTAATATTTCTTATAGTGTTGAGCTTAAGAGCATCGTCTTCCGCCTTTAAAACGGTCGGTCGTTGGTTTTCCTTGTCAAGAACATAGATTCTGCACGGGATTTCATAATCCTCACATCCGCTTACCCTAAAGGTAAAGCTGCATTCCGCCGGCTGACTTGAAATCGGATAAAAGTGAAGCGACGACAGATCCTTTGCTTTTATTGTTTGATTTTTAACGACCTCAAGCTCTCCGAGAAGGAGAGTCCCTGCTGTGACATCCGGCAGAGAAAGAACCGTTATCCCATCGATGTGTTCAACTCCGATGCTTTTTGCAAAATCCCCTTCGGAAAATGTAACGGGAGAAAACGACATTGCGCACTTTGCAAGCACACAGCTTTTTGATGCAATGATCGAAAGCGCCGGGGATACCGTTTCATCTGCATTAGTTGCAAACGGAAACAGCGTAAGAAGCGATATTGCTGAAGCTGTTGCTATAATAAATGATAATACTTTTTTAAAGATTTTTTTCATACTATTAATTCCTCCTTAAAATCAAATTCAGATATTATGATTGAAATAGCAGCTTTTTTGCTGTATAATAAACTATATGCCGAAAACAGGATGGGTATTATACAGATAAATATAAAAAATGAATCAGAATAACAAAGAATTTATTATTGACAAAAGAAATGACAAAAGACTGCTTCGGGATTATCTGCGCTTCGAGCTCGGATGCTCGGGTAAGGTTATTACCGAACTTAAAAAATCCGAAACCGGCATTCTTTTAAACGGTAATCGGGTGACGGTTCGCGCAGTTCTTCATGAGGGGGATATTCTTTCTCTTAAAATCGGCGATGCCGATGACAGTGAGAATATTATTCCTGTCGAGCTTCCGCTTGATATTGTCTATGAGGATCAGGATATCCTTGCTTTAAATAAGCCGTACGGAATGCCGACTCATCCGTCGCACAACCACTTTGACGACACGCTTGCAAACGGGGTGATGTTCTATTATAAAAAGAAGAATTATCCGTTTGTCTTTCGCGCGGTAAACCGCCTTGACAGGGACACAAGCGGTCTTGTGCTGATCTCAAAAAACAAGCTTTCCGCCTCCAAGCTTTCAAGCGAACTTAAGGAAAGAAGAATCAAAAAGAAATATACAGCCATTGTTCTGGGCGACCCGGGAGAATGCGGTATTATCGATGTGCCTATTAAAAGAAAGAATGAAAGTATAATCGAGCGTGTTGTGTCCGATGACGGTCAGGAGGCTGTTACCTGCTTTAAAAGAATTGCAAAGGGCGACGGCTTTTCTGTCGTATCCGTGGAGCCGAAAACCGGGAGAACGCATCAGATAAGGGTTCATATGGCATACATAGGCTGTCCGATTCTCGGTGACACTCTTTACGGCCCCGAAGACGGTTCAAAGCTGATTTCAAGGCAGGCGCTTCACTGCAGAGAGATGTCGTTTCTTCATCCGTCAAAAAACGAATTGCTTACCGTATCCGCTCCGCTCCCACAGGACATGATGAGGCTTGCTTATGAGGCTGATGTGGCTTACGCAGCAGGTATAGCCGATACGGCTGATAGGTGATTTTGAATGAATAATACAATTTCGAAAATCAAAAAATACTGTCCTGTCTGGACTCTTATTGTTCTGGGCTTTGCCTTGCTTTCTTTGATTCTTCATATAGCTATAATCACAAACGAAGGCTTTGCCGACTGGCATAATAATCATACAGCATTTTATATAAGATGGTTTCTTGCAAAAATTACCGGAATCTTCCCGTTTTCTCTTGCGGAAATAGTCGTTGCCACGATTCCGGTCTGGTTTGTGCTTGCGGTTATTTTTATAATCAAGGTTTCAAAGCAGGGAATAGTAAAAATGATCCGGCTTGCCTGCTCAATGCTAGCCGTTCTGATGATTTTCTACTCGCTTTATGTGCTTATGTACGCTGCAGGTTTTAATAATCCGACGCTTGATTTAAAGATGGAGTTTGATAAGCAGCCGGTGTCCGCAAAGCAGCTTCAGAAAACGGCGGTGCAGCTTACAAACGAAATAAATAAGCTGGTTGATAAAATCGAATATGAGGATAAGTCGTTTTCGAAAATGCCGTATTCTCTTGATGAGATGAATAAAAGGCTCATCGGTGCATATAAGAACGCGTCGGAAAAATACAGCTTTATAAAAACCTTTTCCTCAAGATTCAAGCCGATCATTTTAAGCGAGCCGTTAACATATACGCATATTTCCGGAATTTATTCCTATCTTACCGGAGAGTCTAATATAAATACAAACTTCCCGGATTATACACTTCCGTATACGGCGGCACATGAGCTTGCCCATCAAAGAGGCTTTTCGCGTGAGGATGAGGCAAACTTTATCGCGTTCCTTGTCTGCTCGGAATCGGATGATGACTATATAAAATACAGCGGCTATGTCGGTATGTATGAATATGTGGTAAGCGCCTTAAACTCTGCGAGCCGTGATATGTATCTTGAAATAGGATATGATCTTGATATCAGGGTCAGGTATGAGATGCAGGCATATAATGACTTTTTTGAAAAATACAGAGGCAGCGTTGCATCAAAGATAAGCGGTGCGGTAAACGATACGGTTATCAAGATACAGGGAGATCCGGACGGAGAAAAAAGCTACGGTCTTACAGTCGATCTTGCGGTTGCATATTATAAAAATCTGGGACTTTTGGATTAAGTCAATTTAAAAGTCAATATCGGAGCGAATTTGCCTTTGCGGCAGGTTCGCTCTTTTTGGTTAGCTTTCATTTTTATTCAAATATGTAATTAATTCTGTCGTTTTCTTCAAAATCAGACAAATATGCTGTTTTTTTATTGCCTATATGCACAATAAAATGTTAAAAAACTGTTGCAATTTTGCATCGATTGTGATAAAATCAAATAGTAAGTATTTGTTCGCTGCGGCAGGCAGTCGGACGAACCTATCAACTATGGAGGTTTATATGAAACAAACACTGAAAAGAATGCTTTCGGTCGCTTTGACTGTGTTCCTTCTTATGCCGGTTTTATCAATCGTGATAAACGCATATGAAGAAGGCACATATGACTTTAACGTTCCGAAGGCGGTTGCGCCGATCACGGCGGACGGCTTTATAAACGAGCTTGAATGGAAGGATGCCCTTACCGTCAGCCTGGCAGAAAGCAAAATGACCGTTCCGCTTCTCGACGGAAATGCGAAGATAGGCGAAAACTCATATCTTAAGATGATGTGGGATGACAATTATCTTTACTACGGCTTCAAGATTGACGATCCTACCTATATTTCGAAAACGCAGATTTGCCTTTTCGGATCGACAGAGGACGCATTCGGAAAAACCCCGAGAATCAACTTCTCATATAAAAACGGTCAGTTCACAATTCTTGAGGACGGAACAAAATATGATGTTAGCAAGATCACATTTGCCGGCTCGGCAAGCGATATCGGATATGTTGTAGAGGTTATGATTCCGTGGACTGTACTTGCGGATATGTATGCTAAAGGAAAGCTTTCCGCAAACTATTCAGGTACTGAAGGGACTGTTGTCCTTCAGGACATCATGATTATGCAGCAGAAGGAAGGAACCGAATATAACTACTGGAGCAGACTTTCAACTACTCCTATCGATAAATGGTTTAACGGAGGAGTCGTTGCCTCCCGCTTCACACTGGTAAACGACGAAGCAGGCCATTACTTTGATCCGGCAACAGGCCCGTACTACACACCGA
>CAKSER010000061.1 GCA_934447715.1 uncultured Eubacteriales bacterium | reverse complement strand
TGTGGTTATTATCATTATATCACTTTTGGAGTCTATTTTCTTTTTTATTTGTCACCTATCAATTGTATCATAACATACAGCCAAAAAAATATTCAAAAAAAGGCAGTATATTACCGAAAACAAGAAGAAAATGATTGAAAAAAGAAAAACAAAGTGATATACTCTTACTATGACTTTCGGGCGCTTGCCGATTTATCCCGATTACCGATATCCGACTTTTATCCTATTATCGGATTATATCGATTAATCGATTATATCTTATAAGCGTCATAAGGTTGTTTTTGTTTACAGAAAGGGTTTTATAATTTCCAATGAATAACAGCAAAAAACTCGAGAAAAGCGAAGAAACAGCAGAGGCAGTACAGATCAGCCCCGAGATCAAAAAATTCAACATTTCAACAGAGCTTACATATATCGTGGCAATACTGCTCACTGCGATAGCGACCGCATTCACCGTCCGCGCCAACTTCGGCGTTTCAATGGTAGTAGCTCCGGCTCGTCTGATCTTCTTAAAACTGAAGCCGATTCTGCCGTTTCTGACCTTCGGAATGACCGAATACACCTTCCAGGCGCTGCTCATCTTTACAATGATGATTGCGATCCGCAAATTCAAGTTTTCCTTCTTCTTCTCGATTGCCACCGCAGTAATTTACGGCTTTACATACGACCTTGTCGAAAAGCTGGTTATACTTATCCCGAACGACACTATTTATGTAAGAATACTCTGCTATGTACTCGGCGTATGCATAATCAGCCTGAGCGTCGCACTTTTCTTCAAGACCTACATATCGGCAGAGGCATACGAGATGTTTATCAAGGAGATCGCATCAAAATACAACATTCCCCTGCCGAAGTTCAAATCTGTTTATGACCTTTCAAGCCTCGGAATTGCAATAATCATGTCATTTATCTTCTTCGGCTCGCTTGACTTTACGGTAGTCGGCATCGGAACGGTCATAAGCGCTCTGTTAAACGGCGTATTCATCGGATTCGAAACAAAATTCATGGATAAGCATTTCAACTTTGTCGACAGCCTGCCGTTAAGAAAGTATTTTGAATAACAGGTGAAAATCCATAATTTAAAGCAACTTATAATATAAAAGGAGGAGCAGATCATGCAAAACACGAACAAAAAGCTTTTCAGCTATATTAAAAAGGGCGTAACAGCATATCATGCGGTAAAAAACACGGCTGATATACTGACAGAAAACGGATATGAATTCATCAGCGAGGCTGATGAGTGGGTGCTTACCCCCGGAAAGAAGTATTTTACAAAAAGAAACGGCTCGTCGCTGATCGCCTTCAGAGTTCCGACCGGTAATTATACAGGATTTATGATGACCGCCTCCCACTGTGACAGCCCCTGCTTCAAGGTAAAGGAAAGTCCGGAAAGAAGCGACAGTCATTATGTCCGCCTTTCAACAGAAACCTACGGAGGAATGCTTCTTGCAAGCTGGTTTGACACACCCCTTTCGGTTGCCGGAAGAGTTACGGTAAGAAACGGAAACGGAATCGAAATAAAGCTTGCCGACATAGGAGACACAGTCGGAATTATCCCCAGCGTCGCCATTCACATGAACAGAAAGGCAAACGAAAACGCATCCTATAACCCGGCATCCGACATGCTTCCGCTGTTTTCCGACGCTTCAAGCAAAGAAAACCCGGATCTGCTTTCAATGGTCGCAGAAGCAGCCGGAGTAGAAAAGAAAGACATTGTCACAACCGATCTTTTTGCCTATAATCCGAAGGACGGAACAGAATTCGGCGGCTTCATTTCCGCACCGCGCATCGATGACCTTCAGTGCGCCTTCGGAGCACTCGAGGCATTTATTTCCTCCGGCGAAAGTAAAAACAGCCTCCCGGTCTACTGCCTCTTTGACAACGAGGAGGTCGGAAGCACAACAAAGCAGGGCGCGGCATCCACCTTCCTTTCCGACACGCTCGAAAGAATCGTAACGGGAACCGGAGGAAAATGCAAAAATCTTAAAACCAAGCTGCAGCACAGCTTCCTTGTCTCCTGCGACAACGCGCACGCTGCCCACCCGAATCATCCGGAGCTTTCCGACCCGAACCATTCGGTATACATGAACGGGGGAATCGTAATTAAGTACAACGCAAACCAGAGATACACCACCGACGCAGTTTCGAGCGCGATATTCCGTCTTATCTGCGAAAAGGCAGATGTGCCGGTCCAGTCGTACGCCAACCGTGCCGATATGCCCGGCGGATCAACTCTCGGAAACATCGCAAACACACATGTTTCGCTCAACACGGTCGACATCGGTCTTGCACAGCTTGCAATGCATTCATCATACGAAACAGCAGGTGCAAAGGACACCGACTATCTGATTTCGGCACTTAAAAAATTCTACGAAAGCAGCCTGATTGTATCCGACTCCGGATACGGAATCGACTGACCGCTTAAAACCGACTGTAAAACGCCAAAATGCCTCGTATCCTAAACAGGTACGGGGCATTTTGTTAACAAATTGTAAAAATTGCTTCGATGCTTGAAATAGAAAAATCAGTATGATATACTGTTTTGTGGCATTTAATACACACACGGCAGATAACGCAAATTTTAAACGGCGTAAATTCGGTGTCGAAAGACCAATTGCCGTGGTGGAATAAACCGAAGGAGGATTTAAAAAGTGTCAGTTGTAACTATTAAGCAGTTGCTTGAAGCCGGCGTTCATTTCGGACACCGTACTCAGAGATGGAACCCGAAGATGGCAGAGTACATCTTCACAGAAAGAAACGAGATCTATATCATCGATCTCCAGAAGACAGCAAAGAAGCTCGACGAGGCATATTCCTTTATCCGCGATGTAGCAATCGACGGCGGAAATGTTCTTTTTGTCGGAACAAAGAAGCAGGCTGCCGACGTAATCAAGGAAGAGGCAATCAGAGCCGGAATGTATTACGTTAACGTCCGTTGGCCGGGCGGAATGCTCACAAACTTCAAGACAATCAAGAAGAGCATTGCACGTCTTAACAGCCTGAACAAGATGCAGGAGGACGGAACATTCGATCTTCTCCCGAAGAAGGAGGTTGCTTCCCTTCTTAAGGAAATCAACGACCTCGAGAAGAACCTCGGCGGTATCAAGCACATGGAAGGACTTCCGTCTGCAATCTTCATCGTTGACCCGAGAAAGGAAAAGAACGCAGTTGCAGAGGCTAAGAAGCTCGGAATTCCGGTAGTTGCTATCGTTGATACAAACTGCGACCCTGATGACGCTGATTATGTCATTCCGGGTAACGACGATGCAATCCGTGCTATCAAGCTCATTTCTTCCGTAATGGCAGACGCTATTCTCGAAGGAAAGCAGGGCGAGCAGTTCGAGGAGGACGCCGAGGCAGAGGCTGAAGGCGACAAGACCGAAGCAGAGGCTGAATAATCAGACATCGTAGCGCTGCCGAAATACCTTCGGCAGCGACCTATTCCAATAAATCAGAATCGAAAGGAAATAAATACAATGGCAGATATTACAGCAAAAATGGTTGCAGACCTGCGCGCAAAGACAGGCTGCGGCATGATGGATTGCAAAAAGGCTCTTAAGGAAACAAACGGCGATTTCGACGAGGCTATCAAGTTCCTGCGTGAAAAGGGACTTGCGGTTGCTGCAAAGAAGGCAGACAGAATCGCTTCCGAGGGTATTGTTGATATTCTTCTCAGCGACGACGGCAAGACCGCTGCAATGGTCGAGGTCAATGCAGAGACAGACTTCGTTGCAAAGAACGAGACCTTCCAGGCATTTGTAAAGGATGTTCTTGCAACAATTCTTGCAAACAAGCCTGCAGATGTTGCTACACTTCTTACCGAGAAGATTCCGGGCAAGGATATGACGGTTAACGAGGCTCTCATCGAGAGAATTCAGGTAATCGGCGAGAACATGTCGATCCGCCGCTTCGTTATTGCCGAGGGCAGCATGAGCACATATATTCACGGAAAAGGCACAACAGGCGTTATCGTAACATTCGACACGGATGATGCAACAGCTGCAAACAGCGCATTTGCAGAGATGGCAAAGAACGTAGCTCTTCAGGTTGCGGCAATGAACTGCCTCTATGTTGACAGAGATCACGTTCCGGCATCTGCAATCGCAGAGGAGAAGGAAGTTATTGCAGCTCAGCTCAAGAACGACCCGAAGAACGCTTCCAAGCCCGAGGCTATTCTTGAAAAGATGGCAACAGGAAAGCTCGGAAAGTTCTACGAGACATACTGCCTTGCAGATCAGGAGTACGTCAAGGACGGCAGCATGACCGTTGCAAAGTATGTTGAGTCTGTTGCAAAGCAGCTCGGCGCTTCGATCAAGCTCACAGGCTTCTATCGCTTTGAGAAGGGCGAGGGCCTTCAGAAGAGAGAGGAAAACTTCGCTGAAGAAATCGCAAACATGATCAAATAATGCGGTGAACATTTAGCCGAAGTTTAAAATGCTGTGCGCCGCATATTATAAGTTTGATGCCTTGCATCAAACTTAGCTAAAGTTTAGCTTACTTTATTGTAAAGCAATGCGGTAAGCATTTAGACAAAACAAGCGAAAAACTTTAAAGCCGTAGGACAAGCTCCTACGGCTTTTTGTTTTCGGATGCGTTCTGCGCCCTTTTTCTTAATTGCTCATAATTTAAGCTCAGCCACATCATGGCAAAATGCCGGCATACACATTTTTACCACAGCTTTCCGCGCTTTTTCTTTTCCTCGCAGGTACAACAGTGCGAAATGTCCTTTACATTAACTATAATAATATCCTCTCCGATATGCTGAATACAAGCCCACGGGATCTTTATATTCTCGGAGCGTGAAAAAAATCCGCTGCACTCTCCCGGAACAATAATCGATACAATCCGCGCATCGCATATATCAACCTCGACATCGCACACAAAGCCGAGCCGCTTGCCGTCGAACACGTTGATTACTTCCTTGTTGCGCATTTCGCTTACACAGCAGGACATCTTCTCACCCGACCTTAAAGAATAATGCAGATAAGGCCGCCGGAGCCCTCGTTGATTATTCTCTGCAGAGTTTCCGAAAGCTTCTCTCTCGATTCGTCCGGAATGTGCTCAAGCTTTCTGTGCAGCCCCTCGGTCACAAGATCATGAAGCGTCTTTCCGAAAATGTTCGAATCCCAGATCTGCGCAGGATCCTCCTCAAACCCCTTTAAAAGATACTTTACAAGATCTTCCGACTGCTGCTCGGTTCCGACAATCGGATCTATCTCTGTCTCGATATCTGCCTTGATCATGTGTATTGACGGTCCGCTCGCCTTAAGCTTGACGCCGTAGCCGCTCTGATGCTTGATAATAGTCGGCTCCTCAAGCTTAAGATCCGAAAGCTCCGGAGTGACTATTCCGTAGCCCTTTTCGTTTACATCGCGGAGCGCCGGAGCAATCCTGTCATATTCCGTCTTGACCTCGGAAAGCTCCTTTAAAAGCCCGATAAGATCCTCCTCCCCAGCAATTTCAAAACCGGTAAGGTCGCCTACAGTGCTGTAGTAAAGCTCCTCCGGGAGGCGTATTTCGATCGTCGCCTTTCCGCTTCCGAGATCGATCGATCCTACCGCTGTTTTTTCTATGTACTCGTTTTCGTCAAGAGAGGAAAATGCCTCCTTGATATCTCCCACACGGCTGACCGAAGCCGCACACTTCATTATCGATTCGTTAACCGATCTGCAGAGCATGTGCCCCTCGTCAAGAGCGGTTACCCAGCCGGGAATATCAATACCGATTTCGGTCACCGGGAACTCAAGCAGCACCATCTCAAGAATATGCGAAATGTCCTCCGCATCCAGCTCCAGACAGCTTACAAGCGCAACCGGCGCGCCGTATTCCTGCTCTACCGAATATGCAAGCCTGATGCTTTCCTCGTTTGTAGGGTCCTTGGAGTTCATAACGATTACAAACGGCTTGTTGATCTCCTTAAGCTCGTTTATAACGCGGCGCTCCGCCTCGACATAGTTCTGCCTCGGAATTTCCCCGATCGTACCGTCTGTCGTCACAACAACCCCGATTGTAGAGTGCTCGTTGATAACCTTTCTCGTTCCCATCTCCGCCGCCTCTTCAAACGGAATCGGCTCATTTGACCACGGAGTATGAACCATCCTCGGTCCTCCGTTTTCGATGTGACCGAGCGCCTCCGGAACAATGTACCCGACACAGTCGACCATCTTCACCTTAAGGTGCCCGGAATTACCGACGGTAATCTCAACCGCCTCGTCCGGAACAAATTTCGGCTCTGTCGTCATAACCGTTTTTCCTGCGGCGCTCTGCGGCATCTCGTCCTTTGCACGCTCCTTGTCATACTGATTGTCAATGTTCGGCAGCACTACCGTTTCTATAAACTTTTTGATAAATGTTGATTTGCCGGTTCTTACAGGCCCAACCACTCCGATATAAACATCTCCGCCTGTTCTCTTTTCAATATCGCTGTATATATTTGCCCCGGTCATAAGTTTTCCTCCGATTATTTTTCTTTTTGTAAATACTATGCTTACCTTTAAGGATATATTCACATAAATGGCATTTTCTGTCTGAAAAGAAAAAACAGTCAGAAAAAGAGTAATATTTTTTAAAAGGTGTTGACATAAAATGCAGATTGTGTTATAATAATCATCGCTGAATTTTTGCACCTTTAGCTCAGCAGGATAGAGCAACTGCCTTCTAAGCAGTAGGTCGAGGGTTCGAGTCCCCCAAGGTGCGTTTTGTTTTTTTCTGCGGCTTTTTGTGGGAAAAACAAATAAACGGTGGGTATAGCTAAGTTGGTTATAGCGCCAGGTTGTGGCCCTGGAGGTCGTGGGTTCGAGTCCCATTACTCACCTTAAAAAAAGACATGCATCAGTGATGCATGTCTTTTTTACTTTTTCACTA
>CAKSER010000060.1 GCA_934447715.1 uncultured Eubacteriales bacterium | reverse complement strand
TATTGAAGTCGCTTGTTGCGTATCCGGTGGTGGTTATGACCGACACGACCTGAAACGCCGACTGACGAACGGTTTCCGCAGCGGTGCCGTAGATTTTATATATGTTCACGGCTATAAGACCTATTGACGCCGCAACGATACCGAGATACGTCCACAGCTCCGTGCTTTTGAAGGCTGCGCGGAAACGCCTGATAAGCATAAGATAATACAGGTTGAAGTTTACGCCGAACAGGAAAAGGAAGATCGATGTTACGGTCTGCAGATACGGAGAATACGATGCGAGGCTGTCGTTTTTAATGCCGAAGCCTCCTGTTCCGGCTGTTCCGAACGCGGTGCAGAGAGCATCAAAAAGCGGCATTCTTCCGGCAAGCAGGAAAACAATATTGAGCACCGTAAGACCCATATAGATTATGTAAAGGATCATTGCCGTCTTTCTGATTTTCGGCACAAGCTTTCCGACCTCGGGCCCCGGGCTTTCCGCTCTTAAAAGATGAACGGTCGAGCCGCTGTTTGTTTTTGCGGACGGAGCAATTGCAAGCAGGAAAACAAGCACGCCCATTCCGCCGATCCAGTGGCTGAAGCTTCTCCAGAAAATAAGACCTCTGGGAAGAGCCTCGACGTCCTTTAAAATTGATGCTCCGGTTGTTGTAAAACCGGAAACCATTTCGAAGAGCGCATCGACAAATCCGGGAATTTCCTTTGAAAAGCAGAACGGCAGGCATCCGACAATTCCGATCAGTATCCAGGCGGTGCCGACGCAGATAAGTCCCTCTCTCGCATAAAATCCGCTTTTTGAGTTTTTTGAGATAAGCGCAAGTATCCAGGAAATGCCGACGCCGATCAGCATTGCGAAAACAAATGCATATGCCGCTTTGATATCGCCGTCAAAAAGGCAGATCAGAAGCGGCGGAAACATAAACAGCGTAACAACGCACAAAATCTGCGAATTGAACCTGCCCATCATTTTATAGTTCATAGTTAAATCCTCTGTTTTGTGAAGTTATGCAAAGATATCGTTCAGCTGTCTGATTACCGTGTCGCCGCTGGATACAATGACGACCGAGTCGCCCTTCTGGAAGAAGGAATCGCCGCTCGGGAGCATGGTCTTCATTCCTCTTGTGATGCATGCGATAAGCACATTCTTTTTCGTTTTTATGTTTTTCAGCGGTGTTTTGCAGTTTTGCGTCGAATCGTCGACGGTAAATTCTATTGCCTCTGCCTTTCCGTCGGCTATGAAGTGAATCGAGGAGGCAGCGCCTGCCTTGTTCTGAAGCGCTCTTACATATCTTACTATGTTGTTGCAGCTTAAATGCCTCGGGCTGATTACAGAGCCGAGCGGCAGATCGTCTGTTACCTTGGGATTGTCGATTCTTCCGAGCTTGGTTATCATCTGCGGAACTCCGAAGGAATTTCCGTAAAGGGCAAGGACCATATTGAGCTCGTCAAGTCCGGTGAGTGCGATAAACGCATCGCAATCCGGCACTCCCTCGCTTTCGAGCAGCTCCTGGCTGCTTGCGTCTCCGCGAATGATGTCTGTCGACGGCAAAAGCGATGCAAGCTCGCGGCAGACATCCTCGTTCTGTTCTATAACAGTGACGCTTATGCCGCTTTTTTCAAGGTTCTGTGCAAGATAGAAGCTGATTTTTCCGCCTCCTGCGATAACTACGCGTTTTGCCCTGTGAGTGACAATTCCGAGATTTTTCAGCAGGATCGAAAGGTTGTCGGTAGGCGCGGTGACAAATATTCTGTCACCTTCCTCAAGGACGAAATTTCCGTCCGGGATAAGAGCGGTTCCGTCTCTTAAAACCACGCAGACAAGGACATTGCATTTTGCAACCGTAGTAAGCGAATTGAGAGTGAGGTTGCAGAGCGGACTTGATGCCTTGACGCGCATCTCGACGATTTCCGCTCTTCCTTTTGCAAAGGTGTCTCTCTTTAAAAATCCGGGATATTTCAAAAGCCGTTCGATCTCGATTGCCGCTTGCTTTTCCGGATTTACCGTCATCGAAAGCCCGAAGGCGTCCGGCATCTTATAAACCTGCGAGGTATACTCGGGGTTTCTGATTCTTGCTATGGTGTGAAGCTCGGGATTCATTCCGTGAGCGGTTACGCAGCAAAGAAGATTGACCTCGTCGGTTCCCGTTGCCGCGATAAGCAGATCGGCATCCTTAACCTCCGCATTCTGAAGCGTATCCATGGTAATGCAGTTGCCCTGCACAGCCATTATGTCAAGAAGATCGACGCTTGTCTCAAGCACCGAGCTTTCGGTGTCGATCAAGGTAATGTCGTGTCCTTCACCCGAAAGCTGCCTTGCAAGCGTAATTCCCAGTTTTCCGTCACCTGCGATCAGTATTTTCAAAACAGTTCACCCTCTATTTGTTTTATGATAAAGTAAATTTAAATAAAAAAATCTTTTCAGATATACAAAGTATAATAGCACACTATTAAATATTTTTCAATCGATATTTATACATTTTTTACCGACTTGCAGCGCTTGTCTCGCTGTTTGATCCGAAATGTGCATTCTTTTGGGCTGTAATGCGATATTTTGCGGAAAATCTATTGACAAAATAAAAAATATGTTTATAATTATTCTATATTTTTTATTATTTTGATTATTATTTTTTTATACAAAAGATGTATTGCCGCTCTTGTGCGGCAGAAAATAATAATTTATAAATAATCATGAATAAACCAAAAGGGAAATAATAGCATTCACCGCCTGAAGCTTTTTTCAACGCGAGGGGGTGTTTTTATTTAATATGTTTTTTCGGGAGGAATCATTACAGTGAAAATCACAAAAGCATTAAGAGTTATCAGCGTTGTATCGCTTCTTTGCATGCTCGTCTGCTCGTTTGCAGGCTGCCAGGGCAAGCAGGATGGCAATGTAATCAAGATAGGTGTCATGCAGTTCGGAGAGTTCGACGCTCTTCAGAATGCATACAAGGGCTTTAAGGACGGCCTTGCCGAGGCGGGCTATGTTGACGGAGAAAAGATAAAGATCAACTATCTTTCGGCAGCAGCAGACCCGACAAACTGCCCGACAATTGCAGATACGCTCATCAACGACGGAAGCAATCTTATTCTTGCGATCGCAACTCCGAGCGTTTCCTGCATAAAGGAGAAAACAACTTCGATTCCGGTGCTCTTTACCGCAGTGTCCGATCCTGTTTCAAGCGGAATTCTTTCGGATGCAGAAAAGCCGGGAAGCAACATCTCCGGAACCTCCGACATGAACCCGGTTGATAAGCAGATCGATCTTATAAAGCAGCTTTTCCCGGAGGCAAAGACCGTAGCGGTTCTGTACTGCTCAAGCGAGTCCAATTCCGAGATTCAGTATAAGCTTGCAAAGGTAGAGATTGAAAAGCTCGGTATGACCTGCGTCCAGAAGACAGTCTCCGCAATCGATGAGGCAAAAAGCGCAATCGAGTCCTTAAAGGGACAGGCAGATGCAATTTATATCCCGACAGACAACACGCTTGCAGACGGAATGAAGACGGTTTCTGCCGCTGCAAATGATGTAGGAATCCCGGTAATCGTCGGAGAAAGCGGAATGGTAGGCTCCGGCGGACTTGCAACATTCGGTATCGACTACTATTCTCTCGGAAAGAGAACCGCAGAGATGGCAGTAAAGATCATTGAAGCAGAGGACAGCCTCAAGGCAGTAAGCGAAACACCTGTATTCTTTGTAACAGAGGATTCCGACTGCAAATATGCCTTCAATACAGAAACAGCCTCCAAACTCGGAATTACAATTCCGGAGGAGCTTCTTTCGAAAGCCGATATATTCCCTGCAAAATAATTTTAAAATCCTTTTAAATTTTTAAGATAACAAACGGTAAAAAGCCGAAATATCCAGTGGGAGATTATTAATCGATGATAACCTTTGCAACCTTTCAAAGCGGAATAGCCCAGGGTCTTCTTTGGGCAATTCTGACGGTCGGAGTGTACATTACATACAGAATTCTCGATATTGCGGATCTGACGATAGAGGGAACCTTTCCGCTAGGTGCGGCAGTTACGGTGGTGCTTATCAACACCGGAATGAATCCGATTATTGCCATGCTCATTGCAATGCTTGCAGGCGCGCTTGCCGGACTTGCAACCGGAATCCTTCAGACATTTTTTAAAATTCCGGCAATCCTTTCGGGAATACTGACCATGATCACGCTGTATTCGGTCAACCTCAGAATAATGAACGATAAGGCGACCGTGGCAATAGCCGGAGATTCGGTTAAAACCTTGGTTGCAAGGCTTTTTCCGAAAAACACGATCTCGAACACACTTTCAATTTCTGTCGGACTCGTTGTCTGCGTTCTGATTATCATTGCCCTTTATTTGTTCTTCGGAACAGAGCTCGGATGCGCGATCCGCTCTACCGGAAGCAATGCAAATGTGTCAAGAGCGATGGGAATCAACACCGACAGGATGAAGATTATCGGACTTATGATCTCGAATGCGCTGATTGCGATTTCCGGAAGCCTCATTGCACAGTTTGACTACGGCTCTGCGCTTGTCAACATGGGACAGGGGACTATCGTTATCGGTCTTGCGTCGGTCATAATCGGAGAAGTTATATTCATCCACCGCGACCACAATTTTGCATATAAATTGAGTGCGGTTATTATCGGAGCGATCATCTACAGAACGATAATCTGTCTTGCACTGACGCTTCCGTGGCTCAAGGCAACCGACCTTAAGATGATTACCGCTGTCATTGTAGCAATTGCTCTTGCAATTCCGGTTCTGAAGGAAAAAATATCATTTCAAAGAAAAAAGAAGGCGGCAAAAAAGACGGCACTAAAGAGCAAAGAAGGGGAGGCGGCGTAAGATGCATAACATGCTTAAAATAACCGACCTCAAAAAGACCTTCAACGCGGGGACGGTCAACGAAAAAAAGGTTTTAAACGGGTTATCCCTTGAGGTAAAGGACGGAGACTTCATTACCATAATAGGAAGCAACGGTGCAGGTAAGTCGACTATCCTCAATGCGATTTCCGGTACGGTGATGCCGGACGAGGGGCATATTGTCCTTGACGGAGAGGATATCACCTTTAAAAGCGATATTCAGAGAGCAAAATACATCGGAAGAGTCTTTCAGGACCCGATGATGGGAACGGCTCCGCAGATGTGGATCGAGGAAAACCTTGCTCTTGCATACAGAAGGACGAAGAAGAGAACCTTAAAATGGGGAATTACCCAGAAGGAAAGGGAGCTTTACAAAAAATCGCTTGCCCAGCTCGGGCTTGGACTTGAGGACAGACTAAGTACAAAGGTCGGGCTGCTTTCCGGCGGTCAGAGACAGGCTGTCACACTTCTGATGGCAACTCTTGTAAAGCCGAAGATTCTGCTTCTTGACGAGCACACGGCGGCTCTCGACCCGAAAACGGCAGCGACCGTTTTAGAGCTGAGCGACAGGATCGTAAAGGAAAACAACCTTACGACGCTCATGGTAACCCACAACATGCAGAATGCCATCGATTACGGCAACAGGCTTATCATGATGCATGCCGGAAGAGTTATTTTTGACGTGAGCGGCGAGGAAAAGAAAAAGCTCACGGTTGATATGCTCTTAAAGAAGTTCGAGGAAATCAGCGGCTCGGAATTTGCAAACGACAGAGCGCTTCTTTCGTGATTTTTCGTAATCCTTTGTACTTTTGTAATTAAGAAAAAAGGCATACCCTAAGCTAAAAGGGTATGCCTTTTGATATTACGGGATTGATTTCTGCTTGTAAAGAGTCTTTGCAGAACGAAATCGGCGGCTTTTCGGTTTGTACAGAAAAAATCTGAAAAAAATCTGAAAAAAATCATTTTTTTCTTGAATTGTAAAGAATACCGTGCTATACTGAACCGATCGGGCGTCCTACCATGCCGAAAAAAGGCACCGAACACGCCCGGAATAAAATTTAAAGGAGAAAAATCCGTGAAAAAAGCATTAACCGTTCTCTGCGCCGTTCTGGCACTGATCATGGTGGTCAGCCTTGTCAGCTGCGGCGAAAATGAGAAAAAGAAGGAAGCTATCGACAAGCATACCAAGGTTGCTCTCGAATTCAATGAGGTAGCATCCCTTATCAACGAGAACAAGGATTACATCGACAGCGAGCTGATTGATACCTATAAGGAGATGAGCGATCTGCTCAATCAGTATACCGAGCTTCTTCAGGGGGATTCCGAACTTGAAGACGACAAATACGACGAGATGATTTCCTGGTTCGATGAGGTTTCAAGCTGGGTCAAAAAGACAAAGGATTACATCGAAAGCGAGCTTAATGCCGGCTGATGTTTTGCCCCTTTTGATCGTCACATAAAGATGGCATCCGAGGTAGCTGTCCATAAAACAGGTTTTGAAAAACAAATACTATGGCAGTTGCCGGACAAGGGCTTCTGACAAAAGGGGTATGTGTCATTAAGGCACATGCCCCTTTGCTTTTGCAGTTGCCTTTGTTGATGGTAGATGGATAGGATGGATTTTGTACGATTTAAGGTCGATAATCCGGAATTAGCTTACCTGTGAGCAACGTAAAAATCAGGGGCAATAATGTGTCCATGCCCTTGCACAAGTACAGCTCATAGGTCAGTTAAATGCCGATTTCCAACCTGTTTCATAAGGGTACTTCTGAGATGTCATCTTTCAGAAAAGTAGTCAGAAATCCCTCACTTAAACCAATCCTTGTGAGGATAGGAAAGAAGTTTGCTGAAACGATAATTTTGTCCATTATTCCGCGCTTCTGCAATCCGTGTACTGCGCTCACCGTTACATCGCTTGACAAGGGCACACAGCCCTTTGTCGTGTGCGATGGATAAGTAAAAGTCAAATTTTCCACTCAATCGAAACGTGTTCGTCGGTTGCGCGGATCTGTGAGATCAGGCCGTCGGCAACCTGCCGC
>CAKSER010000059.1 GCA_934447715.1 uncultured Eubacteriales bacterium | reverse complement strand
ATTTTCATTAGGAACACTCCTTGGGAACAAAGACGTACTGCGGACCGTAAAGCGGGATACGCACCTTGCTGTCCAGCTTAAAAATCCGCAACACAGACATGGAGGGCGGAACGGTAGAGGTCAAGGTGGTATTTGACAATCATATTTACGATTATATCTTTATATCCGAAAGCACCTATACCGAGCTTTTCGGCGACTTTCAGGCAAGCTCTGCGCTGATTATTGCAAAAGGCGATACAGATTCGCTTGCAAAGGAGCTTACCGGCATCGAAGCTGTTTCAAGCGTAAGTCAGCTTGAGATACTGAACAACAATGTAAGCAAGGCGTTCCATGTGCTTGACTATATAATCTGGACGATTGTCTTCTTCTCCGGTGCGCTTGCATATATAGTCATCTTCAATCTGACAAATATCAATATTGCAGAGCGCAACCGCGAAATTGCAACGGTTCAGGTGCTCGGCTTTTATCCGAAGGAGACCGAAAGCTATGTTTTAAAGGAAAACCTGAGTCTTGCGGTAATTGCAAGTTTTCTCGGTCTGCCGCTCGGCAAGCTGTTTCACTATACCGTAATGAGCATGGTAAAAATCGACATGGTCAACTTCGACAATCTGATCAAGCCGACAAGCTATCTGCTCTCGTTTGTAATTTCGGTGATGTTTGCGATAATCGTAAATCTCTTAATGAGACGGCGAGTTGACAAGGTCAACATGGCAGAGTCTCTTAAGGCGGTAGAATAATTCAAAGCAGTAAGACTAAAGTTAAAAATAAAATGCAGAAAGGAAAAGCAAATCAATGAATGAAGTAAAAAAGCCGAAAAGACCTCTGATTTTCTACTACGGTCTGGTTCTTCTCGTCCTCATTGTGTTCAACTCAATCATTGTACCGTGGATCTCCGGGCAGAAGATCAAGGAGGTCGACTACGGCACATTTATGAGCATGGTAGAGGAGAAAAATGTCAGCCGCGTAGAGATCAGCACCTCCGAAAACCAGATTGTCTTTACCGACAAGGGTGAAAAGCAGATTTATTCTACCGCAATGGTAGATGACCCGAACCTGACCGAGCGCCTGTATGCATCAGGAGCAAAGTTCTCGGGACAGATCGTCGAAAAGCCCAGCTTCCTTTTAAACTTCCTTCTCACATGGGTTCTGCCGATTGCCGCATTCATTATAATCGGACAGATTATATCAAAGAAAATGATGGACAAGGCAGGCGGAAGCGGCTCTATGATGTTCAACATGGGCAAATCCAATGCCAAGGTCTATGTAAAGTCCTCAAGCGGAATAAAATTTGACGACGTCGAGGGTGTTGACGAGGCAGAGGAAAGCCTTCAGGAGATCGTCGAATATCTTCACAACCCGGGAAAATATACCGAAATCGGCGCACAGATGCCGAAGGGCATCCTTCTTGTGGGCCCTCCCGGAACAGGTAAGACAATGCTTGCAAAGGCTGTTGCAGGCGAAGCAAATGTTCCGTTTTTCTCTATGAGCGGTTCCGAATTTGTCGAAATGTTCGTCGGAATGGGCGCATCTAAAGTCCGCGATCTGTTTAAACAGGCAAAGGAAAAAGCCCCCTGCATCGTTTTCATCGACGAAATCGATGCAATCGGAGGAAAGCGCAGTACCGGAGGAATAAGCGGCGGACACGATGAACGCGAGCAGACCCTAAACCAGCTCCTTACCGAAATGGACGGCTTTGAAGGAAACACCGGTGTTATAATTCTGGCGGCTACAAACCGTCCGGAATCGCTTGACCCTGCACTTACCCGTCCCGGACGCTTCGACCGCCGTGTTCCGGTAGAGCTTCCGGATCTCAAGGGCAGAGAGGCAATCCTTAAAGTTCATGCAAAAAAGGTCAAGACAGAGCCCGATATCGACTATACAAAGGTGGCGCGGATGGCATCCGGTGCTTCCGGTGCGGAGCTTGCCAACATTGTAAACGAGGCGGCGCTCCGCGCGGTACGCGACAACAGAAATGCAGTAGGGCAGTCGGATCTTGAGGAAAGCATTGAGGTTGTTATTGCCGGATACCAGAAAAAGAATGCAATTCTTACAGACAAGGAAAAAATGATCGTTGCATATCACGAAATCGGTCATGCGCTTGTTGCGGCAAAGCAGACGAATTCCGCTCCCGTACAGAAAATCACTATTGTTCCGCGCACCTCCGGCGCACTCGGATATACAATGCAGGTTGATGATGGCGACCACTATCTGATGAGCAAGGAGGAGCTGGAAAACAAGATTGCAACCTATACCGGAGGCCGTGCAGCCGAGGAGATTGCGGTCGGCTCTATTACAACAGGCGCGTCAAACGACATCGAGCAGGCGACCAAGCTTGCCCGCGCAATGATCACTCGCTACGGCATGAGCCAGGATTTCGGAATGGTTGCGCTTGAAACGGTTACAAACCAGTATCTCGGAGGCGATGCTTCGCTTGCATGCTCTGAGGAAACTCAGACCGATATCGACCGTCAGGTTGTCGAGCTTGTTAAAAAGCAGTATGAAAAAGCTAAGCAGATCATAACCGACAACAAGCCGAAGCTCGACGAGCTTGCAAAATATCTCTATATGAACGAGACAATTACAGGCGATGAATTTATGCGGATTTTAAATACGTAAAAATGCAAACAATTAACTGAAAAAGTAAAACAAAACCGGGCAGGTCAAATAGATTCCTGCCCGGTTTTTGTTATCGTAATAATATATGGCTTTATCTGCTTTTATAAAAGCTCAAAGCCCTCTCAGCTTTTCGTCGCGCCGCAGTGTTTCCTTTACAGCCGCAGCAACATCGCATATCACGCGAATTTCATATTCGCTGCAATCCTCAAGTACAGCTGCAATATCGTTTTCAAACTGTACCCTTGCTTTTATTATACTGTCGCAAAGCAGGTCGTCACTTGTAATCTGCAAAGCATTTGCAATTCCGACAATTGTTGAAAGGCTTACACGGGTTGTCCCGGTTTCGATATTGCTCATATGCGTCGGAGAAACACCGACCATTTCCGAAAGCTTTTCCTGTGTGAGATCGGCTTTGATTCTTGCAATTTTTATACGCTTTCCGATTGCTTTGTAATCAAGTTCCATACAGCACCTCCTTTGTTTTCTTATTTTTTACAAATATTATTGTACACGAATATATTGTATTCACGGTCGGGGTGTATTATAATAATCTGTAACCGTATACTACGGATATAGATTATTTTTTTAAAAACAAAGGTGTGATTTGATATGATTATCTGCATTTTTGCAGGGCATCGGGAAATATTCGAGTGCGATATAGAACGGCATATTGAAGCAGCGATCGAAGGTATACTGCAAAAGGACAGTGCCTTTGTCTTTTATTCGGGCGAAATGGGCGAATTTGATAGAAAATGCTCGGCTGCGGTACGCAACGCAAAAAAGCATCATCCCGAGCTTGATATACGCCTGATAGCCGTTCTTCCCTATATGACAAGCAGTATTAATACAAACAAGGATTTTTATGAGCGGAGCTTCGATGATGTCATAATACCGACAGAACTTGCTAATATTCATTACAAGGCGACAATACCTAAACGCAACAAATGGCTTGTCGATCATTGCGACTGTCTGATTGCATATGTATACCACAGCTTCGGCGGTGCTTACATGACAATGAAATATGCAGCGCGTCATAACAAAATGATAATCAACATAGCGAACCTGATGAAACAGCCGTAAGAAAGCTTAAAAATGTCAATTTGACGTTTTTTAAATCGTCTATTGACAAAACGGCAGTCAGATATTATACTTTAAGGTGAAACAGGACAAAAACAATCGAACACACGTGCATAGAATATAAATTTAATAAAAAAGCCGGACGCAAAGACGCAGAGCTGAAAATGATAAAAAATCAGATTCGCTCTGCGTTGTTTTATTTTTAAAAATATTAAAGGAGAACCGAATTGGATAGTAAAACAGCCATTAAATTACTTCTTGCGGTGGGCGTGCTGATGCTGCTTTCCGGAATTATCTTCTTGTTTATAAAGCAGCTGATTCCCTCTGCACTGACTATTGCCGGAGCCTTCTGCTGCTTTTTAGCAGCACTTAATTTAAAAAGCAAAAGCGGCAGATAAGCGCTTTGTTAAACCGAAAGAGAACAAGACAAATGAGCAAATATGACGCGCTTTTTGAATATGTTGAAAAAAGCGGCAAAAAGCAGCTTACTTTAACCTTTGCCGAGATCGGCGAAATTGCCGGTGTGCCGCTCGATCACTCATTTTTAAAATACAAAAAGGAGCTTTGCGGCTATGAGGTGACAAAAATCTCGATGAGGGCAAAAACAGTGCTTTTTACCGAAGTGGGCGAAAAAGCCGAAAAGAAAGAGGATTGATCTATGAACTATATTAAAATCACAAAGGAAAACATCGAAAAGGAGCATATCTGCTGTGCCATGTCGGGAAAGCAAAGCGTTTTAAAGAAGGAATGGCTAAGGAAACGCTTTGACGAGGGGCTGGTGTTTTACCGGAGCGAGGAGAGAGGAAAATGCTTTATCGAATACATCCCGGCAGAAAACGCATGGGTGCCGATAGAGGCTGACGGGTATATTTATATTGACTGCCTGTGGGTTTCCGGGTCGATGAAGGGGAACGGATATTCAAAGGAACTGCTTGCAGAGTGCATACGCGATGCCAAAGCACAGGAAAAAAAGGGACTTTGCATTCTTTCATCTGAAGGGAGAAAGCGCGAATTTCTTGCCGACCCGAAATTTCTTTTATATCAGGGCTTTTCGGTTTCCGACATATCCGACTGCAATATAAATCTCATGTACCTGCCGTTTGACCTGTCGGCAGACAAGCCGAAATTCAAGGACTGCGCAAAGCATCCGAAAACGGGCGAAAGCGGCTTTGTTCTCTACTATACCGACCAGTGCCCGTTTACCTACTACTGGGTGCCAAGGGTTGAGGAGGCTGCAAAGGAGCACGGGATTTCACTAAAGGTGATCCACATAACCGACAGAGAATCGGCACAGAATGTCCCGGCTCCGGTCACGACCTACGCTCTTTTTAAAGACGGCGAGTTTATAACACAGGCAATTCAGTCGGACAAAAAATTTCTTGCGCTTGCAGGAATAAAGGACTGAACTGGGATTTTTGAACATCTTATATTTTAAAAAATTTCAAAGTAAATTTCAAAGTAAGGAGAATAAAAATGAAAACGCTTAACAGAATTCAAACGCTTTCCAAGATCGGAAGGGTGCTCAGTAAAATCGTATTTATCTTTTCGGTTATCGGCTTTTTCGGCTGCATTGCCGGGATTCTCGGCATCAGCTTCGGCACAGGAAGCCTTATAAAGCTCGGCGGAGTTACAATTCACGGAATAATTTCGGAAAATCTCGGTGTCGACATAAAAAGCGTCGGCGCGATGCTTTCCGGCATGCTGATTGTCTGTGCCGGCGAAGCGGTGCTTGCAAAATATGCGGAATCCTACTTTAAAAACGAGCTTAATGCCGGATCGCCGTTTACGCTTGACGGCTCAAATGAGCTTATGCGGCTCGGCATTCTGACGATTGCTGTTCCTCTCGGCTGCTCGGTTATCGGAAGCATTGTCGAAGGTATAGTTCTCGCGATTATGAACATCGAAAAATCCTCCGCTGCCGATATCAGCTTCAGCTGTGAATCAAGCATCACCTTAGGAATTATGTTTATTATCGCCTCCCTGCTCTGCCGTTACGGAGCGGAGCTCAAAGGAGAAGCTGACAAAAAGGATGACATTGGCAGACAGTAAAAAAGATCCGCAAGCCTCCAACATAATCGGGCTTGCGGACTTTTTGATGTACCGATCAAATCTGCCTGGAATATTCTATCATCCTTGCTTCAGTCAAGAATTCTGCCGTCGGTAGAAACGGTCACTACCTGCCACGGAATAAACTTTCCGCTTTTCTGAAGTGCGGTCTTGGCCGCATTTTCAAGTCCTCCGCAGCACGGAACCTCCATACGGACAACCGTTACGCTCTTTATATCGTTTTTCGAGATTATCTCGGTCAGCTTTTCGGAATAGTCAACTCCGTCAAGCTTCGGACAACCGACAAGCGTGATATGTCCCTTTATAAACTGCTCGTGAAAGGCGGCATATGCATAAGCCGTGCAGTCGGCGGCGATCAGCAGCTTTGCATCATCAAAATACGGCGCGTTTACCGGAACAAGCTTTATCTGTACAGGCCACTGAGAAAGACGGCTTACCGGTCTTGCTGCCGATATCTCCTGAGCCTCCGCATTCGGACATTCCGTATGCTCTATCCTCCTTGACTGTGTTCCGGGGCATCCGCAAGGCAGTGTTTCTCCTTCTTTTTTTATCTTTTCATGCATCCTTTCTTTTTTACTTTCCATAACAGCTTTTTCATCATATGCCAGAGCTTCGCGCTCCACAAAGGAAATGGCACCGGTGGGGCATGCCGGCAGACAGTCTCCGAGCCCGTCGCAGTAGTCGTCGCGCATCAGCATTGCCTTGCCGTCAACCATTGCTATCGCGCCCTCGTGGCATGCATCGGCACAGGCACCGCAGCCGTTGCACTTTTCTCTGTCAATTTCAATAATTCTTCTCTTCATTTAAACCCCTCCTTGATTCTTTGACCTTATTATAGTATAATTATTTCAACAAATCTGTTGAATTTTCAACAAAAGAGGAATTTTATGAAGAATTTTTTATATGTAATTCAATCCTCCCGGCTTTTTTCGGGAATTTCGGAAAGCGAGCTTAGTGATGTGCTCTCCTGTCTTGATATGAAGGAGGAGAGCTTCTTAAAGGATGCGTTTCTTATGCGTGTCGGCGACACGACCGATTCAATCGGGCTTGTGCTG
Source organism: uncultured Eubacteriales bacterium (assembly GCA_934447715.1). Lineage (GTDB taxonomy): Bacteria > Bacillota > Clostridia > Oscillospirales > CAG-272 > HGM12657. Next base: position 78 of record CAKSER010000059.1, on the reverse strand, counting down.
TCCGGAAATGTTCTTGTTATTCAGGAGGATATCTGGGGCAACCGTAATATCCTTTCGAAGGTGGGGCCGGGACAGACC
>CAKSER010000058.1 GCA_934447715.1 uncultured Eubacteriales bacterium | reverse complement strand
TGCCTCCCGCTTCACACTGGTAAACGACGAAGCAGGCCATTACTTTGATCCGGCAACAGGCCCGTACTACACACCGAAGGTCGGAACAGCACCGGCAATCGATGCGTTTGCAGATCCGGACGAGTGGCAGAATGCCGCAAATGTCTCGCTCAAGGCTGCTGACATTATCTGGTCGGCAGAAGGCACATCGCTTAACGATGAGGGACTTTTCAATGTAATGTGGAACGCAGACGGCTTCTACGGCACAGCATATATCCCGGATTCTACTCAGAGCGATAACGATCAGTTCAAATTCGTTCTCTTCCCGAACGCAGATTCTGCTTCCGGCTCTGTATTTGCAGTTGACCGCACAGGCAATGTAACCCTTCCCGAGGGTGTTTCTGCCGAGCAGGTTGAGTTCGCTGTAGACAACAGCGACGACAGCAGCTATATCGTTGAGTTCTTTATTTCAAAGGAAGCGCTCGGCATCGAAGAGATGGCAAGCGGAAACAGCATTTATGCAAACGTAATCCTCGTTGACGCAAACGAAAACGGCGAAAGCGTTACAGGCTATATCGGAGAGGGTACATCAATCGACGACGCTAAGGATGAGTACATCTTCTCAAGCGGAAGCGCAGGAATCGCTCCGACAATCCCGGACTACAACCAGCACGAGGTCGGCAAGGCAACAAATTCGCCTAAGATCAACGGATATATCAACACAGAAGTAAACGAGTGGCCTAAAGAATCCTATATCGGAACACTCACAACAGAGTATTTCGATGCTCTTCAGCAGCCGCCGGAAAACTATGACTTCCGCGCAGACATCTACGCTATGTGGGATGAAAAGGCTGTATACTATGCATTTGATATCAGCGACCCGTCTATGACAGATTCCGAAAAGCTCCGCTTAGACTTCTTCGGAACCTCCTATGACGCAGGTATGGCTAAGGATACCTTTACAATCGGAATCCTTCCCTGGACAGCATATTCAGCTTCTCCCGAAATCGAGCAGGAAAAAAAGCTGCACCTTGATCTTTCCGAGTATGTTGACGTTTGCGTAAGAAAGGTCAACTCCTCCAGATATCAGATGGAGGTCAGCATTAAGTGGGAAATTTTTGAGCAGGCATGTGAAAACGGCAATGAGGTGGCAGGTATGACGCATATCTTCACCGGAAACTATGCCGGAAGAGCAGGTACTGTATTCCCGCTTCACATCAACTACATGGATGCCTTTAAAGCGGAAAACGAGGAAGGCGAGCTTGTCGACAAGGTCGCTTGGTATCTGTACTACACAGGCAATGAGGACGGAGTTACACCGTTCAAGGCATGGACAGTAGTTCCGAACGACGTTGATACATGGAAGCTCTCGACACTTGTTATTAACAACGGTCTCGACGAGACAGACAGACCGGCTGACAGAGAGCCGGAGAATGTTTACGAGATTCCGAAATCAACAGGAACAATCACTCCGGACGGAATACTCGGAGATGAGTGGAAGAACGCACAGGTTCTTGACTTCTCACCCGAAAATCTCTTTACCGTAATGAACAATAACGAAGGCTCCCTCGGGGCAGGCTCCAAGGCAATGCTTCTCTGGGACGACACATATCTTTATGTCGGACTTGACATTAAGGATGCAACAGACACAGGCTACAGAATGGCAAGAGGCGGAACGCCTGTTGAAGGAAAGGGCTACGCAGTAGATTACTTCTCACTCAACTTCTTCTCCAGTCTTGCATCCACATCGAACACAGACTCGCTTGTATTTAACTTCCACCCGGAAGTTTCCGACTACACCTATAAGGGAGTTACAGGACATTCCGGATCGTTCGAGATGAACATAAACGGCTCATCCTCCTTCTTTACATACAAGCAGCTTCCGACAAAAGCACTTGTTGCGGAGGGCGACGGATACAGCTACACAATGGAAATCGCAATTCCGTGGTCGATGTTTGAAAAGCTCAGCCAGAGCGCAGTAAGCCTCGGAAAGACCTTTAAGAACTACCCGACACCTGTTGCCGGAACACTCTTCAGAATGACAGCAGAATACAAGGACAGCGCATATGTAGAGGAAATTCCGGAGCCGGCTGAGGGAGAAGAGCCTTCTACCGAGCCGGAGATCGTACATAAGATGTCCTGGTACTATCACAACTACTACAAGGATGTTCTTGAAACAGCATGGCCGTACAACTACAACACCATGGATGTATTCAAGCTTGTTGATTCCACAGAGGCTCACAAGCATGCAGTAACAAAGGTAGAGGCAAAGGAATCCACCTGCACAGAGGAAGGAAATATCGAGTACTACCTCTGCGAGGGCTGCGGCAAGATGTTCGCAAACGAGAACGCAACAGGAATCCTCTATGATGAGGACGTATTCCTTAACACAATACCGCATAACTATGTAGCTTCGTATGACGAAAACGGACACTATGAAGAGTGCACAATGTGCCACGAAAAGAGAAACGAAGGCGCACATGAGTTCGGCGAATGGACGGTAGTTAAGGAAGCTGACTACGGAGTAAAGGGCGAGCGCACAAGAAGCTGCTCCGGATGCGAGTATGTTCAGCATGAAGAGATTCCTGCACTTGTCGGCGCAACAATCACGATCGACAATGTAGAGGAAGCAGCAATCGGCGAGGAATTCAAGGCATATGTACACCTTACAGAGAACCCCGGAATCGTATCGCTCAGATTTGATGTCAAATATGACATGACCAAGTTCGAGCTGGTATCTGTAAAGGATCTCGGAGCACTCAAGGGATGGACAGAGCCGGTTGATAAGATTTCTTCACCGTACAGACTGAGATGGTGTGATCCGCTTTCCGACGATATGCAGGGAACAACAAACAACAAAACAGAGGCAAACATCGTAGAGCTCACCTTCAGAGTACTTGATGATGTTGAGGTCGGCGAGTATGAGATCGAGGTAATCCCGGTTGAGGCATACCAGACGGTAGACAAGACAAACGGAAAACTGATCAACTTTGACGGATCGGTTGCCAAGATCAACGTAGTCGAGGGCTTCATTTACGGAGACGTAAACAACGATAAGAAGGTAGACGAAAAGGACGCAGTTGCACTTGCAAGATACCTTGCAGGCTGGAATGTAACGATCAACATGAAGGCAGCAAACGTTCAGTATGAGGAGAGCGGCTCGGTAGACGAGAAGGACGCAGTAAAGCTTGCAAGATATCTTGCCGGCTGGAACGTCGTTTTAGGTCCTGTAGCTTAAGGCTTGATTCTCTGAAGCGCAGCAAGTGCGGCAGCCAAGACCGGGCAGTAGCCGGACGAACTGAAAACGGACGGTAAGAAGCCAAGACCGGCTGACCGCAGCTGAAACCAAAGAAACTATTTTGCCGCAGTCCCACACACGTGGGGCTGCGGTTTTTTCGTGGCTTCTTTAGACGCGGAGCATCCCGGGTGGTGAGAGGGTGGGGTGATTTGATATTATGCGATTTCCGTCGCCAAACTGTATGACAAAAAATCAGAAGAAAAAAAAGCAGCCGTACATGCGGCTGCTTTAAAATGAAGTGATTATTGTTGTGCGGCTTCTTAGTATTCTTTAATCAGTCGGTCAAGTGGGCATAGCGGAGAACGCCCTTTGCTATACTGATATCCGAGGAGGAGGTTTTGACAATCTCGCCGTCTGCACAGATATTTGTTATGCCCTCAATATGAATTGCTGTGCAGCGTCTGTATATCAGAATATCCTTAAACTTGTCTACGACTTTTTCGGTTTTCGGGTCGATATGAATACCTTTTTTATAGCCTGTAACCAACGAAATAAACTTTGCTCTTGATACCTTTTTTACAAGGATAACGTCGATAAGCCCGTCGTTGAGCTTTGATAAAGGTGCTGCAAGAAATCCGCCGCCATAGTACTGACCGTTTGCAAAAAGCGCAAGCGAAAAGTCCTCGTTTATAAATTCCTCTGTTGTTCCGTCATCAAGAGTCAGCTTGATGCTCCAGGTTTCATGCATTTTCTTGAAAATGGTATTTACAACTCCGAGTATGTAAAGCCCCGATCCCGACACGGCTTTCAGCGTCTTTTTGTACTGCTCTACAGATTGAACAACTCTGCTGTCAACTCCGGAATTGAGAGAATTGATAGAGTATTTATCATCAAATTTAACTGCGTCAATTGTATAAATGCCTTTTTCCTTGTTGGCAAAATATCTTACAAAATCGTTGCCGGAGCCTGTCGGAATACATGAAAAAAGAACCCTGTTGCCTGCGTTTGCCTTAATGATTCCGTTTGCAACCTCGCTGAGAGTTCCGTCTCCTCCGTATACAATGAAATGAACCTCATCACGGTTCATACATGTTTCCAGTGCGATTCGCTCTGCATCTCCGACTCCTTTTGTTACATAAATCTCTTCATCAGCTGCTTTGCTTTTATAAAAAAATTCAGGAGAAATACCTTTTCCTGCTTTTGGATTGAAGATATGAAATCTTTTCATTTAGCTAACCACACTTTCAAATACGCATTAATATATACATATTATCACATTTTAGAGCACATTTCAACACAAGATTTTATTTTTTAGCAAAATCGGTTAAAAATATCCTTACATTTCAAGGTCTATGTTTATTGCTGAGATTTTTTACTCTTGGAACATGCTTTGATGCATTTACGGCATTCGCCGCATGACAGGCAGCATCCGGATTTTACTTTCTTTATAATAAATGCAACAGAAAAAACGAACCAAACGGCAATAATCAAAAGAAGAATTATATCAAGGATGCTCATATAATCAGTTTTGTGATTTTGAAAACGGCAAACGAAACAAGCCATGCGACAGAGCATTGGAAAATTATAAAAAGCAGAGTTTTAAAACGGGAGCCGAGCTCGCGCTTTATTGTGCTGATTGCCGCGATACAGGGGGTATAAAGAAGCGTAAAGGAGAGAAAGCTGATTGCCGATCCGACGGTAAACATTGAGGGAAGGCTCTGCGGCAGATTTGCGCTGTCGGCACCTATCAGCACTCCCATTGTGCTTATTACTGCCTCTTTTGCAGAAAATCCGGCTATAAGCGATGTTGTGATTCTCCAATCTCCGAATCCGAGCGGCGAAAAAATCGGGGAAATAAGCTGTCCGATAAGTGCAAGAAGGCTGTCCGAGCTGTTTTCGACCGGGTTAATTCCTGCATCAAAGGTCTGAAGAAACCAGATCAGAATCGTTCCGACAAAAATTATCGTGAATGCCTTTATTATAAATTCCTTTGCTTTTTCCCACATGAGCAAAGCAACCGATTTCGGCGACGGCAGACGGTAGTTCGGCAGTTCCATTACAAACGGGACCGGCTCGCCGGTAAAGAGCGTGTTTTTCATTATAAGTGCACAGAGGATTCCGACGGCAATTCCCCCGAAATAAAGCAATGACATTACAAGAACAGCGTAATTTTTGAAAAATGCCTTGCAGAAAACCGCATATATCGGGATTTTGGCAGAGCAGCTGATAAACGGTGTTAAAAGGATTGTCATTTTTCGATCCCGGTCGGATGGAATGGTTCTTGATGACATAACCGCAGGAACCGTACATCCGAAGCCGATAAGCATCGAAACTATGCTTCTTCCCGAAAGACCGATTTTTCTTATAAGCTTATCGGTGACAAATGCGACCCTTGCCATGTATCCGGTGTCCTCGAGAAGCGAAAGAAAGAAGAAAAGAACGACTATTATAGGAAGAAAGTTTAAAACGCTTCCGACTCCTACGAAAATTCCGTCGATTATCAGACTGTGAATGATTCGGTTTGCGTTGTGAGCGGTAAGTATCCTGTCGCATACATCCGAAAGCTGCCCGATTTCGCATGAAAGTATGTCGGAAAGCGTTTTGCCGATTGCGCCGAATGTCATGTAGAAAATAAAAATCATGATCCCGATAAAAATCGGCAGAGCAAGATATCTGTTTGTCAGAAGCCTGTCGATTCTGCGGCTTCTTAGCTGCTCCTTGCTTTCGCTTTGTTTTTTTACCGAGCGTAAACAGATTTTTTCGATTATATCATACCTTGCATCCGCAATAGCTGCATATCTGTCCATGTCGCATTTTCGCTCTGCTTCCTTTATGCAGCTTTCGATTTCTTCCTTGGAATTTTCTTTCAAACCGAGCATGTTTACGATTTTTTGATCCTGCTCGATAAGCTTTACGGCACAAAGTCTCGGAGAAAGGCCGGTTTTTTCTGCACGGTCGTAAATGATGTCAGAAACTTTCTTAATGCATTCTTCAATCGGCCCCGGCAGGGAAGGAGGGGCTATATCCGAGCCATTTTTTGCAGCATTAACGGCGGATTTTATCAGATCGGAAATTCCCTCATTTTTTGATGCTGATATCGGAACAACCGGGATTTTTAAATCCTTTGAGAGTCGGCTTACATCTATTGAGCCGTTATTGCTCCTTACCTCGTCCATCATGTTCAGTGCGAGAACTATAGGTATTCCGATATCAAGAAGCTGAATAGTGAGATACAGATTCCGCACGATGTTGGTTGCATCAACGATATTGATGATTGCGTCCGGCTTTTCTTCGAAAATGAAGTCGCGCGTGACAATCTCCTCACTTGAATACGGGCACAGAGAATATATGCCGGGAAGATCGACAAGCCTGCAGTTCTTGAGCCCTTTGATTGTCCCGATCTTTTGATCGACAGTCACACCTGGGAAGTTTCCTACATGCTGATTTGATCCGGTGAAGCGGTTGAACAGGGTGGTTTTGCCACAGTTTTGATTTCCGACAAGTGCAAACGTCATCTGTGCCGATCTCCTTTTTAGTCTTCTTTTGTTGTGGATGCTACGGTGATTTTACTTGCCTCATTCAGCCTCAGAGTAAGCTCATAGCCGCGCACCGAGATCTGTATCGGGTCACCCATCGGTGCTTTTTTTACTGCTTTAACCTTTGTTTTCGGAATAAGTCCCATATCAAGCAGCCTGCACCGAAGAATTCCGTTACCGCCGACACCGGTTATAATCGCCGTTTTGCCGACCGGAAGCTTATCAAGCGTCATATTCTCACATCCTTTGGCTTTTACATTATAGGTATGCTGCTGTTTGATTATATATAACCTTCTTATTTAAATGGGATTTTAAAAGGGCGGCGCAAGTTAGATTAGACTAACTTTTTGTTAGTTTAAACTAACTGACGTGCTGCCGGTGTTATTACGGTGCTTATGTGCTTTCGTGCTTTTTCAAAATTCTTTCCGAGTATAAAAAACAGCCGCAGGATTTTAATTTCCTGCGGCTGTAAAAAATATCTTATATTATTTCTGTATTTCTATTATTTTGACCAGACTGCCTCAACCTTGATTTCTTTTTTGCCCTTTAACAGCTCATACGGAATAGTGTTTGAGCCATGCTTGTTTCCGTCTATAATAAGCGAAACAACCTCGGAATCCTTTGATGGCTTCTTTTTAACCGTAAGATCGATTCTTGTACCTCTGCAAACTCTCGTCATTGTAAAACCGTCCCAATCGGACGGGATGCACGGATC
>CAKSER010000057.1 GCA_934447715.1 uncultured Eubacteriales bacterium | reverse complement strand
TTTGCGAGCTTGCGGTAAAGAAAATGACAAAGGGGCAGAGAAGAACCGGAATAGACAGACTGAAGCAGGCATATACGGTTGTCGCGACTGTCTACGGCACGCCTTCGATCTTCTACGGAGACGAGGCAGGGCTTGAGGGGTATTCCGACCCTTTTTGCCGGATGCCGTACCCGTGGGATTCGGTTGAAAACGAGCTTTTTGATTTCTTTAAGCTGATCGGCAAAATCAGGAAGACCGAAGAGGTTCTGAAGGACGGTTATTTCAAGCTGACAGAGTGCGGCTTTGACAGATTTGTTTTCAAGCGATTTAATGATCGTGAGGAGCTTACCGTTTTGCTGCTTCGAAACTGCAATATGACATTTATAACAGAAAAGCCGTCTGTCTGCCTGCTTGATACATCAAAAAAAATTCCTGCCGGCACAAAGAAGAAAAGCCATGAGCTTATGCCGTTTACAGCATATATTTTTAAGACAAAATCGGAGAAAAAAGCATGAACAAAAAAGCCGGGGTGCTGAGCATTGAGCCGATTGCATATATAAAAACCGACTATAAAGAAAAATTCGGGATACCGAGGCAGAGCGGAAGAGCGCCGTCAAGCATCGGGAGGATTGTTTTTGAGCCGAAATACCGCGATCCGGACGCCGTCCGAGGAATCGAGGGCTTTTCGCATCTTTGGCTGATCTTTGATTTTTCCGAATCGCACAGAGATACATGGTCTGCAACCGTAAGACCGCCGAGGTTAGGAGGAAACAAGCGCATCGGCGTGTTTGCAAGCCGTTCCCCCTTCCGTCCGAATCCGCTCGGGCTTTCCTGCGTTAAATTCGAAGGCTTAAGCGAGGAAGGGGACATTATCGTCTCCGGTGCTGACCTTCTTGACGGAACGCCGATTTTTGATATAAAGCCGTATCTGCCGTTTGCGGATTCAAAGCCGGATGCGCTCGGCGGATATGCAGATGAATTTGCCGACTACCGCTTAAAGCTGAATTTCCCCGAAAAGCTGTTGAATTTGATTCCTAAGGACAAGCGTGAGGCGCTTTCGGAAAGCCTTTGTCAGGATCCGAGGCCGTCATATCAAAACGAACCGGAGAGAATATACAGCATGCGCTTTGCGGATTATGATATCAGCTTTAAAATATCAGGAGACACCCTTTTTGTTGTCGGCGTGAAGGAATGCTGATATGCTTTGTCTGATTTTTAAAAAATGTTTAAAAATATTATATAAAAATAATCTTTACACGAAAAACAAGACGTGGTAAAATAGATTTGATTTATAGAATTTGAGGTGTATATATGAGAAGAACAAAGATTGTTTGTACTATCGGACCGGCGACAAACAATGTGGAAATGATAGAAGGACTGATAAAAGCCGGAATGAATGTCGCAAGGCTCAATTTTTCGCACGGTTCGCACGACGAGCACCGCGAGACAATCAAAATGCTGAAGGAGACAAGAGCGCGTCTTGAGGCTCCGCTTGCGATAATGCTTGATACAAAGGGGCCGGAAATCAGGCTCGGAACCTTTAAGGACGGCAAGATTTTTGTTGAGGACGGTCAGGATTTTGACCTTACAACAGATACCGTAGAAGGAAATGAAAAAATTGTTTCGGTCTCCTACAGAGATCTTCCGAAGGAACTGAAAAAGGATAATTCGATTTTAATCGATGACGGAAATATCGAGCTTAAGGTCGTTTCTACAGCCTCAAATGTGGTTCACTGCAAGGTTGTAAGAGGCGGAAAGATCAGTAACAGAAAGAGTATTAACATTCCTTCCGTTGCACTTAATATGCCGTTTATGAGCGAGGCTGATAAGTCGGATCTGCTCTTCGGTGTTGCAAACGATGTCGACTTTGTCGCTGCCTCGTTCACACGCTCGAAGGAAGACATGATTTCGATGAGAAAGTTCCTTGACTATAACGGCGGACACGATATAAAGATAATTGCCAAGATCGAAAACTTCGAGGGCGTCGGCAACTTTAGCGAGATTCTTAAATATGCTGACGGAATTATGGTTGCAAGAGGCGATATGGGTGTTGAGGTTGATTACTATCTGCTCCCCGGCATTCAGAAGCGCTTTATCAAGGAGTGCTACCGCTCCGGAAAGATGGTCATTACCGCAACCCAGATGCTCGAATCGATGATAGAAAACGAAAACCCGACAAGAGCGGAGATTTCGGATGTTGCAAATGCGGTATTTGACGGCACCTCTGCCGTTATGCTGTCCGGTGAAACAGCTGCCGGAGCTCATCCCACGATTGCCGTCAGCGTTATGGCAAAGATAACCGAGCAGGCGGAAAAGGACGCTATCGCTATGGGTGCATACAGCAACATGAATTATTTTATGGACGAAAAGGATCGCACAAACGCGGTCTGCGATGCCGCCTGCACCATGGCAAAGGATATGAAGGCAAAGGCTATCATTGCGCTGACAAAATACGGTCAGACCGCAAGAAGAATGTCGAAGTTCCGCCCGGATGAGCCGATTGTCGCCGCAACTCCGGTTGAAAAGACATATCACCAGCTTGCCCTTTCCTGGGGTGTGTGCCCTGTTCTTGCAAGATATCAGAGCACGGTTGACGAGCTGTTTACTCACGCAATCGACTGCGCAAAGAAGGTTGATGTGGTAGAGGACGGAGACACGGTCGTTATTGCAGCCGGAATTCCGCTTGATACCCCCGGCAGCACGAACACGCTTAAGGTTCAGATCGTCGGTCACAGAAAATAATGATTTTAAAACGTACTGCCGTATGGCGGTGCGTTTTTTGCTGTGTTTATATTTAAGACGGCTGTTTTTACATCGATTTGATAAACAGACAGATGACAAATTTATATATTTGTGGTATACTTATATATACAAATAAACCAAAAGCTTGATTTGCGGGCTTTCCTGACTTCTGCCCCGTCGTGCCCAACGCGTCTGTGTTGATAGATTCGCAGTAAAATTGATTGTAAAACAAAAGCAAATAAAAAATACAAAAAAAGAGAAAAACGAAAAGGAGATGAGCCGACTTGATGACATATGAGCAGATAATTAAGGACGAGACAATAAAAACCTACATATCACAGGCGGATGCGTCGCTTGTTGCGCTCGGATTTACCGAGCACAGCTTTGCACATGTTACGCTTGTTGCGGAAAAGGCCGGATATATTCTTAAAGAGCTCGGATATTCCGAAAGAATGGTTGAGCTTGCGAAGATAGCAGGCTATCTTCATGATATCGGAAATCTGGTAAACCGTGTTGACCACAGTCAGAGCGGAGCGGTTATCGCCTTCAGGCTGCTTGAAAAACTGGATTTTCTGCCGGAGGAGATCGCAATAATCACAACCGCAATAGGCAATCATGACGAGGGAACAGGTCAGCCTGTAAGCGAGCTTGCGGCGGCGCTGATTCTTGCCGATAAATCCGATGTAAGAAGAAGCCGCGTGCGCAATCAGGATTCGACCAACTTTGATATACACGACAGAGTGAATTATTCGGTTACAAAGTCCGAGCTGAAGATAAACGAAGCGCATACGCTTATAAAGCTCAAGCTTTCGGTAGATACACGCTATGGATCGGTCATGGATTATTTTGAAATATTTATGGATCGTATGATTCTTTGCAGAAAGGCAGCAGAAAAGCTCGGATTGCAGTTCAAGCTGATGATAAATGAGCAGCAGCTTATTTAAAGTCGTGCCGAAAAAATCGGGAGGGAATAGTAATGGTTTATCTGCTGTACCACAGACACATAATAGACAGTCTTGTATATGATGACAAGCTGATTGGCATATATTCTTCGTATGAAAAGGCAGAGAACGCTATTATTAGGTATTCGGATCTGCCCGGGTTTTGCGACTGTCTTTCCGGTTTTCACATTATAGGGTATGATGTAAAGCCCAAAAAGACACGCATGGAGATGCATGGTATGGAATATGCAAAAGCCGTGTGGGTTCTGTTTGTCGAAATAGTTTTGGAGGACGAAGATGATAAAATTACCGAGTCGTACGATATATACTCCGGCAGATTAAGCGCGGCAATCGGTCTTGTGTTTAAATGGCTGACGCAAAGCCATTCGGTAAAAAGAAGATTCTCGTCAGTGAAGTATATAATAGATCAAGACAATTGGTGCGAAGGTTTTGTTACAATAAATTAAGAATTCTGACGGTGTTATCGGAACATAAAAGCTATACCTCCTGCTGCAGAATGCGGCAGGGGGTGATTTTTATGTGGGTTTTGCCCCAAAACCAGCAAATGTACGGCAAATGAAGATAAAGCTGTCCGAAAGATCTTAAAAACGCTGAATTTTTATGATTTTACAGTCGGAAATTGTGAGTTTTCTATTGAAAAAGAAAAATCATTGTGCTCTAATATGACCGAATAAACGATAGCGGTCATTTTTACATGTCGTGAGCTGCTTTCATAAAGCACAGGCTGCCGTAGGGTGGTTTTTTAAGGTTAACACAGTTAGCACACACTAACTCGAATGCTGTATGAAGTGAAGAAGATTTTTAACTCTTTTAAACGGAGGAAACCTGAACCCGAAGGGGGTAAAGCGGTCAACGCAGCTCCCGATCGAAATAGGCTATCGAATAGCAAGGCATTTTGCAAAAAAATCCCCCAAGGCAAAGGCAAATGCCGAAATGCTCGGGTTGATGGTAAACGATCCGCATATTAATCCGCGCGAGCTTGCAAAAATCACAGCCCCTACACTTGTAATCTGCGGGAAAAAAGATATGATAAAGGAGTCGCACACAAGACAAATCGCAGAGAGTATACCGAATTCAAGACTGGTAATCATCAAAGGAAATCACTTTATCGCAGCCGAAAATCCCAAAGAATTTAATAATGAGGTTGATCGGTTCCTAAAGGGCATTAAGGCCTGAAAACCGCCTTTTTGTGCATCGGTCGGATATCCTCGGTCGAAGCAAAAAATATGCCCTGTCATAAAAATATCTTGACAGGGCTTTATTTATGGCTATAATAGTTGTATATACAACGATGTACATACAACCAACAAAAGAGGTGCAGATATGGATATTACCGAGCGGAAAATTACCAAGATTGCAAGAGAGGCGGAGAAGCTGGTTCTGGTTTCGCTGCGCGAGGAGGGGATCGGTACGGCGGAGATTGATCTGATTCACGCATTGCGTCACAATTCGGGCTGCACGCAGGCAAGGCTTGCGGAGCTTTTGCATGCCGACAAGGCGGCAATTGCCAGAAGGACAAAGAACCTCGAAGCAAAGGGCTTTATTATACGCAAGGACGATCCGAACGATCGCCGCAGCCAGCTTCTGTATCCTACAGAAAAGGCAGAGGCAACAAAGTCCTCAAAGGCAGAAATCGAGGCGTCGTTTTACGAGTATATTACCTCTGTTTTGACAGATGAAGAGGCAAAAGACTTCGCTGTGCTGCTGAACAAGCTGTATACAGCCTCCAAAACAGAAAGCCGCGCAGGCTTTCCGCATTTTACAAAAAGGGAAGAGGCAAAAAAGCAATGAAAAAAAGCAAAGAAAGCCTCCGCCCAGACAGAATCCTTTCATATTTTAAGGCAGAGTGGCTTCCGCTTGCCTTTGTGACGCTGTCCGGTGTGTTTTATAATGTCGGACTTCTTGCAACACCGTGGTTTGAGGGACGGCTTGCCCAATGCCTTGCCGATATATTAGGCGGAAGCGAAGCAGCCTCGAAGATGGCGGTTCTGGTGGCTTTATATATCGTGACGGTTCTTTTGGTACAGGCGGCACGGTTTGTAAAACGCTTTTATGTCCGCCGCTTTGCAAATAACATCAACCGCAGGATGAAGGGCATTCTGTATGCCAATCTCCTGCGCGAAAGCCGCTCGTCGCTTGAAAAGGAGGGTGCAGGAGAGCTGATGACCAAGGCGATTTCGGATGTGGACGACTGTGTAGAGGGAATGCGCAAGTTTACAACCGAGATTTTCGATACCGGAGTTGCACTCGCAGGATATATTGTAATGCTTTTTGTCTACGACCGGCGTCTTGCGCTGCTCAGTCTGATCTTTACGCCGATATCATATTTTTGCGCCGCGAAAATGAAAAAGCCGGTGCAGCGCGCAGGGGCTGCGTATAAAAAAGCTGCCGGTGCGCTCAGCAGTGCTACGCTTGACCGTGCACAAAACGCCGTGACATATCGCATATACGGCTGTGAAGGTGCAAGAGAGGAGCGCTATGAAACAGCTCTGAAAGGCTACGAAAAAGCCGCGGTAAAAAGCAATGTGTGGCAGTCGGCGCTCACACCTCTGTACCTTACGGCATCCACAGCAGGTGTGCTGTTTATCTTGTGGTTCGGCGCTAAAAACGTGCTCGGCACCGGGTGGAGTGCCTGGGACATTGCTGCGTTTACAACATTTCTTTCCTGCTTTACAAAGCTGACGGTCAAATCCTCCAAGGTCGCAAAGCTGTTTAATTCGGTGCAGAAGGCGGAGGTCTCCTGGAAGCGGATCAAGCCGCTCATGAAATCCCCTAAGACGCTTTTTGAGCTTGAAATACCGCAGCCTGCCGATCTTAAAGTGGAAAAGCTTTCGTTTGCATACGGCGAAAATCCGATTTTTTCCGGGCTTTCATTTACCGCCCACCCCGGCGATATTATCGGAGTGACAGGCCCTGTTGCCTGCGGCAAATCGACTTTCGGGCGGACGTTTTTCTGCGAAGCGCCGTACAAGGGCTCGATCCGCTTTGCTGGCAAGGAGCTGTCAGCGCTTTCGCAAAGAGAAATTGCGGCAACCGTAGGCTATCTCGGGCACGATCCGGAGCTCAGTGCCGATACATTAAAAAACAACCTCCTTTGCGGCAGCGAGCAGGATGAAATGCCGTATCTTAAAGCCGTGATGCTTGAAAATGAGGTATTAGAAATGGAGGATGGTGTTAATACCGTAATCGGCAGCAGCGGCGTGCGTCTTTCCGGCGGACAGGCTCAAAGGCTTGCGCTTGCAAGAACACTTGCCCACCCTCGCCCGGTAACGGTTTTAGACGATCCGTTTTCCGCACTCGACCGGAATACGGAGGATGCAGTATTTGAAAATCTTAGAGAGTATGCAAAAGACAAAATTGTAATTCTGATCTCTCACAGATTGTATCATTTTCCAAAGATGCAGAAGGTAATCTTTATCGAAAACGGAAGGGCATCGGTCGGCACACACGATGAGCTGATTAAAGCCCAGCCGACCTATAAAAGCCTTTATGAAAGCCAGACGGGAGGTGACGAAAAGAAATGAATACGGAAAAGACGAATAGGACAAATAAAATGAATAAGGCCGGGAAAAAGAACAAACCCGGAGTATTCGCGGCAGTATATACGGCGGCGCTGGCACATCGGCTTCTTACTGTCGGAACGGTTTTGTGCGTTGCAATGTCGGTTGTCGTCTCGCTTATTCCGCCGCTTCTGCTTGCCGGCATAATCGATCGGCTGACGGCAGGTATTCCGCTTGCCTTTACCGCAGTGCTTATGTATTTCGGCAGCCTTGTGCTTGAAGGTGTGCTTTCCTCTGCACAGGAAACGCTGCTGGTGCTTTTCGGGCAGATGATGACACACGCCCTGCGCTCCGAAATGTCGCAAAAGCTTACAAAATTGCCGGCAAGCACGCTCGTTTCGCAGAATCCCGGCGAGGTAACGGCACGCTTTTTAAGCGATGTTGACACTGTAGAGGCGCTCTTTACCTCCGGAATTATCAGCATGGTTGCCGACGCCTGCCGAATTATTTCGATATTGGCTGTCATTGCGGTAAAAAATACCGGACTTGCCCTTGTTTTGCTTGTAATTCTTCCGCTTTTTGCGGTTTTCACGAGGCATGTTCAAAAGAAGATGCTTTCAGCTCAGCTTGACAACCGCCGCGCTGTTGCCGCCGTATCGGGGCAGGTACCGGAGACACTGCACAATATCAGAACCATTCACTCGCTCGGCATTGAAAATTATATGGAAAACCGCTATGACAAGCGTATAGAGGAAAGCTACAGAGCAGTCG
>CAKSER010000056.1 GCA_934447715.1 uncultured Eubacteriales bacterium | reverse complement strand
GATCTTAAAAACAGCCTTTCCGGAATCGAGATTGCAAGCCTGCTGCAGATAAACGGAGTTGAAAGCTTCTCGGAATATCTTCCGGAGGGCTTTACAAAGGACAATCTCCCGAACTTCAAGATATTCGGCGGCGCGATTGATCTTGCGCTCACACCGAGCCTGAAGCAGATCGACTGGCTTATTCTCATTCCTGTTCTCGTATTTGCCTCCTATTACTTAAGCATGGTTCTGACAAGAAAGATGTCATATCAGGCACCGTCTGCCGGAAACCAGGCTGCTTCGATGAAGTTTATGGATATCGGAATGCCGCTCATTTCGGTAATCTTCTCGTTCCAGGTGCCGGCAATGCTCGGTCTGTACTGGATATATACCAGCCTTGTTTCGGTTTTAAAGCAGTTCATTTTAAAGAAGATCTTCCCGTATCCGGAGTTTACCGACGAGGAATATAAGGCTGCCGAAAAGCAGTATATGTCCGGAACAAAGGTTGACAGGGCATCGTTAAGGAAGGCGGAGGCAAGCGGCAGGATCGCTTCGCACAGAATCGACCTTCTTCCGGAGGAGGAGACCGAATCGGCAAATACCGCAGATAATGCATCCGGCAAAAACGGCGGAAATGACGACAGCGATACCGTAGAGCTTGAGGCTCCGGTAAAGCTGAAGCAGGAAAAGAGCGCCGACGATAAGAGCAGCAAGAACAAAGACAAAAAAGGCAAGAAATGATTCCTTTCTTACTGTCATATGACGTAAGGGACGGAAAACAGGCAGATAAGCTTTCAAATTCAAAGGCAGAGGCGACTTAGCCGGAGCTTTTGGTCTGTCTGTTTAAAACAGCACATACAGAAGGAAGTGAAAACGAAAATAATGAAGAAGGAAGTTATTGCGACCGGAAAAACAATAGAGGCGGCTATCGCAAACGGAGCTGACGAGCTCGGCGTTGATGCGTCGAAGTGCACCTATGAGGTGCTTGAGCAGCCCAAATCCGGCTTTCTCGGGATTGGGCAGACTCCGGCAAAGGTAAAGGTCATCTGCGAGCAGGACACAAAGAGCACTGCCGTAGAGCTTATCAATACGATAATCAGAAATATGGATATCATGGCAGAGGCAGAGATTGTCGACTGCGACGAGGAAAGAAACGACCTCAAGATCAACATCAAGGGCGAGGACGCGCATATCCTTATCGGCTATCACGGCGATACGCTCGATTCGCTTCAGTATCTTGTAAACCTTGCCTGCTCGAGAAGCAGCGAGGCTGACGACGATATGCATATCAGCATAGATGCCGAGGGCTACAGAGCAAAGAGAGAGGAAACCCTCCGCCAGCTTGCAAGAAGAATGGCAGACAAGGTTCTTAAGTATAAGAAGAACTTCTCTCTTGAGCCGATGAACGCATACGAGAGAAGAATCATCCATTCGGAGATTCAGCTTATCGAGGGAGTTACCACTACATCGGTAGGCGCAGGCAGCAACAGAAGAGTTGTTGTTATGATTCCGGGAAGCAAGGAGCAGCAGACGGGAAACTCTCGCCGCAGAAGACCGAGAGGACAGACCACTCCGGTTATCCAGACCAGAAAGCTGCCCACATACGATTACACAGAGGGCGCACCGGATATCGATTCGCCGGACGAGGAATAATTTTTAAGGGGCTGTGGTTCCGGGGGCGAGGTGCCAGGGTACCGAGGTGTCGAGGTGTCGTCAGCCGATTTGCAGCCTGCCACGATCAAGTGAGGCGGCGGTATGTGTATCCGATGTGGGGTTCACACGCGATTACCGGCTGATTGCCGCCGAAACGGCGATAAATAAATATTGCAGCAAAGAAAAGGGCTTCATGCTTTTCCGAACGGAAATGCGCGAAGCCTTTTGCTATTGAATTTCGTGACTTGATGATGTATAATAAACGCGGTATATAATCTGTACGAAGTTTAAGTAAAGTTTTCCGCGTTTTGCAAGTTCGGCGCTTTGCACCGAACTCAGATAAAGTTGAGAGGCAGCCTGCCGACCGGCGGACGCGGTATATAGTGTATACGTCCCTAAATCTGTCGTAAGGAAAAAATAACATGAAGATGAATTTAAAAAAAATACTGCTGCCGGCAGTCGGAATTGTAATTTTTGCCGCGGCGGCAATACTTGCCGGATGGCATATCATGAGCAGCCGACAGGGTGAAGACAAAGGAGCTGAAACCACCGGCGTTGAAACCTCATATTCGGGTACCGAGACATATCCCGGCACAGAGACATATCCCGACACAGAGGACAGCACCCCACATCAGACCGAAACCGATTCGGCGCAGCAGACAACAGAGCCGGATGCCCCCGAAACAGATGACGTTGATCCTCCGACGCCTCCGGATCCTGACGAAAATGACGGAAAGCTCAAAATAAAGTCGTTTAAGCTTTTAATGAAGGACAACGCCAATCTGACAGAGGATATAACGTATAAAATCAGCGGAAATACGATTACCGAAACCGTAAAATGCGTTCTCGATCCGGCGCTTTTAAGAGCTGCAAGGCTGTCTGTTGTGACAAATAAGGGCGAATACAGTTTTTCCTCTGACTGCCTTAATTCGGACGGAACCGTCAATCTTCTTTATAAGGACGGATGCAGCATAACGGTATATGAGGGGAAAAGGAAAACCGGAAAAAGCGTTACATATAAGGTCGTGACAAACTATGTTCCGACAAAGCTGCCGGTTGTAATTATAAATGTCGACAGCAATAAGGAGGTTGCCTCGAAAACCGAATATGAAAATGCAAGGGTCAGAATAAATTCCGAGCATGTTCCGGGCTTTTCCTCTGTTTCGGAGACAAAAATCAAGATCCGCGGCAGAGGCAATTCGACCTGGTCATGGGAAAAGAAACCGTATCAGATCAAATTTGAAACGAAAACTCCGGTTCTCGGAATGACGGCGGCAAAGCGCTGGGTGCTTCTTGCAAACTATATCGACAAGTCGCTGATCAGAAATAATGTCGCAATGGCGCTTTCCGACTGCCTCGGCTTTGATTTTACAGCAGAAATGCAGCCGGTGGATGTCTTTTTGAACGGCGATTATATCGGGGTGTATACTATCGGTGAAAAGGTCGAGGTCACAAGCGGCAGAGTCAAGATCAAGACCGGCAAGGGTGTCGACTGCGGTTTTCTTATCGAAATGGGCGGAAAAAAAGAGGATGACCGTGTAGACTACGATTATTTTCATCTTAATATGCTCAAATTCCTTGCAATCGAGTTCCCGGACGAGGACGAAAGGAACCCGGACAGGACATATTATATCCACAAATACATGCAGAGCGTCGAGGACGCGATAGTCTCCGGCGGAGATTACGAAAAGCTTATCGATGTCGACTCGGTTGTCGACTGGCTGATTTTAACAGAGCTTACATACAATCTTGACGCGTGCTTCAGGCGCAGCTGCTTCTTTACAAAGGATGCAGGCGGCAAGCTTGTGATGGGCCCGGTGTGGGATTTTGATACCGCGTTCGGCAACATGTGGGCGGATCACGGAAATTATAACGCCTGGGCAAGCCTGAGCCAGGACAAGGGATATATAAAGGACAACTGGCTTGTCTATCTGATGAAGGACCCGGATTTCAGAGAGCGGCTCAGAACAAGGTGGAACGAGGTAAAGGACAAGCTGCTTTCTGCTGCGGACAGCACAATCAATGAGCTTTCAGAAAAAATAGAAGGCTCGGCTGAGTATAACTTCAAGCGCTGGGATATTCTTAACCGAGTTGTCGGATGCGAGCCGTCGATTGTAAAAAAATACCCGACCTACGAGCTTCAGATTAAATATCTAAGAGATTTTATCCTAAAAAGATGGAATTTCATCGAAAACAACATAAGCGAGGAAAAGCTTCTTTCGATGCTTGAAAACAGGGATAAAATCATGGCGGAAAAGGCGGAAAAAGAAGCAAAGGAAGCAAAGGAAAAAGCAGAAAAGGAAGCGGCAGAAAAAACCACGAGCCAAAATAAGACGGAGCAGAAGAAAACGGATGCAGACAGAACCTAAAGGAAAGGCAACGGGGTAGAATAATAAAATGAAAAAAAGAATTACACATCTGCAGGTCATTGCGCTCGGATATTTTCTTATGATAATTATCGGAGCTCTGCTTTTGATGCTGCCGATATCGACCGCCGACAGAAGCGGCGCCACGTTTAACGATGCACTGTTTACCGCGGTCAGTGCCTCCTGCGTCACCGGGCTTGTCGTAAGGGATACGGCAACCTACTTCTCCTCGTTCGGCCAGGCGGTAATAATTATACTTATCCAGATCGGCGGTCTCGGCTTTATGACGGTCGCGACGCTGTTTTTCAAGCTGATAAAGCACAAAATCGGATTAAGAGAGCGTGAGATCATGGTCGAGAGCCTCAATCAGTCGCATGTAGGCGGAATTTTAAAGATGACAAACAAGATCCTGCTCGGAACGGTGATTGTCGAGACGGCAGGAGCGCTGCTTCTTTCGATCAGATTCATTCCGGAATTCGGTGTCGGGAAGGGAATCTGGTATTCGGTCTTCCACTCGATTTCGGCGTTCTGCAATGCCGGATTTGATCTTATGGGTGCAAGAGACGGGGAATTTGCCTCGCTTATAGCATACAGCGGCGACGCGCTTGTGAGCATTACGGTGATGCTGCTGATTACGATCGGCGGAATCGGATTTCTTGTGTGGGACGACCTGATCGCAAAGAAATTCAACTTCAAAAAGCTCGAGCTTCATACAAAGCTTGTGCTGGTAACCTCGTTTATACTCACCTTCGGGGGTGCAATACTTGTTTTCTTCCTTGAAAGAGGCGGCTTTTCCGGCATGCCGCTCGGCGAAAGGATTTTAAGCTCGCTTTTTGCATCGGTCACGACAAGAACCGCCGGCTTTAACACTACCGACATTGCAAAATACACCGGCGGCACAAAGCTGCTTATGGTTATTTTGATGTTTGTCGGAGGCAGCCCCGGATCGACCGCCGGAGGAATAAAGACCACGACGGTTGCAATCCTGTTTATAAATATGGCGGCGCGGATGAGGAGGCTTCCCGGCACGGTTGCTTTCGGAAGAGAGATAGATCAGAGCGACCTTGGCAAGGCGGCGACGATCTTTGTCGTAAACCTGACGCTGGCGCTCGGCGGAACGCTTGCAATCTGCATGATTCAGGATATTAACGTAATAGATCTGATGTTCGAGGCCTTCTCGGCAATCGGAACGGTCGGAATGACGACAGGGATTACGAGATCGCTTGCTGCGGCATCGAAGTATATTGTGATGTTCCTCATGTATTGCGGAAGAGTCGGAAGTATTTCGTTTGCCCTTGCCCTGCTTGAAAAGAAGGGGGCAGGCAATGTCAAGTATCCGAAGGGTAAAATCACAATCGGCTGATACATTGCAATGTAAAGGTAAACAGAACCGAAAAAGCGAACAGTAAAAGAACAAAAGAGCATAAATAATGAAGAGGAAGATATAAGATGAAATCATTTTTGATAATCGGAATGGGAAGCTTCGGACATCATCTTGCAAGAGCGCTGTCTGCCGAAAGGTGCGAGATTATGATAGTCGATTCAAACGAGAAGGCAATCGAGGATCTGCTGTCCTACGATATCTCGGCAAAGATCGGGGACTGCACAAAGGAGGAAACGTTAAGAGAGCTCGGCGTGGAAAGCTTTGATGCCTGCTTTGTCTGCATGGCGGAAAATTTTCTTGCCAATCTGCAGATAACAAGCCTTTTAAAGGAGCTTGGTGCAAAAAAGGTGTTCAGCAAGGTGGATGAGGATGTTCAGGCGAAATTTCTTCTCCGCAACGGTGCCGATAAGATAATCTATCCGGATTTTCAGATGGCGGCACGGATTGCGATGACCGAAAGCTCGGACAACATTTTCGACTGTATCGAGCTGGAGCGCGGATATGTCATCTGCGAGATCGAGCCGATTTCCCAGTGGATAGGCAAAAGCCTAAAGGATCTCGATTTCAGATCGAGATATAATATGAATATCCTTGTTGCAAAATCCGGCGATAAGGTCTTTACCCCCTCGGCGGATTACGTTCTGAAAAAGGATGAGCATATTATGGTGATGGGACAGATTTCCGATATAAAAAAGATCGTAAAATGATATCCTCAAAAGCTTGAATAGCAAGCTGTTGAGGCTACGCTCATCCGTGCAAAGCATGCAACGGCAAAAGCAAATAACCGGCAAAAAAACAGAAGCACAGAGGATCTTTTATCCCTGTGCTTCTTCTTTTTGTCTTGTTTTTTTTAGTTTGCTTATTTTGTGCCGATTTCGCTCAATGTGTTTGCAAGCGCGTAAAGGTCGTTCATTTCGGAGATACGTCTGTAGTAGATCTCCTTCTGCTCGTCGGTCATTGCGTCAACCTTTGCCTGATCCGGATGGCCTGCGTTGTATGCGCGGTAAAGCTTGTCAACAAGCATTGCGTCGTTGAAGTCGATCGATTTCAGCTGACCGTTGTTTACGCAGATAACGCGGTTGCTCTTTCCGTCGGCAAGCTCCTTTACAGCCATCTCGCCCATCTGGGATGCGATCAGTCTGTCTCTTAATGTCGGCGATCCGCCTCTTACTATGTGAGCGAAGCGCGCGAACTTTGTCTCTATATATTCGCCGTTGAAATCCTCGTTTCCGGTTTCCTTGTAGATTTCCTTAAAGGCTTCCTTGCTTCTCTTTTCGATTTCTGCCTGGAGCTGTTCTCCGTATGCGCCGTTAAAGGTGAGGTGGAACTGCTTTGCAAGCTTTGTTGCTGCCGCCTTCTTTGCCTTTACCGTATCCTTGTCGTCCTGATCTGTGATCTCGTCGAAGCATACATCCTTGTTTTCACTCATGAATGCATTAAGCTGCTCGATGAACTTCTTTGCGTCGTCTCTGTCGCAGAGAACGCCCTCGGATACCATGATGAGGAAGCTTCTTACGCCGTTCTTTCTTGCTTCGATCATTCTGCTAATAAGCGCGTCACGGTCGAAGCCATCCATCTTCTCGGGAATGATAACAGCGGTTGCACCTACTGCGATTCCGGTGTAAAGAGCTATGTAGCCTGCGCCTCTGCCCATTGTCTCGATAATGTTGCAGCGCTTGTGGGAGTTGCAGGTGTCTCTTAAGCAGTCAGCCATCTTCATTGTCTCGTTCATTGCCGTGTCAAAGCCGAGAGAATAGTCGGTTGCGGTAATGTCGTTGTCGATTGTTGCCGGAATACCGATGCAGGGGATTCCGCCGAGATTGAGAAGGTCGGCAGCGCCTCTGAAGGAGCCGTCGCCGCCGATTGCGATAAGACCGTCAATTCCGGCTCTGCGGAGATTTTCTGCAGCCTTTATAACATTTTCCTTCTCCTTGAATTCCGGGAAGCGGGCGGAATTCAGAATCGTGCCGCCCTTTGAAATAATATTGTTGACCTTGTACATGTCGAGGTCGATAAAATCGTCCTCTCTCATGTGAGTCATGCCGTAATAGCCCTCGTTGATACCGACAGCCTCAATGCCCATTGCCTTTGCGGAAAGAACGACCGAACGGACTGCGGCGTTCATAGACTGCGAGTCGCCGCCGGATGTAATTATCGCGATTTTTTTAAATGTCTTTTTTTCCATTACCTTAAACCATCCTCGGATTAAATTTATTTGCTCAGATTATTAAAGCTATTAAAAAAATAATTAAATCAATATTCAAAACCAATGATACAACAAAAATCGTCACAAGTCAAGGGCAAAAACCGTGATTTTTACCCCAGCTCTTCAGAAAATTCCCGATTTTGAAGTTTTTTATAAACATTTTACATTCATTTTATGCAAGTTATTCGAAATTGTCGCGCGCCGTCACCGGATTGTCGCTGTACTGTCTCGCACTGTGCCGCCGTATCGCCGTTGTGCCGTCGTCGTGCCGCCGCAGCACCAAAACCTCTGCCAAGCCCCTGCCCCGGTTTTCTCATGCCGCTGCGAATGACTTTTATGCATGTCTAAAATAATGTCGACAGCCAAGACCGCTACCCCCTTGGCACGGCTCCTGTCACCACCCGGGATGCTCCGCGTCTAAAGAAGCCACGAAAAAACCGCAGCCCCACGTG
>CAKSER010000055.1 GCA_934447715.1 uncultured Eubacteriales bacterium | reverse complement strand
CCTTTTTTTCACCGCTGAAGCTTCTTTTCTTCCCCCGGTAGAACCGGGGGATTTTTTTCTACGCCTAAAGACGACATAAAAAGGCGAACAGCCGTATTTAGCTGTCCGCCTTTAAAATTTTTAAATTACAGTGATGCCAAGCACCCTGCCATAAGGCAATCGGAATAAAGCGATCCGATCAGTCAAGATCCAAAAAATCCTTTCTGTATTCAAGACCAAAGCCCTCTGCAATCATGCGAAGCTGCTTATCGTTGATAATATTGATTCTTTCGTGATTGCTTGTGAGCATATAGATCTGCGCAGCCTTTTCGACAGTCTCGATAAGACCGAAGGTCTCATCCATAGTTTTTCCCGCACCGTAGATTCCGTGAAGACCCCAGATAACAATTCTGTATTCCTCCATCTTCTTTGCGGTTGCCTCGCCGATTTCGTTGTTTCCGCAAAGCATCCAGGGAAGAACTCCGACTCCGTCCGGGAAAACAACCATGCATTCTGTGCACATCTGCCACAGAGCGCGTGTAAAGCTTCTGTCGTTCAGCTCATGAACAAAGTTCATTGCAAGAGTGTATGTGGGGTGTGTATGCATTACGATACGGTTATCCGGATCCTTTTTCAGTCTTGCGATATGACTCATAAGGTGAGCGGGCAGCTCGCTTGTAAAGCGTCCGCCGTCATCATATCCCCAAAGAAGCTCGGCTGTTGTTCCGTCCTCGGCAATTCTGATTATTCCGAGATTGTTCTCCGGATATTTTGCAACGTTTTTAAAGTATTTTCCGGTTCCTGTAACGATGAAGCACTTGCCGATAAGCGGTGTTGCATCAAATCCAGTCGGGATGGTACGGATTACAAAGTTCATATCTCTGTATTCCGCAACCTCCTTCGGGTCAAGCAGATAGCTGATATTACCTCCGTTTCTCTCATCCCAGCCGACACGGTACATATTCGATGTCGCTTCAATCATTTCCTCAACAAACGGTGCAGTTAAAATGTTTTTCATTTTCGATTTACCAACAATTCCCTTTCATATTTCAAAACATCATTGATGTAATTTGACTTAATATTTTGTCTTTCAAGATACTCCTCCCAAACGTCGCCGAACGGAAGTGTTTTCATATCCTCAGAGAGCACCATAAGCTCTGTAAACCTTGATGTGTCCTGAAGCTCCTTCATCTTCTCGCTTGGCTGAAGAAGTGCGAAAAGCAGAGACTTTTCGACATTGCGAAGTCCGGTTATCCAAGCGCTGATGCGGTTGATCGAGGCATCGAAATAGTCGGTTGCAATAAATACTCTGTCAAGAGCATCGTTGCGGACGATTTCCTTTGCGATCTCCTTTGTCTCGTCGTCGAACAGAACAACATGGTCGCTGTCCCATCTTACCGGTCTTGTAATGTGAAGAGCGATTTTCTCGTTGAACAGCAGCATCGACGATATCTTGTCCGAAACAAGCTCTGTCGGATGATAGTGTCCGTTATCCATAAGAGGCGTAATTCCCTTATATGCCACATAGTTCGAGCAGAACTCGGCAGAGCCGACTGTATAGGATTCAAGACCGATTCCGAACACCTTGGATTCAAGGGTTACATAAACTTTTTTCTTGTCATACGGAATTGTGAGAATCTCGTCAAGGGATTTTTTAAATCTTGCCCTCGGTCCGAGTCTGTCCGCCGGAATGTCCTTGTAGCCGTCCGGAATCCAGATATTCATTACGCACGGAACGCCTGTTTCGTTTGCAAAATATTCCGAAATTTCAAGGCATCTTTTTCCGTGCTCAACCCAGAAGCTTCTTACCTTTTCGTCGGGTGACGAAAGAGTAAGTCCGTCCTTTACCATCGGATGTGAAAAGAAGGTCGGGTTGAAATCTATACCCATGTTTCTTTCTTTTGCATACTGAACCCATTTTTCAAAGTGCTTCGGGCAGATTGCATCTCTGTCCGCAAATTCGCCCTTTTCAAAGACAGCATAGCTTGCGTGAAGATTGAGCTTATGCTTTCCCGGAATATATGACATGGCAAAATCCAGATCCTGCTTCAGCTCTTCAAATGTTCTTGCCTTTCCCGGATAGTTTCCGGTCGCCTGAATACCGCCTGAAAGGCTCTCCTTTGAGTCAAAACCGGAAACATCGTCGCCCTGCCAGCAATGTATCGACACAGGAACATCCTTAAGTCTTTTGATTGCAGCTTCAGCATCGACTCCGTACTCACTGTATTTCGCCTTTGCAGCTTCAAAGTTACTCACTGTTTTTTCCTCCCGTATTTATATTATTTATATCATTATTACCAATTTATAACTCGGACAGTTCAATCCGCCGTCCAAGTCAAAGCTTAACAGCCGTATATCCGTCAGGCAGGATAACATCTCTTTTCCTGTCGCGGATACTGATTTTAATCTCTCCGAAAGCAGCAGGAAGCACGGTATCTACGCTGTTCGGAGCACAGTAGCTGTCAGAAAGGTATACCTTTTTTTCGTTATCGTCCACCCTTGCAATTCCGAGGATGTCGCGGTAGAAGATTCTTACAAGATGAGATGCAAAGCCGTGATTGCAGCTTGCATACGGCTCGTCGTTTTCCCAGAGCGTTCCTGTCATCCTTGCCATATAGTCAAAGTATTCGACAATCTCGGAAATAAGCTGCTCCTGCTTTCCTGCCTCTGAAAGAATCTCCATACGAAGGAAATTGCCGATAAAGGTATTTGCCGGGAAAACATTGTCATAGACAGTTTCGCACTTATGTCCCGGACCGAAATCGTTTATAATTCTTCTTAACAGATCCGGATGGGTTTTTGCATCCGCAACACCCGAGAAGAATGCATAATACTGGCAGACCTCGGAAATATGTCCCTTTCTTTCAAGCTCTCCGTTTTCGTTCTTTTCAAGATTATCCTCAAAAAAGGTTCCGTTAAACGAAAGGCGCAAAATCGATTTCTTTAACTTTTCTGCCTTTTTTGCGATCCGATCATCGTTATACAGTCTCGATATAACACACAGGGTATGGTAGTAGAGCATGTTTGTCGGGAAGTTGACATCGCTTATCCATTCATTTGCCTGCGACCATTCGACAAACACCCAGCTTTCAAGATCCTGAAGAAGACTATCGCTGTTTTCGAATCTGTCAAAATAGCTTATCATGTCATATGCCATTTCCTTTGCCGCATCGATAAGCTTCCTGTCGCCGGTTCTGATAAAATATTCCTCAAGCTGAAGGTAGAAGAACATCGTCCAGTTCGGGATAAAGGATCCGTCAAGCGAATCCGACGGATAGCACATCGGGAGCATTCCCTTCGGAATTGTAAAGCTCTCAGCTATTATGAAGTTTTCAAGGAAATCATGTTCGATTGCAGATGAACCGCAGAGATCCCTTTCTGTCCTTGCGGTAAAGAAGCTGTCACAAAGCCAGCAGGCTCTTTCTCTTGACGGGCAGTCGGTATAAAGATCGACCGCGTTTTGCGCATATGTCGAAACCGCCGCAGAAAAAACTCTGTTCAAAGCCTCGTCTGAGCTTTCAAAGCGCGCTCTGTTAACATCTGAATTTTCAAATCTTATAAGATGGAAATCGGAAATTTTTACGTTTCCCTCAAGGCAGAAGATCTGGAAAAACTTCATCGAGACAGGCTCAAAGCCGAGGAAGCTGTGTTTTCCCTTTTTGACCTTAAGGCGGATAATTCCGGTGCAGGAGTCGTTTCTCTTACGCACGTCAACAATTCCGCCGCAGAGGATTTCATCAAATGTAATATATATCTCGGAATCCGCTTCTGCACAGATATCAAGCGAAACAAAGCCGCTTAATTCCGACTCAAGCTCAAGAAGCGTCCATCTTCCGCCGTTGAGCGAAAACTCGTATTTCTCGGTAAGTGCTTTTTCTGTCCTGTTTATTTCGGAAATTTCAAAGCCTGCTCTTTTTTCGCAATAGAGTGTTTTAATTTCCGAAGCATCGTAGCAGTAATCCGACATTTTGTTTTCGATTCTTCTGTCGTACGGCTTGATGCTTACATTCTCATTTACCTTAAAATCTCCTACCCCAAGCTCCTTTACGGGATATGCCGGCGCAAAAAGCGGATACGGTGCGCCCCTTTTAAGAAGCTTTATATTCTCCTTTCCGGAAAGCTCAAGCGGCTCTGAATATTCGAGCGGAAGCGTGTAGCTTTCAAGGAACGGGCGCTGAAAGCTGAAGCGCTCCACCTTCTGTTCCTTTGAAAGGCAGCGCCGACAGGTAAAGCCTCCGCCGTTTTCAAAGGTATAGCAGACCGGAGTACCGTTGCAAAGCAGCTCTGCCTGAAGAAATGCCTTGCCCTTCTGGTTTACATAGTAAAACGAGCCGACTCCGTAGTGGATTACGTCTATTCTTATTATGTTATTTCCGTCATCAAGCTCGTCTGTCACATCGATCTCGTCGACACGCCACGAGCCCTTGGCACATCTTTCCGGGCCGAAGAAAACAAATCTGCCGTTTATAAAGAGCCGATAGAAATTATCCGCTGCGGCTTTAAAAACATATCTGCCGCTTTCTTTTTTCACTTCGGATGTAAAGGAAAGCAGGATATTCCACTCGTTTTCATATATCGCCGGCCATACCGGAACGGCTGCCTTAAAACCCGTCATTACTGTCCTCCGAATTAATTAAAATACCGGGAATATAATAAATTTATCCGCTTCTTTCCCAGTGTATTCAGCAAACCAATTAACATTGACATTTTATCACATTATACATCAAAAATCAATGAAAAACCGCAAAATATTGACATAAATTGATTTTTGTAGTAGAATTATCGGGATAAGCAGAAAATTAACTCTTTTTATGGTCATATTAATGCTTATCAGGCTTTTCGAAAGGGGAAAAAAGTAATAGTATGGCAAAAAAATCTCTTAAATTGTTACTCTTCTCATTCGCTATCTTCTTTAGCTGCTGCATTTTTGGCTGCTGCAGCAAGGTTCAACATAACTCACCTGATGCGGAAACGACAGGCAATTCCGAAATCACATCGGACAGTTCCGAAGCCGAGGACACAACACCCTCTGCAAGCGGCAGTATTGCAGATACAACCGAAAACCCACCGGAAAGTGTAACAGATTATATTCAGAACATAACAGAAGAAACAAAAAATGAGACAGTAACATCGCAGGACAAAAACGATCCGCCGAAGGCTTTTATGGATCAGCTAAGCGACAAGCTCGGAAAGGAAAAGGTCGAAGGGTATCTTAAAACGATCTCGGAGGTAGAGCTTGGCACTGGGAAGGCGCCAAAGGACTATTTTGACAATATCGTTTTTCTGGGGGACTCAACAACCTACGGCCTTTATGCGTACGGATATGTCGACTACAAGCAGGTCTGGGTTCCGAAAAACGGAACGCTTGCGCTTTTCAGGGCGACAACCGATCTTTTGTACGACGCAACCGACGGCTCCGAGCTTACCCTGTACGAAATGGCGCTGAAGCACAAGCCGAAATATCTGATTATCACCCTCGGCGTAAACGGAGTTTCGTTTCTTTCGGAGGAGGCGTTTACCGGCTACTATGAGTCGGTAATTCTCGACATCAAAAAAGCCTCTCCGAAAACAAAAATCATTCTTCAGACAATCTATCCCCTCTGCGCAAACTACGACACGAGCAACGGCATAAACAACACGGTAATCTTCAACGGAAACGGGCTGATAGCGGAAATTGCAAAAAGATTCAAGCTTCCGTTTTTAAATACCGCATCCGAAATGGTCGACGAAAACGGATACCGTCCGCAGGAATACACAAACGGAGACGGTCTGCACCTTTCCCCTGCCGGATTTGAGTTTGTTTTAAGCTACATAGCTTCGCATCCGTACAAATAAACATCAAAATCACTCTGTTCTTAGGTATCCTTACCGACAGAGTGATTTTTTTAAACCATGTCATATTTCCGGCTTTCCGACCGATTGCGGCATAAAACGGGCAATTATTAAAAAATTCACTTTCGTTTCATTGATTTATTATTACAAATGTTGTAAAATACTCGGTAATAAGCAAATAAGCAGCGGATAAATATCAGACACTGAAAAAAACAGCTATGGGAGGATGGATAATGTCCGGACATTACATAGAATTTGAAAATGTAAAGAAAATATACGGCAGCGGAAATGCACAGGTAACTGCGCTTGATGATGTGTGCTTCAATATCGACAAAGGAGAGTTCTGCGTCCTGCTCGGCTCCTCCGGCGCAGGCAAAACGACTCTGCTGAACATGCTCGGCGGCATGGATACGATTACAAGCGGAAGCATTATCTTTGACGGAAAGGACATTTCGAGCCTTTCAAGACGCGAGCTGATCGAATACAGGCGCCACGATGTCGGATTTGTGTTTCAGTTCTACAACCTGATTCCGAACCTGACGGCGCTTGAAAATGTCGAAATTGCGGCACAGCTGTGCAAGGATCCGATTCCGGCAGACAAGGCTCTTGATATGGTCGGCCTTTCCGAGCGAGAAAACAACTTCCCCTCGCAGCTTTCCGGCGGAGAGCAGCAAAGGGTTGCCATTGCACGCGCCCTTGCAAAAAATCCGAGGCTTCTTCTCTGCGACGAGCCGACGGGAGCTCTTGATTATGTGACCGGAAAATCGGTGCTTAAGCTGCTTTACGACCTGAGCAAGGAGAGAGGTACAACCGTAATCATAATCACGCACAACCAGGCAATTGCCCCGATGGCAGACCGCGTGATCAGGATCAAAAGCGGAAAAATATGCTCAAACGAGATAAATACCGACATTGTTCCGATTGACAAGATCGAGTGGTAACAGGTGGTAAGATGAAATATGTTTTAAAAATGACATGGCGGACGATCCGCTCGTTTTTCGGACGGTTTTCGGCAATACTGCTGATTGTGGCGCTGAGCGCCGGCTTTTTTGCAGGGTTGAAAATCACCACCGCCGCGATGCTGAATGTCGGAAACAATTATTTAAACAATCAGAATTTCTACGACTTCCGTCTGCTTTCGACAATCGGCTTTACAAAGGATGAAGTCGACAAGCTTGCCTCGCTTGACGGAATCGAAAAAGCGGAGGGAACAAAGACTGCCGACATTCTTCTTGAAAGCGATGGCACCGTCCGTCCCTTTAAAATGCTTGCCCTTCCCGAGAGCATCAATCTTCCCTCTCTTAAGTCAGGAAGGCTGCCGGAAAAGACAAACGAGTGTCTTGCAGACGCAAAAAGATTTACCGAGCAGGACATCGGCATGGTAATAAGGGTGGCAGACGAAAACGATGAGTCCGCTTCATCAAGCCTGAAGGAAAGCAAATATACAATCGTCGGTCTTGCTTCGTCTCCTATGTATATCGGTCTTGACCGGGGATCAACAAGCATCGGAAACGGATCTGTATATACCTTCCTTTATGTCCTGCCTGAATGCTTTACCGGCGAGGCTTTTACCGAGGTTAACCTGAAGCTTGTCAAATCCGAAAAAATCTACAGTGATGAATACGAAACGCTGATTGACAGCTATAAGGACAAGGTAAACGAACTTTTACAAAGCGTAACCGATGAAAGATACAATAATCTGCTTAAAGAATACGGCGTGACAGCCGAGATTGCCGAGGCGATGGGCTTTACACCTCCGTCGACCTACCTGCTTACAAGAGACGAAAACGCCGGATATATCAGCTTTCAAAACGACACCGATATCCTTGAAAGCGTTGCAAACATCTTCCCCGTATTCTTTATTGCAATTGCAATTTTAGTATGTGCGACAACAATGTCGCGAATGGTTGACGAGGAGCGCACGCAGATCGGCGTTTTAAAGGCGCTGGGCTTCAGCAACGCGGCTATTGTGGCAAAATACATGCTGTATGCCGGAAGTGCGACGGTTATAGGTTGGGGAATCGGCTTCTTTTCCTGCACCTTTGCCCTGCCGCACATTTTCTGGCTTGCATACAACGCAATCTACAACTTTGCCCCGATGACCTATCTGTTCAGCCCAAAGCTTGCTTTAATTACGCTTACGGCAGCTCTTATAAGCATTTTAGGGACTGCGTTTGTATCCTGTCTTAACACGCTTAAAAGCGTTCCTGCAGCTCTTATCCGTCCGCGCGCAGGCAAAGCCGGCAAGCGTGTCTTCCTTGAAAAAATCAAGCCGGCGTGGAAGCGGCTTAAATTCCTGCAAAAGATCACAATACGCAACATGTTCCGCTACAAGCAGAGGCTGTTCATGATGCTGATCGGCATAAGCTGCTGTGCAGGACTGCTTGTAACAGGCTTCGGCG
>CAKSER010000054.1 GCA_934447715.1 uncultured Eubacteriales bacterium | reverse complement strand
TTTGTGGTTATTATCATTATATCACTTTTGGAGTCTATTTTCTTTTTTATTTGTCACCTATCAATTGTATCATAACACATAGGCCTCAGCCTGCGAAAAACTCTTGACAAGAGGAATAAAAATGATATAATATTCATTATAGATTATGAAAAAATGTAAAGGAAACATATAAAATTGGCAAACGATAAGAAAACGTTCATCGAAGAAATAACTCCGATGGAAAAGGATTTTGCACAGTGGTATACCGATGTTGTAAAAAAGGCGGATCTGATCGACTATTCCAGCGTCAAGGGCTGCATGATCTACCGTCCGTACGGCTATGCCATCTGGGAGAACATTCAGAAGATTCTCGACACGAAATTTAAGGAAACCGGACACGAAAACGTATATATGCCGCTTTTCATTCCGGAAAGCCTTTTAAATAAGGAAAAGGAGCATGTCGAGGGCTTTGCGCCGGAGGTTGCATGGGTAACTCTCGGAGGAAGCGAGCCGCTTACCGAAAAGCTCTGTGTCAGACCGACCTCCGAAACGCTGTTCTGCGAGCATTATGCAAATATTATCAAATCCTACAGAGATCTGCCGAAGCTGTACAACCAGTGGTGCTCTGTTGTAAGATGGGAAAAGACAACTCGTCCGTTCCTCAGAACAAGAGAGTTCTTATGGCAGGAGGGACACACAATGCACGCAACCGCAGAGGAGGCAGAGGAAGAGACAATCAGAATGCTCAATATCTATGCCGATTTCTGCGAAAACGAGCTTGCAATGCCTGTAGTCAAGGGTCCTAAAACCGAAAGCGACAAGTTTGCAGGCGCAGTTTCAACCTATGCAATCGAGGCGCTTATGCATGACGGCAAGGCTCTTCAGGCAGGAACCTCCCACTACTTCGGCGACGGCTTTGCAAAGGCGTTCGATATAAAATATTCGGACAAGAACAATACACTTCAACATCCTCACCAGACATCATGGGGCGTTACAACAAGACTTATCGGCGCGATCATAATGACCCACGGAGACAACAGTGGTCTTGTTCTTCCCCCTGCTGTTGCTCCTATCCAGGTCGTTATCATTCCGGTCGCTCAGCACAAGCCCGGCGTTCTTGAAAAAACCGCAGAGCTCAAGGCAAGACTTGAAAAGGCAGGCTTTAGAGTAAAGGTTGACGACAGCGACAACAGCGCAGGCTGGAAGTTCTCTGAATACGAGATGAGAGGCGTACCGATGCGAATCGAAATCGGTCCGCGCGACATTGAAGCAAATCAGTGCGTAATGGTTCCGAGATGCAGCCACGAAAAGAGCTTTATTTCTCTTGACGAGCTGGAAAGCCGTGCCGGTGAAATGCTGAAGAAGGTACGCGACACTCTGTACAAGAACGCTCTCGAAAACAGAGCAAACCGCACTCACGACTGCAGAAATATCGAGGAGATCAAAAAGTGCCTTGAAGAAAACGGCGACGGCTTTATCCGCGCCATGTGGTGCGGCGAGGAGGCATGCGAGGACAAGGTCAAAGAGGAGACCGGAGTCGGATCGCGCTGCATCCCGTTTGATCAGGAAAAGCTCTCGGATGTATGTGTTTGCTGCGGAAAGCCTGCAAAGCACATGCTGCTCTGGGCAAAATCATATTGATTAAATCGGCTGAAATTCAGATTTAAATACAAAAGCAGCGTAAAAGCCGGGAACGGCAAAGCAGCTTGCTGTAACATAATAAAAAATCTTTGGGAAATACTAATCCCAAGGATTTTTTTATTTTGGCACGGAGATGCGACAGTCATGATGGCTTGCAAAGCGGGCCTTTGACAGATATTTTTAAGAAAAGCGAAAGGAAGGGCTTTGATAGCCGAAGCTTTATAATGGATTTTATTAAACTGATTTTAACCGCCGTTTTATCAATTCTTACAATGTTTTTAATCGAAAAGCTGATGGGAAGAAAATCGATTTCGCAGATGACGCTCTTCGATTACACAACAGGAATTACGATCGGATCGATTGCAGCAGAGCTTGCGACCGAGCTTGAGGAGCCGTGGAAGCCATTCTGCGCAATGATTATTTACGGTCTTATATCGGTCGGGGTCAGTATTTTTACCGACAAATCTATTGTCGCAAGGCGAATTTTCAGCGGAGCTCCGACCGTGATGCTTAAGGACGGGGTAATATTCAAAAGAAGTCTCAAAAAAGCTAAGATCGATCTTAACGACTTTCTCATGATGTGCCGGACCGGCGGATATTTTGACCTGACGCAGCTCAAGGTCGTAATTATGGAGCACAACGGAAAGCTGAGCTTTCTTCCCTACCCCGAAAACCGCCCGGCAACCCCGTCGGATCTCTCGCTTTCTCCGGAAAGCGAAGCTGTACCGTTTGAAGTCATTATTGACGGAAAAATAATGCAGAATACTCTCAAAAAAAGCGGTCACAACGAGACCTGGCTCATGAAGGAGCTGTCGGAACAGGGCTTTAAGACTCCTTCCGAGGTGTTTTTGGGAGTCTGCGACGACAAGAACAATCTTACACTTTTTAAAGGCGAGTAGACTGAGTTCCCCGGATTCAGGCTGCCTGTCTAATCTCGCCAACATCAAAAGCTTCACAGAAAAAGGCAAAGCAGTATACTGCTTTGCCTTTTTTTGCTTACTTTGTAATATCCGGTCTTTATCTTGCCTTTTCAAGCGCCTGATTGATGTCGCAAAGAATATCGTTTACATCCTCGATTCCGACAGAAAGGCGGATAAGATCAGACGAAACTCCTGCTTCCTTCAGCTGTTCATCATTTAACTGGCGGTGTGTGGTCGATGCCGGGTGAAGAACGCAGGTTCTTGCATCGGCGACATGCGTTACCACTGCGCAAAGGCGCAGGCTGTCCATGAATTTTGTCGCAGCCTCTCTGCCACCCTTGATTCCGAACGAAATAACTCCGGAGGTGCCGTGCGGCATGTATTTCTTTGCAAGTTCATAATATTTATTTCCGGGAAGCGACGGATAGTTTATCCACGCGATCTGCTCGTTTTTCTCAAGCTCCTTTGCAATCGTCATCGCGTTTTCGCAATGCCTCGGAATACGCAAAAACAGGGATTCGAGCCCTTCGTTTAACAGGAATGCGTTCATCGGAGCCTGCATGGAGCCTAGATCTCTCATAAGCTGAACGGTTGCCTTTGTTATAAAAGCCTTGTCGCCGAATGCTTCTGCATATGTTATTCCGTGATACGATTCATCGGGAGTTGTAAGCCCGGGGAACTTGTCGGCATGCGCCATCCAGTCGAATTTTCCGGAGTCCACAACCGCTCCTCCGAGCGCAGCGGCGTGTCCGTCCATATACTTTGTTGTCGAATGCGTTACGATATCCGCGCCGAATTCGAACGGACGGCAGTTTATCGGTGTCGGGAAAGTGTTGTCTACAATCAGAGGAACTCCGTGTCTGTGCGCAATATCTGCGAATTTTTCAATATCCAGAACAACAAGCGACGGATTTGAAAGAGTCTCAGCAAATACGCATTTTGTGTTCGGTCTGAATGCCGCCTCGATTTCCTTTTCGGACGCATCCGGGTCAATAAAGGTAACATCGATACCCATTCTCTTCATCGTCACGCCGAACAGATTCAGCGTTCCGCCGTAGATTGCAGAGGTGCTGATAAAATGGTCGCCTGCACCTGCGATATTGAACACCGCAAAGAAGTTTGCAGCCTGTCCGGAGGAGGTCAGCATCGCGCTCGATCCGCCCTCAAGTGACGCTATTTTTGCAGCAACTGCATCGCATGTCGGGTTCTGAAGCCTTGAGTAAAAATAGCCGCTTGTCTTAAGATCGAACAAATCGCCCATTTCCTTGCTCGATTCATATTTATATGTCGTCGACTGAATAATCGGAAGCACTCTCGGCTCACCGTTCTTCGGAGAATATCCTGCCTGAACGCAGTTTGTATTAATCTTGTATGCCATTTCTTGCTTTCTGCCTCTTTTCTTAGCAATTTCAGCCATCGGCTGCAGCCTTACTGTGCCTTATAGCTGTCCTTGAGCGTTACGATTCTGATAAATGTTCCCGGGTTCTTCTCGTCCGGAGTGAAATAGCCGGTGCGGACAAACTGGAATCTTTCGTGCGGCTCGGCATTTTCAAGCGACTGCTCGATCTTGCAGTCTGTAAGCAGCTTGACCGAATCCGGATTCAGATAGTCGTCATAGGTCTTGTCCTCCGGAATGTCCTTGGTGTTTGCAATATTGAACAGCTTGTCATAAAGGGCGACCTTTGCATCCTTTGCATATTTTGCGGAAAGCCAGTGGATCGTTCCCTTGACCTTTCTGCCGTCTGTGGGATTGCCGTTTCCGGTTTCAAGATCCGCCGTGCAGCGCAGCTCGACAACATTTCCGTTTTCGTCCTTTACAATCTCATTGAGCTTAACAATATAAGCTCCCATGAGTCTTACCTCTCCGTCCGGCTTCATTCTGAAAAACTTGGGAGGCGGAACCTCGGCAAAGTCGTTTTTGTCTATATATATTTCTCTTGTAAACGGAACCCTTCTTGTTCCGGCGTTTTCGTCCTGCGGATTGTTCGACACCTCAAAGTACTCGACCTTGTCCTCCGGATAGTTTGTAATAACAACCTTGATCGGCTCAAGAACGGCGATTCTTCTCTCTGCGCTCCGGTTCAGCTCTTCTCTTATGCAGTATTCGAGAAGCTCGATATCGACAAGCGAAACCGTCTTTGCAATTCCGGCTCTGCGGATGAACTCGAATATCGCAGTCGGTGTATAGCCCCTGCGGCGAAGAGCGCATATTGTAGGAAGGCGCGGATCGTCCCAGCCGTCAACGAGCTTTTCCTCAACAAGCTTGCGCAGATATCTCTTTGACATTACCGTATAGGTAAGATTCAGTCTTGCAAACTCTCTCTGCTTCGGCTTTCTTTCTGCATCGTCAAAGACATTGTTTATAACCCACTCATAAAGCGGTCTGTGATCCTCAAATCCGGTATCGCAAAGAGAATAGGTTATCCCCTCAAGCGCGTCCTGAATCGGGTGCGCATAGTCGTAAAGAGGATAAATGCACCACTTGTTTCCCTGGCGGTGATGCTCCTTGTGGAGAATACGGTAGATTGCCGGATCGCGCATGTTCATGTTCGGAGACGACATATCAATCCTTGCTCTGAGTGTCTTTGCGCCGTCCGGGAACTCGCCGTTTTTCATTCTTTCAAAAAGCTCAAGGTTTTCCTCGATGCTTCTGTTTCTGTAGGGAGATTCCTTTCCCGGCTCGGTAAGGGTGCCTCTGTAGTCGCGCAGCTCGTCTGCCGAAAGATCGCAGACATATGCCTTTCCCTCTTTAATGAGCTTGATTGCAAACTCATAGCACTTGTCAAAATAGTCCGAACCGTAGAAAATTCCGCCGTTCGGCTCAGCTCCCAGCCATCTTATGTCGTTCAGTATCGACTGAACGTATTCGTCATCCTCTTTTGCCGGGTTTGTATCATCATAGCGGAGGTTGAATTTTCCACCGTATTTTTTTGCCGTGCTGTAGTTGATGTAGATCGCCTTTGCGGATCCGATATGAAGATATCCGTTAGGCTCGGGGGGAAATCTTGTATGAACGGTATCGTTCACTCCCTCTGCCAGATCTGCATCGATAATATCATGTATAAAATTTCCGGAGGTTTCAAATCTTTCGTCCATTTTCTATGCCTTTCGATTCTGTATAAATTCGCCTATAGGTAATTTACAGACTGTTAATTTTGTCGTTTACTCTCTTGATTACCGAGTCTTTGCCGATAATGTGCATTACCTCGTAAAGATCCGGCGAGTTAAGCCTGCCTGTGACCGCAACGCGCAAAAACATGCTGATGTCTCCGACATGGCCCTTATATGACTGCGGATCCTTTTTAAACAGCTTCACCTCCGGAGCAAATCCGAGCGAACCTGCAATCTCCTTCAGCTTAGAAAACCATGTGTCGGAATCGTCATTTTCGTCATATGAAGCAATAAAGAACTCAAGCGCCTTTTTTATATCCTCTTTTGCAAAGCTGTCCGGCAGCTCGTCCTCGTTTTTAAAGAGCTCATCGTAGAAGATCGATACATACGGCTTTACATCCGACCAGGTTGCAAAATCCTTTCTCGGCTTCGGCACGCCTCTTCCGATTGCGAAAATCCTTAACGCCTTGTCCTTGTCCGCGGCAAGAATCCTGTTAAGCTCCGGATCGAAGCTTTGCGACCAATCGGCAACATATTCGTAAACCTTTTCCTTTGACATTCTTGAAATCACGTTCTTTGAGATGTCATTAAGCTTGCCGAAGTCGAACAGGCAGCCGGACACGCTCATTTTCTTGATACTGAACGGGAAATCGGTATATGGCTTATCTGGATTTGCCGTGTGCCACTCCTCGTAGTTGGAATTGAGCAGCGTCATTACATATTCAATTACACATTCCGGAGCATATCCCATCCTTGTGTAATCGTCCATATTTGCGCCCATGTCGCGCTTCGAGAGCTTTTTCTTTGCTCCGTTTGCATCGATCGACATAAGCTGTGCAATGTGAAGGAACTTCGGAAGCCTGAATCCGAGATACTTAAAAAGCATAATATGCTTCGGAAGGCTCGGAAGCCATTCCTCGCCCCTTATAACGTGGGTCGTTCTCATCAGATGGTCGTCGACTGCGTGGGCAAAATGATATGTCGGAATGCCGTCGGATTTTAAAAGCACAAAGTCCTCGTCGTTTTCCGGAACATCGATTTTTCCTCTTACAAGATCGGTAAATGCCATTTTTTTCTCCGGATCTCCGTCTGCAAGAATTCTTAAAACAAACGGATGCCCTGCCTTAAGATGCTCCTCTACCTCGTCAAGAGTAATCTCTCTTTGCCTTAGCATTTCCCGTTTCTGCTCTGCTATAGCCTCCTCGGTCCATACCTTGCTTTTAACCTCTGCCTTTTTGTCCTTTGCTTCAAGCTCCTCAAGCTCTTCTTCGGTGGTAAAGCAGGGATATGCCTTTCCTTCTCTTACAAGCTTTTTGGCAAAAACATGATAGATTTCTTTTCTTTGGCTCTGCTTATAGGGGCCGTAGCTTCCGTTGTCTCCGCCGATAACCGCGCCCTCGTCAAAGTTTATACCGTAGTGGGCAAGTGTGCGGACAAGTCCCTCTGCAGCACCCTCGACCTCTCTTTTTGCATCGGTGTCCTCAATGCGAAGGAAAAAGACGCCTCCGCTCTGGTGCGCAAGCCGTTCTCCGGTCATTGCCGGGAAAAGCCCTCCGAAATGGACAAAGCCGGTCGGAGACGGAGCAAATCTTGTAACCTTTGCCCCCTCCGGAAGATTTCTTTCGGGATAAAGTGCCTCAATTTCCTCCGGTGTCTTTTTTACATCAGGAAAAAGCAGCTCTGACAGTTTTTCGTAATCCATTATTTATGTCCTCTTCTGTTGTTTTTCTTCTTTATTCTGTGTCGGTTCGGCATTTAATGTACTTGCCGTCCACCATTCTTCAGTCATTGAATGAACGCCATTCATTCAATGAATAAAATAATTAAACTCTCTTTCGTGGCTCAATGTGGTCTTCGGACCGTGGCCGGGATAAACATTGTAGTCGGTTTCAAGCGAAAGCAGCTTTTCAAGCGACTTCATGAGCGTTTTGTAGTCTCCGCCGGGAAAATCGTATCTGCCTATGCTCTCCTTAAACAAGGTATCGCCGGAGATCATTGTGTCGCCCTCGGTAAGACATATCGATCCCGGAGTGTGACCGGGAGTGTGGATAACCTTAAGAGTGGTATTGCCGAAGGATATCTCGTCTCCGTCCTTAAGCAGCCTTTCTGCCGGCTTGCAGCCCGTATGCACATCCGCATACAGATCCATCATCGAAAGCGACGGATCGATAACAGCCGGAGCATCGCCCTCGTGTACAAAAAGCGGTATGTCAAAGCGCTCACGGAGCTCGTCAAGCGCCAACATATGATCAAAATGAGCATGCGTCAGCACTACCGCCTCCGGCTTGCAGCCGTGTCTTTTAAGCTTGTCTGCTATTCCATTTGCATCGCATGCAGGATCGACTATTACCGTCTTGTCTGTTGCCTCGTCGACAAGAAAATAGCAGTTCGTCTGCATCGGTCCGAGAGCAAATATCCGTAATTTCATATATTACCCCGAGATTATAAAATACCATTTCAATATACCGTTTCAGTATACCACAAAAAACATTTTATGTCTATAAATTATTTAAATTTGATCTGCAATTCAGTGTAGGAATGTCAATGATAGGTGACAGTGACTCCAAAAAATATAAAGAAACTATATTATGATTTTTAGCCAAGGA
>CAKSER010000053.1 GCA_934447715.1 uncultured Eubacteriales bacterium | reverse complement strand
GGCGGATTAGTCGGATCCTCCGGCTCCCAGCCGCATTTATCGCAGCGGTAGAGCGGTGCGCCCTCGGGTTTTTTGGCACCGCAGCTCTGGCAGAATTTACCCTTATTCACCGCGCCGCAGGTGCAGGTCCATCCATCTGCATCCGCCGGTTTCGGAGAGCCGCACTCGGGACAGAATTTCCCGGCAGCCATGGCGCCGCATTTACATTTCCAAGCACCTGCCGCAGGCTGTGGCTGAGGCTTTTTTCCGCCGCAGTTCGGGCAGAAATTGCCGCTTACCGTAGCTCCGCATGCGCATTTCCAACCGTCAGCCGCAGGTGCTGCGGGTGCTGCAGGAGCTTGCTGCTGTGCCTGCTGTTGCTGCTGACCCATAGCAAACAGATTTTGCGCATTCATTCCGCCGCCTGCGTTCATAGCCATACCCATGCCCATAAAGCCGGTCATGGCGCCGGCGGAGTTGCCCGCCGCAGTCTTCATGGCGTCTGCCTGCGCGCCCACGAGAGTTGCCGCCGCCATAGTCGGATCCCGCATAATAGCCATGCGCTGCGCCTGCTTGATCATCTCCGCATCCTCGTCCGGCAGCGTGACCGATCCCAGAGCGATGCTGACGACCTTTAATCCACGCAGCTCTCCCCATTTTTCCGAAAGCGCCGTATTCATGGCGTTTTCAAGGTCGGTATTGTGCGTTACAATCTGATTGGGGCGCAACTCCAGCTCGGAAAGCCGTCCGAATGCCGGCTGTAAAGCGCTGACAAATTCGGTTTTCAGCTGACTGTCCAGCTCCTCGCGGGAATACTCCTGCTCCACATTGCCGCAGACATTGGTGTAAAACAGCAGCGGGTCTGCAATTTTATAGGAATAAACACCGGAGCAACGCACCGACACATCCAGATCCAGTCCGATCTTCGAGTCTACCACGCGGAAGGGGATAGGGTTCGGCGTACCGAATTTGTTGTCGATAAGCTCCTTGGTGTTGAAATAATACACACGCTGATCCTTACCGGTGTCTCCGCCGTAGGTAAAGCGCTTACCGATGGTCTTGAAGGTTTCCTTGATGCTCTCGCCGAGCTTGCCCGAGAAGATGGACGGCTCTGTGGAGGTGTCGTATGTAAATTCGCCGGGTTCCGCACAGACCTCAACAATCTTACCCTGTTCAACAATAATCATGCACTGCCCATCAGCCACGGCAATACCGGAACCATTGGAGATGATGTTGTCATTTCCTTTCGTGTTGGAGGAACGTCCGCTGACGCGTTTTTGCCCTTTGGTAACAAGTACCTCCTTAGGCATAGACTCGCAGTAGAAGAATTCCTTCCATTGATCGGCAAGAGTGCCTCCCAACGCGCCGATACCTGCTTTAATAAGTCCCATAATAATTGCTCCTTTCCAATTGTAAAATGATCTGTATATTCCCCGACCGAAGCCGGCAGATCACTGTTTATTTTCCGTGTTCCCTACGGAATACGGATTTTTGTTTTCTTTCGGCAAATCGCGCGCCGAGCCGCATTTACCTGCCCAGCCGATAAAAGCCATCCACATGATCAAATATAAAAGCCATGCGATAAATGCACCGACCGACCACCACACCGATATTTTCAGCCAAAAATGCAAAACCAATAAAATCACAGCCGGCAGCAGTCCCTCAATATTCATTAGTATATTTATGAAGAGACAAGGAAAAAAACTGCCGCTTCGTTTTGAATTGCGCATTTTTCCTCCTTTTATCTTATTTTCTCCCGAGAACCGTCCATGTATCGCTCACTGCATCATAGACATAGATGAGATTGTCGCATACGCCGTAATAGCGCTCTCGGACAAACTGATCCTCTCGATCGGTTCCGAGAGCGAACAGCAGGCAGGTTCGGCCTTCGATCATCTGCACATCTCCGGTATACATGATCTTCATCCCGTTTTCGAGAGCAAGCTTTACCTCGTCGGCTTCCGAAAGAATTTCTGTTGCAATTTGAACCGAACGCTCGTCGGGTGTTTCCTCGTAAATT
The DNA here is from genome assembly GCA_934447715.1 of uncultured Eubacteriales bacterium. Taxonomy (GTDB): domain Bacteria; phylum Bacillota; class Clostridia; order Oscillospirales; family CAG-272; genus HGM12657. The sequence goes on along the minus strand of CAKSER010000053.1, from coordinate 6,545 downwards.
GAGAAATCGTACACCGACTGCTCCGTCGCCAGATGCCCGTTCTCCAGAGAGACGGAGGGGCGGTACAGGATGGCGCCGCCGCCGTCGGTAGCGCTTATCAGTACATTTGAATAAATCTCGCTGAGATTGCAGCGCAGCAAAAGCGGCTCGCCCAGATTTCCGCTGTGCAGCGGATGCTCCCGATCGTCCGCATATTGACCGTTCTCGTTCATAGCGGAGGCATACACGGTAATACTGCCCGCCGCGCAGGGCGGCACGATTGCATACAGCTCCTGCCCCTCAGCCATGTAAAGCGGTGCATGCACTAAGTCGGGATAGGCCTTTCCCGTTTCGCTGCTTGCATAATAGGCGCGCAGATCGACCTCGGAGCTCTCGCTGTCCACATAGCCGATAAAAGCAACGCCCGCGCCCTTGCTACGATAATTGATTTTCTGCTGCAATGCCTCCAGACCGGAATACCGGTTTCCGGGTTCCGACCCGTCGCCGGAGCCGGCAGGAGCGCTGCTGTCCGGTGCGCTGCTGTCCGGTGCGCTGCTGTCCGTAAGACTGCCGCTGTCCGGGTCCGAAGAACCGGTACGGATCGTTATCTCGCATCCGCTCAAAAAGCAGACAAGTAATACTGCTGTACAAAACAGACAAAATACTTTCATCATATGTGATCCTCTCCTCTTTCAAAATTATTCCGAACAATACCCGCTGAACCTGACTGATATCTGTCGCATCAATTGAATTGCCGGATATATATCGGCAACCTTCAGGCGATATTGACGGGGAGATATCTCTCCGATTTATTTTTCAAGTTCCGGCATCCGCGCGTATGATCACAGAGCGGAGGTCTCAGCATTAAGACGGAATTTTTACCAAAGAAGATTTACTTTTTTGACGTGAGAATTTATTTTGTTAACGTCCGCCGTAGATATCTTTCCGTCGCCGTTGACATCCGCGCAAAGGAATTCATATCCGGTAAGAAGGCTCACCCTCTTTGCGTGGAAGTTAGCCTTAAGAACGTCCGCCGTAGATATCTTTCCGTCACCGTTAATGTCCCCCAGCAGATGGATCTGTGCATTCTGCGTCTTCGTGCCGGTGGTCACGGTCACTGAATACGCACGGGTGACATGATTTTTCTTCGACACCTTCATAGTGTAGGTGCCGGAAGCAACACCGGAAATGGTGTAGGAGGCGGAATTCCCTCTTACGGAGGTGCTGTATGCCGCCGAAGAGGAGCCGCTCTTGAACAGCTGCACCGTCACCGGGTCGGTGGTGGAATTAAAGCTCTTCACCGTGCCGCTGAGCGTCCCGCCGGCGTTGGGGTCAACCACCTTATAGGATTCATACACCCGCAAGAAATGCCCGTTTGTATTGTCGTCATATTCCATCCACTGGTTTAAGCTCTTACCGTTCACCTTGAACTCTTTCCAATTTTTCGGGTATACATAACCCATTTCTTCGCCGCCCTCAAACCCGATCCGAAGATCAAGGATATAAGATTCTCCGACCTCAAATTTGTCATATTTCTTCATTGGGGTGTTGGCGTTGTCGGTTTTCCGCCATTGCATCGACAGTACCTTCATATTATTCGGCAGGCTCGTCGGTTTTTCATAGTCGGCAAAGGCAGCGGGGCGGTCCCCCGCCTTAGGCTCCTGTATAAGGATATTGGTCCCGTATTCCTTTCCCTCGCTGTTCGGCTCCAACAGTCGGGAGGTCCGGTATTTCCGGAGTATATCTGAGTAGCTGTACCAATCGCCCTTATAGACCGTGCTGTATGTTTCCGCAGTGTCGAATATCCCGTTGGCTCTGTAGCCTGCGGGCAGGATCACCTTTACCGAAGCATTCTCGGGGAGATAATAGCCAAAACCGGGCTCAACATCGAAGTAGACATAACACATATCGTCTTTGCCCAATTTACCGGCCTCTACACCGTAAGAGCCATAGGCGGGATCGTATACCACCGTATCTTTGAAGGTATACTTTTTCGGCTCATTCGATATGATTTCCGTAAACCAGGTGTCGACACCGAGACGGAAGTTTTTGAGCGTACCGCGCACATCGGTCAGCCTTCGCTTTGCCACAAGGCTGATTCTTAGGTCTGCGACATATTCTGGGATAGATTCGAATTTGACAAGTCTTTTTTCTGTAACCTCTGTATGCTGCACATTCAGCGTAATTCCTTTTGATGACAGCACAGACGACTGGCTGAATTCGTATCCGTGCCGTGGTTGTATACAGAATTCCATAATATACGCATCATCTATGGAACTATACTTCCACTTGGAGGGGATACCCAGCCATGACGGATTGTGATAGCATTTTGCCAATGTATCCTGATGCATGGAGATCTTGTGGGTGGCGCTGGTCGCTTCGGTAAATTCGCCCCCCGCCTGCAGAAGCTTTACGTTATATATGTAGCGTGTACCGCCGACCTTTTCGGTCATCATCACATCAAAGCAGGTACGTGTAGAATAAAGGGGTCCCCTATTTGTGAGTTCGTAATCCTTCAGCAAATCCGTAAACCTGAAAGTATCGTTGTCCGGATCGGTCGCCGACTTGCAGACCCAGTAGAACTCTATACCGTGTTTTCCGATGCGGTCCACATAAAAATCATACAAATAGGCGGCTTCATAGCCCACTTGCACACCCGGATTAGACAGGCGTCCGAAGAAATAGAATTCGATCCTTCCTGCGTCCTTCAGCTTTTGCATCCACTGGGGCATATACAGGATCTCCGCAGACATCTCATAGCCCAGACCCGCCTCCAGATCCCTTATGACAGTGCCGCCCTTCACCTCCTTGAGGTTGAGGCTGTAGCGTATCCGCGGGTTATCGTTGCCGTGATTCAGGGTCAGAACATAGTGGTCTACGCTGTTGGTTCCTCCGGATATATTCCATTCGCTGCCGATCTTGCCGATGCTCCTGTAATGCTTAAACATCTTCACCGGGTCGGATTCGCCGTTGTTGCCGTGAAATATCAATACGCCGGCTCCCCGATCCGCGGAGACGTCCAGACTCTTCGCGTTGAGAATCTTGAAGTTGTTCATATGGCAGCCCCACGGGGCGGCGTTAAACTTGGGGTTTGCGATATTAAGGGTAACACTCTTGGTGGTGTCGATGGTGAATGTGATCGTCTGGATCAGGGTATTCACATTTCTGTGGCTGTTGCCGCAGCTAATACCCAGCTCGGTATCCTCCAGGACCGATGTGTTTTTCGCCACGATGGCATAGTCGGGGCTGGTTTTCTTGGGGGAATTCTTCGTGAAGATACTGAGCTTTCCGTTTCCAATCAGCTCAAAGGTGCCGCAGCCGTTCAAGCTTCCCTCCGACTGCGCCAGATCGATGACCGCGCCGGTCACCCCGTTTTGGGGACAGTAGGCGGTCTTGTTCTTATACCGGGTGCTGTGGCGGAAGGTGACATAGGCGCCGTCGGTCAGCAGCAGCTTCAGATTGACGCCGGGGGCATACAGGGCGGACAGCTCCAGATTGTCGAACATAACCAGCGTCAGAGACCGACCCTCAAGCCCCGAAAGATCCAGGAAATCATTCTCGGTACGCGTCCAATACGAAAGGATGCCGTTATCGTAGGACACAACCCGCTGAAGATTTGTAGTGCTGCTATAGTATTCGAGTAAATTCTTGTTATTCCTGCACTTCTCCAGGTTTAAAGAGACCAAACGTTGGTCTACCTTGCCGTTTTTATAGAAAAAATAGACGTAACCGTAGGTTATCTCCGTTCCCTCGACCAAATTGGTCAGCGCGGGATAGGCCTCTGCGGAGACATTCATGGTCGGCAGCAGCGGCGTCAGCGGCAGCATACCGACCAGCAGGACAGCTGCCAGCAGCAGGCTCCACAGGCGGCGTTTCATTCGTTTGCGTGTTTTCATCTCATTTCCTCCTTCACAAAAATACAGATGGTTTTTCAAAGCCGAGTACCTTCGCGGGCTGCTTTATATCCTTACCTTTCCAAAAAAAACAACAGCTTGATTTTCCTTGATTTTCTTTGGAAAAGCAAAAGGGCGGAGGCGGATGGCTTCCGTCCCACCCTTTGCTTAATTCATATGGATCGGCTTTCCGATATTATCGGTTACTTGCTCTCTTTTTGCGAGAATACAATGTTGTTCCCGTAAGTGAAGCGGCGGACACAAGCAACAGTGCGATCCAAAGTCCCGTCATGCTGCTGTCACCGGTCTTGGGAGACTCAGGATTCTGCGATGTAGAGGGTGTTGTATCAGGCTCTTGCGGTGCAGGAGGAGTTACCGGCTTCTCGGCGTTATAACTGTTGGTGAAGCCGATTTCTTCGATCGGGTTGTTGTAGTCGAGCTCAGAGTTCTCGTCATACTTTAAGAATCTCCAGCCCGTAACATTTGTGTAGGTATCGGCAAACATCGGCATCGCATAGAACTTTGTCTCGTCGTAGGTCCAGCCCTCTGCATTTCCCTTGACCTGACGGATAACAAAGCCCTCGGACAGATTGCCTGCCTGATTTGCTCCGATCGTGAATATGAATTTACCGTCATATGTCTTTTCGCCTTCGGTCTCAACGGTATCCTGAACCACCGTGTATTCGGTGGTGGCACCGAATCTCTCGAGGGCAAACTTGAAGGTTTCCTTGCCGGGATCCATTTCACCGGTCTTCTTCACAGTGAGCTTGAAGGGAACCTCGATGCGAATGTCGCCTGCTTCCAGCTGGGGCTCGATCACATAATGGCACTCAGAGCATACTACGGCATAATCGTACGTTGCTCCGCCCTCATGATCGGGAGTATGGGGCTGAACGGCATCACGATGCTCCGCATTGCGTCTGCATACATGAGCGTGTCCGTCGGCCTCCTTGTATCCCCACTCGGAAGTGTTGAAATCGTGGTCGTCGTTGAGTGCTCTGTACGGAATTTCCGAAATAGGGTTGCCACTCATATCAAACAGTTTGCCGCAAAGATCGCACTTCTTATAAGCGTCCCAGCCTTTCTCCGTGCAGTTTGAGGCCTTCTCCGGGACGGGGGTGAAGGAACCGTGAGCACAGGGGGCTGCCTGGACCTTAACGGTGCAGGTTGCCGTTTTTGTTCCGGCCGTTGCGGTAATGATCGCCTCGCCGGGGGCTACTGCAGTTACCTTGCCCGTGGCAGAATCAACGGTTGCAACAGTGGGCTTATTGGTAGACCAAACCACTGTGTCGGTAGAATCGGACGGAGTGACATTAGCTGTCAGACTGGTGTCACTATCACCTGCAGTCAGAGTCAATTCGCTCTTATTAAGAGAAATACCGGTTGCCGGCTTCGGCGCAGCAGTGATGGTGATGGTTGCGGGGATCACTGAACTTTCCACAATCTCCGTAGTTCCGTCGCATACTTCGTTTTCATCGATAGAAATTGTCAGTACGGAACCGACAGCTGCGTCGTCGTCGACCTTATACCGAAGTTCTGCGAGAACGATATCCGCTGTGCCGGCATAGACGGTCGAGCCGAAGCCGTTTACACATTTGGAAACTTCCGTCCAGTCAACGCTGTCAAAACCGAGAGATGCTTTAAGACCGTCGGGTATTTTCCCGGAATTTGCAACATAGGTCAAGCCGGAGTCTGCCTGAAAAAATCCCTGAAAAGACGTAAGTTTGCCGCTCGGCGGTGTAAGGATAAGAGTAACGTTGATAACGTCGCCGGGATTTGCCGTTGTTTTGTCCACCTTGACGGTGAAAATTCCTTTGTTTGTGTTCTGATCCGCAAACGCCGGCACTGCAGTTGCCAACATTGCAAAAACCATGACAAAACAAAGAAGTAGGGGTGTGATTCGCTTGTTCATGACCAAGCTCCTTTTCTTTTATTTGCGGGGCGTTAATACACACCCATCCGCAGCCTCGCTTAGTTACGGTCAGGGCGGGGAGATTACTCTCCGTTTTTATTTCTTAAACCGTATGTCTCTCTCATAAGGCATATGAAACAGACAGTCCGGCATTAAGACAGATTTTTCACCAAAGAAACTTTGCTTTTTTGGCGTGAGAATTTATTTTGTTAACGTCAGCCGTAGTTATATTTCCGTCGCCGTTAACATCTGCGCAAAGGAATTCGTATCCGGTAAGAAGTGTCACTTTCTTTGCGTGGAAATTAGCCTTAAGAACGTCCGCCGTAGATATCTTTCCGTCGCCGTTGATATCGCCGAGCGGATGAATTTTTATGTTCTGTACCGCAGATTCCGTACCAACCGTCACCGTATATTCCCGTGTGACATGGTTTTTCTTCGACACCTGCACGATGTAGGTGCCGGCGGCAACCTCCGGTATCTCATAGGCTGCGGTGTATTTTTCGCCGCTCTTTTCCCCGGCGGGCACCGTCGTGGTGTATTGGGGCTGCGGGTTGCCGCCGGCAAACAGGGCGACGGTCACATCGCTGCCGTCAAGAAAGCTCTCCACCTGACCGTGCAGCCCGGAGGAAACGGGAACGGAGTATCCTACGGTAAGAGTTGTTCTGTCCCCGTCCTGCGCGCTTACATACGCTTTTTCCCCGTTCACATAAGCATCCAGCTCCTCGTCGTCAGCTATGTAATAGCCCTCTTCGCACTGTAAA
>CAKSER010000052.1 GCA_934447715.1 uncultured Eubacteriales bacterium | reverse complement strand
GGTAAAGGGAGTGGATTCCAGACTCGAATGGACGTACAACGGCAGGCTGGCGACGGTATTCCCGTCAAACGGCGGAGCGTATAACTATATATACGACAGCTACGGAAGGCGAGTTACGAAGAACCATAACGGAAGCCAGTTCTACTACAGCGGCGATACGCTTGTGGCGAAAACGAGAGCGCAGGGAAAGTACTTTGAGTACATGTACGACGAGTCGGGCAGACCGCAGGGAATGTACTACTACGACGGCACGAAGCTCAATAAGTACTACTTCCTGCTGAACCTTCAGGGTGATGTGGTTCAGTTAAGAGCACAGAATAACTCGCTTATCGCGGAATATATCTACAGCGCCTACGGAGAGATTCTCTCGATAAAGGACGCAAACGGCAACGATATAACCGACAGCAACCACATAGCAAACGTCAACCCGATAAGGTACCGCGGCTACTACTACGACACCGAAACGGGGTTCTACTACCTTAAGTCCAGGTATTATGATCCTAATACGGGAAGGTTCATTTCGCCGGATAATATTAATGTAATTAGTGCAACACCAAATGATCTGACTGATAAAAATCTCTATGCATATTGCGATAATGATCCGGTAAATCGAGTAGATGATGATGGAGAGTTTTGGGGATTGGCTTTGGCTGGCGGAGGTACATTTGGTTTCTCTTGGGGAGCTATAGGGTCATCCATATTGGCAGGATTGGGAGCAATTACTCCTGTCGGATGGGTTGTTATTGCTACTGTCGCTGTTGTCGCTGTTGGAGCCACCGTTTATGCTGAACATAGGACATTGAAAAACGGTTCCAAAAGAAAAAGTCACGACAAACACACAAGGCCTCGTCCTGGAAGACAAAGCGAAAAAAAGAAGCAAAAAAGTAATTGGAAATCCCGGAGGTAAGCGACGATGCTTGATATTATTAGAAATTGTGCTGAAAAAAACAAAGTTGTAAGTATGTACTTTAACAAAGAAGACAATCAGGTTCATTCAACAGGATATATACATCGCTATAATGAAGATGAGATCATAATGGCACATATAAATCCGCGCGGAGAATATGACGGGTTTATTTTAGACAGAGTCGATAATATATACAGAATAGAGTCAGACGGTGCTTATGAAGGAAAAATCAAAAGACTGTATAAGCTGAAAAAACAAAAGCACGAATCTGTAAAATGCAAAGGAAAGAGTCTGCTGGCTGATCTGCTTGATTTTGCAAAAAGCAAGGAATATCTGATATCCTTGGAATTGGGCAATGACAGTGTAACCGGAATTCTTGATCATTATGACGACAACTGCATTTATCTGAACGCAATAGATGCCTATGGCAACCCGGACGGTACATCTGTTATCTGTATTGAACAGCTTGTTACTGTTTCGTGCGATACGGATTATGAGCAGGATGTGAAATTGCTGATTCGATAAGGAAATAATTGAGTTTTATTGGGGCAGCACCGCAGAAAACTTCCGATTAACCGCAACGAAACTGCAGATCAGAGAGCCTCCGGAGTCGTCTGCGGTGAAATTCTCTCGATAAAGGACGCAAGCGACTTATTATGATCTTTTGATAACTAAGGGCAAGAGTATATGTGGAATGAAATTGCAAGCGAAAAAGATTTAAATAGCTTTATGGATACTGTGTATGGCTTTCACGACAGTTGTTTAAAAGAGCTTAAATACATCAGCGGTGCATATGTAAAGGATAATTTGAGTATGCTTCCGATTAATAATAAAAGAATATTGAGCGTGATTATTCAACGACAGTTTGAAAATCTATCTGTGATTGAAATGCAATTTGTGGGACTAAAGTACCTAAAGCTATTTCCGAATGACGAAAACTATACCTGTGAAATACTTGATGCAACCATGATTTTAAAAGAAGATTGCATTTACTGGTGTGATTGCGGTGGGTTGTCGGTAAAGGATCTAGAAAGCTATACGGGCACTACAATATGTGCATCAAAGGTTCGGTGGAGAGCCGTGGATGAATATATCGGTCCGAATGAAATATATTGACAGGTCAGAGCTAAATGTTAAATATTGTATTGTTTGTTATTCATATTGTATCTTCTGTAATATTCATTTTATTTTTTATATATTGCATATGGGAATATATGGTGGAAGCCGCCGAGGTCGAAAAAATGTTAAAAAGAATTCACTGTCCATTGAGCAATGATCAAATAGCAGTGGTAGGTTTTATTTGCATGGCGCTTATGTTTATTACGGCTATCTTAAGGGAAAAACTGTTTTGAAAATTATAATGTAAAAAAACAATAATATTGTAGTTCCGAGTAATAGTCGACGATAACCAGAGCATTCCGTATGCAGCTATACATAAGAATCTATGACGCTGCCGATATACTTAAACTGTATGATTAGAGGCAAGATAGACGATGCGTAATCATAATGGATATTTAAATTATTTGCTGCCTGACAACTGGTGTGCCGAAGAAGATATGGACAACCTTCTTCTGTATAATCCTAACGGCAATGGTGCGATAACAATTTCTTTTTTTAGCGTTTTAAATACAGAAGAATCTTTAGATGAGCAGATAAGCATATTGGCTAAAAGATTTATTGATAAAAACAATATAAATCTGCATTCTCCTTTAGTACTTTTTAATAGAGAGGGCAAAACAATCCTGTACGGAACAGGCACGGCATCCGATGGCTGGTTTATAAAGCTATGGGTTGTTGCTAAATACCCTAAAATAGTGTTTTCCACATATCAAAGTGAACGAAAAAGTACTGAAGTGAAAGTTTGTGATTCGATTATTAACAGTTTTGAGTTTGTATTTTAGTTATTGCGTTATTTAAAGCCCCTGACAAGTGCCGCGGCACCGGAAAGCGGTGCATGCGGTGGGCGAAATATTATGTTGGTGCAAACGGCAGGCTGTCTATGCGCTGTGAGGATAAAACGATGGGAAGATATGCAACTTTAAAAAAGGAGTTTGGGTTCTTAGCAAGTACATACGGATTTGAAATAAGTTTGAAGCAGAAGCATGGAGCATACTATTTCATTGAATGGACTAATCAAAAAATAAATATCATGGTTTTGTATGACGAGCGTGTTGAGGATCCGATTACAATACGCATATATGATGCGGATTCGTTAGGTACAGTTTATGATGCGGTTGAATACAAAGATGAATTTGAACAAAGAAGCGGAACACCTCGAGAGAAAATTCGTCGTGCAGCCGAGTGGTTAGGCAGTGCAATTGGAGATAATCGTATCAAAGTGTAATGGCTGTGGCTTAATTTACTATATCTTTAATCTTTAAGCAATAGGTGACCGCGATGAAAAACAAACAGCACGAGTATATTTTGAAAGCATTTATAAAATCGAATATTCCTGCAAAAATGCGCCGAAGTGCCCCTGAACTTATGGCTATTGATTCTGTTTTAGGAGGGTATTGCACACAGCTTATAAAGCATGCGAAATTCATTGAGATTCCATCCGGCATAATTATTCCCGAAACCGTAAAAGCTGCTTTTGCGGAATTGATAAATCGGTCGGCAGGAGCGGAAAAGGATGAATTAGTGGCGTACTATAGGCTTGCGGTACTTGTAGAATCAGTATTAAATCAATATTCTAAGTAAGCTGTGCCGGAATCGGAATTATTCAAAACAATCTGCCTTTTGCCGCCGTACAAGCCGTGGCTGTTTGGTTTTTGTTTTGTTTTTCGGGTAAAAGCGTCGGGCTGACAGGAGGGATATATGAGGGGAAGAAAATATTTTAATGACGATATTTTTTATACAATATTCAAAAAGCATTATTGTCCGACATGCGGAACAAGAATGACTCGCATAAGAACCTCAAAAATAGTTAATTCGAGATCTCCTGAAGCTAAGAATTATGATTTTTCGTTAGGCGATTCGTTTATGATCGGTGACGTAGAATTTATTTGGAAAGAGTTTTATTGCCCGATATGTAAAAGAAGAATTTCGATTGAAGAAATGAGACAAATTGAAAAAAAGCAAAAAGAAATAAAAGGCTGAAACCGGCAGTCATCACTGCGCTGACAGCCGGACATGATCTTAAAACGGAATAGGGAAATTATAATAATGTTAAAAATAGAACATCAGAAAATAATTAAATACATACTGAACAGGAGGTTCTCTTATGAAAAAACGCTGTGCTGTGCTTTTAATACTGCTTTTAATGCTGCTTTTAACATCATGCAGGGTTAAAGGCAAATATCCATTTTTACATTCAACAGATGATATCAAAGAAATCTCTATTGTTGAAGTATCCGATGGTGGTATGAGCGGTCTTTCGGAAAATGAACTTAAAATCATTGAAAATAATTCGGAGTTTCTGGATGATTTTCAAAAGCTGAATTGCTACATTAATCTGGGGGAGCCGGTTGGCGCAATTGCCGACGGAAAGGAATCCGATATTGTAATTAAGATATTATACGATCAGGAAGAGTATGAATATATCAACTGGTGCGGTCAGTCAAGGTATACAGATTTTTACGAGTTTAAGTATTACATGGGAAGAAGATTTTTTGAAGAGGATCAGTTTGAAGAGTTTATTGATAAGGTGTTGGACGCTGAATAAATTATATGGATGAAATAATTATTAATATTGATAGTGTCTACAGCTCGTGCGATTCTCTTTTTTCCGAAATATATATAAGCAGCGGTGTAGTTGATTTTCCGGATCATGAATGGGTCGATTTTACCTATAGAATCCTTATTGATTGGGCAGAAAAAATAATTCCGTATCAATTTGAAAAGAATGCGGATTTCAGGTTGTATTTTATCGAGGGGAATTCTTATAGACTGGACATTCACAAACAAAATGAGATGCTCGCGGTCAGGTGCATTGAATATGACGGCTGCCGCGAGGTATGCTTGTATGAGATTGAGGTCCTTTATACTGCTTTTTTAAAAGCACTGTCAAAAGCCTTTTCAAAATTTGCTTATTTGCTTTATGAGCGTGATTCTTTTGACGGTGAGTTTGATTCGGTATGCAGGGAGCTGACAAAATATAAAAATGTTATTTACAAAATTGTTAAAGAAACAGGGAATGTAAATTGTGTATTGGAAAAAGGAAAAAATAAGCTATAATATTTTAATTTTGCCGATTGATAAGCCGTTTTCCGATTTTACTAAGTCAGAGGCCGAGAGCTATTTCAAATGGTATATGGGGCAAATCGAATCCAGAATTGAGGTTTTGAAAAATTATTCCGGACTGGCCTTAGATTGTTCGGTTAGTTCACTGACAGTTATTTGGGGTTGGTTTTTAAAGAATGCAAAAACAGAAAGGACGCCCAAAAAAAGAATTCAAGAGCTGAAAGAGCAGTTGAAAAACCAGCCGAAAGAAATTGCAAAAGAGAAATATAAAAACAAATGAGGCAGCAATTTATGAGTTGCAATATCAACGAATTGTTTAAATTATTATCCCAAAGCAGCAGTGCCGAGCAGCAGAAGCTGGGGATCGAAATGGCGAATAAAATTGAATTTTTATCTGTTTTGATTATGCCGGTTGAGGATAAATCGGTATGGGAAAACTGTGCCAAAGTATTGGCAGGCAAAAGCGATGATGAGCTTCGGATATACATTAGCAGGCTTTTTGAGTGGCTTATGGGCATGAACTGGCCGGGAGCGGATATTATATACGAAAGGCTTCTTAATGTTCCGGCTGAAATGCTTATTCCGGAGTATGAGTTCAGCCTTGAAAGGGCGAGGCAGACAGAAGACCATTCGTGGGAAATGTCATTAAAATACTTTTATAACGAATATGAAAACAGGCATAGAAACGGGTTTTCCGTTTGTTAAGGTTTTGGGTGCTGAAAATGAAAATTTTAAATTCCGAGGAATCGGATTTTCTGCGGAGTGAATATATACAGACATTTGTAAATACAAATTCGACGTTTTACGCCGAGTATATTGAAAATAAGCAGATGTTCAGCGACGGACTCTGTTATACAGGCTATCTTTGGGATTGCCTTTTATCCCCGAATGTTATTTCGGAGTACAAGGCGGACATGCTGCTGCTTGATAAGCAAAATGTTTTTATTATGTGGGATATTCATTCCTGCGATCGGATACACATCCCGAATTATTGGAAATATCCGAAGCCGAGCGTTTTGTTTGCGGATTGCTGGTCGGAGGTTGTCAAATCAGAGCTTCCGGAAGACATATATGTGTTTGATGAAGCACTGAGCTGGAGCGTCATATACACCCACGAGACCAATGCAAAGGAAAGAAGGTATTGTCTTTATACCAAGGGCGGTTATCAGGCCGGTTACGGTAAAATTGAATACAACAGAAAAGAAACTGCATATGTGGAGAATGTTTGAAAACCGCATGGACGGGGGGAGTGCTATTGCAGAAAACTTCCGGTTAACTTTCTGGATGATGAAAAGAAAACGTGAATTGTGTTAAATGTTGAAAAGGGACTGAAATAAATATGAACAATCAGATAAATCAGATTAAAATAGTCGATTTTGAAGGATATGTTAAGTGCAAAGCAGATTGCGACGAATTCTCGGTTACCTGCAACAGCTTTTCGCACACATTCAGAAAAGGAATTACGCTTCTGAGTGGCGATATCGATTCCGGCTCATGGGGAATCAGTTATGCGCTTCCCATGCTTCCGAAAATTCCGATTTCGTCTCGCGATTTTGTAATTTGGTCGGAAACCAAAGTGTTTATCGACGAAAAACAGGTGTCTATGAAGGATATTAATCAAATTTCATGCTATATGGATTTGGTATATCCGGGTTTTAACAAGAAGCTATCAACGCGCAAGGCGGTTGAAAGTAGTTTAAAGAAGCATAATTCGGAGCTTTCAGCCGAAGACATCAGGAATTTGTTTGAAATTGATAAGGACAGATACAATGAAGTGCCGCTTAGGGGAGTAGGCAACACAAAATTCAGATGCATGGCGGCAATCGGCTGTGCAATGGGTAAAAATGTATTCTGCTTTCCGTGGATAAGCAAACGAATGGCAGAGTATTACGGTAAGAACTTATCTTATGCAATCGAAGTATTAAAAAAGACGGGCAAGTTTGTTATACTGCCGAGTAATTATGATTATAACGGGGATGAGATGGTCTTATTAAATACCAAGCAGAATTAAAAAGGACGGTAAAAAAAATGAAATTTAAAGCGTGGGATATAAGCTACGATGTTATAGATCTGACAGAGGATGGGATCGGCGAATATGCATTTGATTTTCCCTCTGCAACGGCATTTATATGTGAAGCGATGAATAACGGAATGCTGATACTTGGTGGAGACATAATTACGCATGACGGTAAGCATTTTAATGTATCCTGTGACAGCTGGTACAGCGAAAGTCAAGATCCGGTTGAAACTGCGCAGACCGCGATAGATTATCTGGTAAATTACTATCTGAGAAATGCACATTCGAGGGAGAAATTTTGGGTTACCATTGTCACGAATGATGATTTTCATATCAGGCTTGTTCCATGAGTTCGGTATTAATGATGATTTAAAAATTGTTTGCGGTGAGCGGTGTACAATCGGTGTGGCTTGAAAAATGTGATAAACAAATATTTGAGAGAACGAGGTGTAATATTATGTTTAAAAAGCTTTGTTTTGCAATAATTGTTCCGCTGCTTTTGTTTTGCGCTTGTGCAAAAGGGGAAAGTGATTTTAAAATCGAAGAATCTCCGTCGGACAAAAGTCTGATTGATCTAACCTCCGAGACCTATGAAAATTCACAGCTATCCGATATTGCAAAGCTTGATGGCTCAATAACCGAGCTGAATGCCGAGTATCCGATTGAATGCTTAAGGAAAAGCAACGGTTTATATCGGGTTTCGTATCTTGGCGACGGAAAAGCGGCTGTTCTTCTTTTTGACGCTTCAGGAAACAGAATTTTGGGAAATGTATATGACGTTCAGCTTTTAAAATCTGACTTAGACCGATTGAAAAAGGGTCAATCGCTTGAAGAAGTGAGAAAAACCGATCCGAACGGGGAATTTCTGTTCCTTGGCACCGGAAGAAGCGACACGCCTCGTGTTTCTTCACACTATACCAAGGACGGATATCTGATCACTATTGAATATGACGCGTCAAATACCATTGTCGGCATAAGCACGGAGCTTATATAGGGTATACATAATGAAAAAGGTGAGTGCAATGAAAAGGTACAAAATGACCGGCATATCTTTGTATGCAAGAGTATTTATTCTTGCAATTAAGGATTTTCTTAACCCTGAATGGAAAAAAGAAGACTGCGTTGAGTATAGGGGTGTAGTGTTCTATCGCAAGGAGATGGACGGGTTTGGAATGTTTCACTATATTTTATGGGATGTGCTCTTTTCGCTTAAGTTTGTTGCTGCCGCAAAGCTTGCCGAAATGCTGCATTCGTTTGCAGTGGTACTCATTCTTGCGGCACTTCCGATCGGTTTCCTTATTTCTGCTGCAATTGTTTCCTTTATACTGACATTGCGGTATGCAAACAGGAGCTTAAGATAGACTGAAAATTACGGTACCGGAATCTGACGAAAAACAATCGGGGTGGGGATATGTCAATGCTTTTTGCAAACCGGAAAGCAGAAAAAGAAGAGCAGCGTCTTTTTACATGCCTGTTGACAGACGTATTAAAAGACGCCGAAAACGAAAAGAGATTAATTCTTGACGGAAAGGCATCCCGGTGGAGTAAGGAACAAATACAAAATGTTGTTATTCCCGAAATGAGCGAGCTGCTCGATTATGCAGGCAAAGGGGAAATTCATTTCAAATATGGGAGAAAACAGAGGCTATTAGAATCGTCATATTTAATTACTGATTCGGCAAATAGTCTGACAGACACTGTTTTAGGCAAGAATATTCTGAAATTACAAAAGCTTTACGATTCTTTTTAGAGTAAATTATTTTGCTCTTTGCCGCCACGCCATCGGGAGGCTTGGCAAATTTAAGGTAACCGCAGAACCCGAAAGGTCTTGAAATACAGGCCTTTCGGGTTTTAATGTCGTCTTTAGGCGTAGAAAAAAATCCCCCGGTTCTACCGGGGGAAGAAAAGAAGCTTCAGCGGTGAAAAAAAGG
>CAKSER010000051.1 GCA_934447715.1 uncultured Eubacteriales bacterium | reverse complement strand
GTCATAGGTTGTCTTGACTTTTGAATCAAGCACATCCTTTCCCATGTGGCAGCCGGCATAGGAGAACATTCCGTCTTTGTCATAGGAATACTGAATCGAGCATTCCTCCTCACCACCTGCGGTTCTTCTTACATATGAGGTCGGAAGCCAGTATTCGGAGGTTATTCCGGTATAGTTTTGTTCCTCCTTTTTTGAGCAGGAGCAGAGAAGGAGAGCTAACGATAATGCGACAATAAATGCAGAGGCGATTCTTTTTAAGAGCTTCATTTTATTCTTTTCCTTTTATCGTTTTATACTTTTATCCTGTATATCTGTATTTAAATGCAGTACGGTTATCTTCTGTAAAAAGAGTTTTTGTCAACCGTAGGATAGTCGGATGAGCCGTCTCCGCTTTGTTGCTGACCGTGCTGACCATACTGATCGTACTGACCGGCTTGTCCTGATGAATACGGATCGCTTTCGTTTTGGTACTGTGCGTTTTCGCCTTCATAGTACTGCTGTGCAGACTGACTGTGACGCGGCGGATTTGCGTAGTACTGATCTGACGGCTGACCGTAGTACTGCTCCGGCTGCTGATCGTAGTACTGCTCGGACTGGTCATAATACTGACCGGATGACTGATCGTAATATTGCTGATCGGCATTAATGTCGTTTTGCTGCTGTCTTGCAAGCTGCCTGCGGCGAGCCATCTGTGCCGCTCTGCGGCGCGCACGCTCCTTGCGGCGCTTTTCCTTGATTATTCTTACAATAATTATCCAGATAACAAACAGAAGAATCGGGATGAACAGTATCCAGAAGATCACCTTTCCGACGCTCGTTTTGTTCTTTTTTATAGGCGCGGTATTTGAGGTGCTGTCTATAGGGGTGCTTGTATCGTCCGGATCGGTTGTCTTATTCGGGGTTGTTACAGGAGCGGTTGTGTCATCCTTTACCGGAGCCGGATCTACCGAAAGGAGAACCGATACCGTCAGCGGAAGCTCGTTTTCGTTGCTTATTCCCTCTGGGAGGGTAATTGTTCCCGGGATGCTTATCTTGTATGCGTCTACTCTTGTAGGATCGTATCCGGAGGTGTTCCAGACGACGTCCGCCTGATATTCGTTGTTGCTTTCTCCTGCGATGATCGTAACCTTCTGCGGCAGACCGATATAGTCGAGTGCCGTTCCGCAGGTAATACCGGTGATTGCCGTGGGCTCGATGATCTTTTTGATGCTCGGAGCGGAAGCGACAACCAGCTTTGCGGTTGCAACCGTATCAATGCCCTGATCGTTTAAAACATATGCCGGAAGCTTGAATTTTGCGGTGATTTCGATCTCCTGCGAGGAGGTCTTGGACGGATCGTATTTTGAAAGATCCCAGCTTCCGACCTCAAGCTCAATTTCTCCTCTTGTTGTGACAACCGTTACGGTTTTCGGCAGCGGAATGTCCTCCTTTGCCACACCGTATGCAATCTTGATATCGCTTATGACCTTAAAGCCGGTAAACTCATACAGCGCCTTGTTTACGCCGAGAGCGCTGTAGATCAGGTTGAATATCTGCTTGTGACCGGCTGCTGTCGGGTGAATGTCAAACGACGCCTTTCCCGAAAGAAGCTCATCTCTGCTCTTGCAGGAGGTCTTGAGCCATGAAGCATCCGGATTTTTGTTGAACGCCTCATAGACATCGCAAAGGATGATCTTGTTCGAGGTCGCGGTTTTCCTTATTTTTGCATTGAGCTGCTCGATTGCCTCGCGAGCCACATCGTTTGCCTGCTTTCCGTCTGCAAGCTCGAATTTGAAGAATTCAAAGGGGTTATACAGGGTCTGGATTACGATCTTTGCCTTTGAATTGTTGGTTTTGATGTATTTTACAAGCGCTTCTATATTTGCTGCCGCCGTGTCAACTGCGGTGTTGAGCCTTGATTTGTAGCTTGACATGAATTCTGTAAGCGTGCTTTCGCTTACAGCACCCATGATCGGCTCAAATACGTTCTGCAGATCGTTTGCGCCTATGCATATAACAATTGTATCCGCGGATTTGATTACCGAGGTGTACTGCGACTCCTTTGCGGCGGAAAGCAGTCCGGCTGTCGTCTGACCGTCCTTTGCGCCGTTTGTCAGGCTGTATCCGAGCTTGTTTGTAAGCAGGGCGGCAAATGAGTTCTTAGAGCGCGGCTGGGCGCTTGTGTTGTAGTCGGACAGACCGTAGCCTGTGGAAATCGAATCGCCCATGACAAGAAGCAGCGGATTGCTGCTTGCGGCAAACGGATAAAGCGCAAGCGACTGGATCAGAAGTATTGCGCAGATAAAAAACGTCAGGAATTTTATTCTTTTATGTTTCATTCAACCGATCTCCTTTTCTTTGCAGATAAAATCATTTTTCCGTTTCTTTTGCGGCATCGTTATCTGCACCGTCGTCTATAGAAATGAAGCCCTTGTCAAAAAGCTCGTCCATACGTTCCTTTTGGTTTGTGAGGTAAAGGTGTGCGAAAAGCGCCTCAAGCCCGGTCGCCCTTCTGTACTGACCGGCTGTTGCGGATTTCGGAATGGCAAGACCGTGCGTGTTCCTGCCGCGCTTGTACATTTCTGTTTCCTCTTCGCTTAAAAGCGGCAAAATCCTCGAAAGGGCATCGCTTTGAACGGTTGCACGGACAAAATTCAAAGCCATGTGGTTAAGCTCTCCGACATTTGTCTTTCCGCTTTTGAGCAGATATTCTCTTGTCATCAGCTCAAGCACAGCGTCGCCGAGATAGGCAAGCGAAGCGCCGTTCAGATTTTCAAGCATTTTTTCACCTCAATTACCATGCATTCATTGCAGTATAACATAGAAAAGAAAAAAAAACAACAGATTTTTATTAAATTGCCGGCTGCAGAGAGGAAAAAAAGAGTAAAAAGGAGCAAAAGAAAACGAAAAGGAGGAAACGAAAGGAAATGTGAGGGAAACCGGGCAAAAAAGCCGACAAGCCATTAGTCTCAGTCTAAGCGAACACTTGACTTGGAGATAAAAATGTGATATACTTCTTATGCTCTTGAAGGTAAGAAAAGAAAAGGCGGAATATAAAAGCCGTGCTTTTTTCGGAAAGGAAGTGATCCTGTGCCGCAGAACGGGAAAAAAGGCGATTCAAAGGGTGGCAGGATTGCTGCACAGAACAAAAAAGCATATCACGATTATTTCGTTGACGAAAAATATGAGACGGGAATCCAGCTGTTCGGATGCGAGGTAAAATCGGTAAGAAAAGGAGCAGTTAACCTGAAGGACTCCTTTTGCAAGATCGAAAACGGAGAGCTCTTTGCGTACGGAATTCATATAAGCCCGTATGAGCAGGGGAACATTTTTAACCGCGAGCCGTTAAGACCTAAGAAATTGCTCATGCATAAAAAGGAAATTCGAAAGCTGTATGAGAGCCTTACGAAAAAGGGCTATACGCTTGTGCCGCTGTCGCTTTATTTTTCGGGTTCGCATGTAAAGGTCGAAATCGGGCTTTGCAGAGGTAAAAAACTGTATGATAAGCGTGATGCCGCAGCAGAAAAAGAGGCAGGCAGAGATATCGAAAGAGCAATGAAAAGCGGTACGAGGGGATACGATCTCGACTGAACGCCGCAGGATTTTCAAAACATAAAAATATAGATTTTCGTATAGTATTTCGGGGACGTAATGGTTTCGACGGGGATCAAGAAGCCAGATAAGCGGGTAGAGCCGGGATAATCTCTTTAAACTGTTCCAAATTAAATTTTTAAACGCTAATAACGAAAATCTTATTGCTGCCTAACCTATGGCAGCCGTCCTGCCTGTAAGTACCGCGGTATAGGACAGGGCGTCACACAGCGGTGAACGTGAACCGAGATTTCGTGCTTGTAACGGTCATGCATTAAAGCGCTGCCGCCGCCGGGGCTCGTCTTTTTTTCCGGCGTCGGGAGAACAGGAGAAGACTACACCCGTAGAAAGTCTTTCGTTCGGATCTTCGGACAGGGGTTCGACTCCCCTCGTCTCCATTCGGGCTTGCCGTAACACTTCGGCAGGCCTTTTTCTTTTTGTTTAAAAATTAAAAACCTTATTTAAAAACCGCACGGTGAAGTGCACGGTGATTTTGCCGTTTTTATCTCCGTTTCGGACGGCAAAAATCTTTTGAGTTTTTTTTGGCTTTTCTATTGCAATTTCAAAAAGTATATGATAGTATGAAAAAAATTTGAAACGGAGGGCTGAATTATGTATCGACCCGAACACCCCAATCCTCAGATGGAAAGGGAAAACTGGCTCAATCTGAACGGAGAATGGCTGTTTGCCTTTGACTTCGGAAAGAGCGGATTTGACAGAAGAATGTTTCTTTCCGACAAGGAAACCGAAAAATGCTTTGATAAGAGAATAAATGTTCCCTTCTGCCCGGAAAGCAAGCTGAGCGGAATTGAATATAAGGACTTCATGAATGCCGTATGGTACAGAAGAAGCGTAAGCTTAAGCAAGGAGCAGTTGAAGGGAAGAACGGTTATCCATTTCGGTGCCGTCGACTTTAAGAGCAGGGTATTTGTAAACGGCAGGGAGGCAGGAAGCCATATAGGCGGATATGCAAGCTTTTCCTTCGATATAACCGAGTTTGTCGCTTTGGGAGAAAATGTTATAACCGTTTATGCCGAGGATGAGCTGAGGGACGGGAAGCAGGCTGCGGGGAAGCAGTGCCCGTTCTACTATTCGGGCGGCTGCTCCTATACAAGAACAACCGGAATATGGCAGACCGTATGGCTCGAGTTTGTCCCGGAAAATCATGTAAAGAGCATAAAGTATTTTCCGAATATCGAAAGACAGTGCTTCGATGTTGAGTGCAGCGTAAGCGGAAAGGCAGAGCTTAAGCTCACCGCATATTATGAGGGCGTTGAGTGCGGAAGCGTTTCAAAGGAGGTAAGCGGAGACGGAAATCTGCTCGCGCTTAATCTTAGCGAGCTCCATCTTTGGGAAGCAGGCTGCGGCAGACTTTACGATATTGTCATCGAGTTCGGTGACGACAAAATAAAAAGCTATGCCGGAATGCGCCAGGTTAAAATAGACGGATACAGATTCCTTTTAAACGGCAAGTCGGTCTTTTTGCGCACCGTGCTTGATCAGGGCTACTACAGAGACGGAATCTATACTGCACCGACCGAGGACGACCTTGTAAAGGATATAAAGCTCTCGATGGAGCTCGGTTTTAACGGAGCAAGGCTGCATCAGAAGATTTTCGAGCCGCGCTTCCTTTATCACTGCGACAAGGAGGGCTATCTTGTCTGGGGCGAGCACGCAAACTGGAGTCTTGACATTTCGGAGCCGGATGCATTTTTAAGCTATCTTCCGGAGTGGCTTGAGGCGCTTGAGCGCGATTTCAACCACCCGTCGATAATCGGCTGGTGTCCGCTTAATGAGACCTTCGACTATAAGGGCAGACGCCAGGATAACCGGATTGTTGAAAGCATTTATAAGGTAACAAAGGCAGCAGATCCGACAAGACCCTGTATCGATACCTCCGGTAACTACCATGTTTTAACCGATATCTATGACCTTCATGACTACTGCCAGGATGTAAAGGAATTCGAAAGCCACTATAAGGATTTTCCGCAGGACAGCACAAAAATAGAGACATATCCGGAAAGACAGCGGTATACAAAGGGGCTGCCGGTGTTTATAAGCGAATACGGCGGAATCAAGTGGGCTGCAGCAGATGACAGAAGCTCTTGGGGCTACGGACAGGCTCCGGAGTCGGAAAAGGAATTCTTCGAGCGGTACAGCGGACTTACCGCGGCGCTTTTAAACCATCCGTATATAATGGGCTTCTGCTATACACAGCTTTATGATGTAGAGCAGGAGAAAAACGGCCTTTACGATTACGACAGAAATCCGAAGTTTGCAGCAGAGGACATTGCAAAAATCAATCGTCAGCCTGCGGCAATAGAAAAAGAGTAAGGAATAATCGGCAGACGGCTCTGAACCGATCGGGCAGTCTCGGCCTGAGCCGATAAAAACAAGGGGCAAGGGGAAAAAACCGAATGGCAAACACGGTTATCCTGTGCGAAAGGGAAGAGGTTACGCGCGAAATAGAGCTTCTTTCCGAAAAGACAGGCGCAAGGATTGTTAAAAACGAATCCGAGGCAGAGGGAATGCCGCTTGTATTCCGTGTCTCCCTTGATAGATTGAGTCTTGAGGGTTGCGGTCAGGTTCTTACATGCGACCTTAGCAGGATGCTTAAAAGACTCAAGAAAGAAAATCTTTCATCCGAGCTGCTTGTACGCGCGTCAAGAATTAAAAACAAGGACGGAGCGCCGCTTGCACTCGATGCCACGGCAGGCTTCGGGGAGGACTCGCTTATGCTTGCGGCGGCAGGCTTTGATGTAAAGCTGTATGAAAGGAATCCGTTTATTGCAGCGCTTTTAAGAGATGCAATGAGGCAGGCAGAAAAAAGCGAGGAGCTAAAGGACGTAATTTCAAGGATGGAGCTTCTTGAAGAGGACAGCATCGAGGCGCTTAAGCGGCTTGAAAAAAGTCCGGATGTGATATATCTCGACCCGATGTTTCCGGAAAAGGAAAAGTCCTCTCTTGCAAAGAAAAAATTCCAGGTTCTGCATCTTCTCGAGGCACCCTGCAGCGACGGAGAAGAGCTTCTCTGCGCCGCAATCGAAGCAAAGCCGCACAAGATCGTAATCAAGCGGCCGCTTAAGGGACCGTATCTCGGGGATAAAAAGCCGAGCTTTTCGATGAAGGGCAAGGCAATCAGATACGACTGCATTGTTCTTGCCTGAACCGGCAAGCGGCAGAAGTCTGAGATTAATGTAAAATTCAACTAAATCGAAAGAGAATGCGCTTTTGCACGGACAGCCTCAGCATGGGGAGCCCTGCCGAAGCGCATTCGATGTCGGGGGAAAATGATACAGCTGTCATATATTGATACGGCATTTTTAAATGACGACGATGTTTTTTTAAAGCATCTTGACAGAATGTCGGAATACAGAAAAAAGAAAACCGAATCGCTTAAGCTGCGCAGCGATAAAAATCTGAGCCTCGGAGCCGGGATTCTTATGAGCAATTTCCTTTCGGAAATCGGGAAAAGCGAAAAAAAGATGAAATACAGCCATACGGCAAACGGGAAGCCTGTTTTCTGCGATCTGCCGGGTGTTTACTTCAACATTTCGCACTCCGGCACCGTTGCACTCGCTGCCTTTTCCGACTGCGAGATAGGATGTGATATAGAAGAGATAGGACAGGCAAAGCTTGATCTGGCAAAGAGATTTTTCTGTTCTGAGGAATACGATCTGCTTTTAATGGAGGCGGATCCCGAAAAAAGAAATCTGCTGTTCTTTCGCATCTGGACGTTGAAGGAGAGCTTTATAAAGGCGCTCGGATACGGAATGAAGCTGCCGCTAAACAGTTTCCTTCTGCACTTCGGAGAAGGTGAAAAAAAATCCGAAGTAATTGCCGAAATAAAGCCGGAGGCGGCAAAAATCATAGGAATTCGCAAAATAAATCGGATAGCAGATAAAAAAAAGGACCTCGCGTTTAACGAAGTCCTTGAATTTAACGAATATTTTGATATTCCCGGCTTTTGTGCTGCCTGCTGCTCAAAGGGAAGGCATCCGGCACCGGCTCTTTGCCGTATAGATCCGAATCAGCTCTGACCTGGGGCTTTTGATGCTCGCTTAGCTGCCGAGGCTGCGCGATTTTATGAATTCCTTGCTTACAAGATTCCAGGAGATGAAAACCGGACCGACGAACTTGTGAGTTGAATCATCGGCTTCGTTTATCTTGCCGTAAAAGCTGCTTTCGATAACGGTGAATTCATCCGAAAATTCAACATTGATATTTGAAAGCTCGCTCTGCACATCGCTTCCGTCGTAATTTACCGAATAAAGCGTGTTGTCGGATACGGTTTCCATTATCGATTTCTGATTGTATTTGTAATTCGACGGTATATACAGCGTGCGAAGCTCGAACGGAACATAGTACAGTCTGCTTTCCGAAAGGCAGAACGAATAGACCGGGGTTGAAATAAGCTTTTTTGAGCTGCCGGTTTTAAGATCGAGGCAGACAAGATACGGAAGCTTATATACCTTTCCGGAGTATTCGGAGGACTTTGTTTTGTTCGATCCGCAAAGGAAAAACGCCTTACCGTTAATCGATTTTATATCCGAAAGATATTCGGTATAGCCTCTGTCCTCGAGGCTGAATATAGTCTTCTTTTTGTTTGTTTCGGTGTCAAAGGCAGAAAGCTTGCTTCCGGATTTTAAAAGCAGAATGCTCTCGCTTGCGGACACGATTGACTCGCTGTCGCGGCAGCTTGAAAGGCGGCTTTCGGTGCCGGAGCTTAACTGGCTGCGGCAGAGATACATTCTGTACAGCCCACTGTCAGAATCGGTATCGCTTTCCTCAATGACCTTTCTTATGTAATATGCATATCCGTCTAAAATAAACACGTCGGAGCATCCGTCAAAACTAATCAGTTTTTCTGCTTCTCCGGATTTCAGGTTAAATCCGATAACCTCGGTTGCATCGTCAAGACAGCAGGATAAATAAATAAGCCCGTTCTTTTCCAAAATAAGCGACAGACTGTCGGCCTTTGCATTAGATGCAGTGTATATCCTGCTTGCGCCGCCGGATGCCTTGTCGAATTTGAAAAGCGAGTTGTCCTCACAGAAGTATACGGAATCACCAATGTCGGCAATACTTTCCGGAACTTCTTTTTTTTCTTTGCTGCTTTCCTTTTTGTCGCATGCAGAAAGACACATAATCAAAAGAAGTGCCGAAACCGTATATACAATTGTATATAAAATTGTTTTTCTGATTACAGACCGGGTCATTAAAGTGAAATACTCCTTTTTGAGTTTTTGTATATTAAGCACTATTTTGTCACTATATAAGCTATACATATATATTTTATATTCTTTTTTTGCTTATTACAATGGATTTTTCGTTAACAACTGATAAATCTATTGTAAATGCGTACATTTTTTTGGGTAATATATGCTTCCTCGGACAAAAATATGTTATGATACAATTGATAGGTGACAAATAAAAAAGAAAATAGACTCCAAAAGTGATATAATGATAATAACCACA
>CAKSER010000050.1 GCA_934447715.1 uncultured Eubacteriales bacterium | reverse complement strand
TCCTTGGCTAAAAATCATAATATAGTTTCTTTATATTTTTTGGAGTCACTGTCACCTATCATTGACATTCCTACACTTTTTTTGAATATTTTTTTGGCTGTAGCTCTTGACTAATAAAACGTCTTATGGTATAATACCTAATCGTAGTCGGGTATCCGACGCATCTGGGTGTGGCGCAGCTGGTAGCGCGCTACCTTGGGGTGGTAGAGGCCGCAAGTTCAAGTCTTGTCACTCAGATAGCAAAAACAGAGCAGACCTTGGTCTGCTCTGTTTTTTTCTGCACTTTTGGGGGAATGTGCGGCTTTCACTCACTTTTTCCCGGCTCTTTTTTAATATATTCTATATACGAACAGTCGCTTAAGGAGCTTCTTTCGGTCATCTTTGAAAAAATCCTGTTATGCAGATTCAAGATCCTGTCCTTTTTTGTCTCCCCCTCCGCATAATACGGACCGTCAAGATAGACAAGCATTTTCGGCCTTTTAAAAAATCTCGTTTTTTTATATGTGACCGTCATGCACAATGCCGGAACGTTGTAGCTTACGGGATATGTAAACGAGGTTGAAGGAAACGGTCTTATGTCCTTATAATACTGCCAGACATGAGCTTCCGGAAATACGATAACCGGATGCCCCTCCTTCAGCCTTTCTTCGATTGCAAGATTAAGCTCCTTCAGCTTTGAAAAGCTGTTTGGTATAGGCAGGGCGCCGAGATACGGAAGAAGCTTTCCGATAACCGGTATGCCGTAGTTTGACGGGCTGACTATTGTATATATTCTTTTCGGAAACATGCAGAATGCCGGGATGAAAACATCCCCGACCGGCTGTGTGTGGTTTGAGTATACAAAGCACCCGTTTTTCAGTTTTGAGGTGTCTGCACATTTAATTATTTTCATCCGAAGCACAAGCTTGCAGTAAAAAAACGAAAGAAAGACGGCAATGCCGTAAACAAGACAGGAGGCGAGTCTGTCAAAAAATCCGGTTTTTATCCACCTGTAATCGTCCGGCAGGGAAAAATCCTGATTTTTCGTTTCCTCAAAATCGTCGGTAAAGTCCGAGTAATACCTTACTTTGCCCTTTTTCATAAGCCCTTTTTATAGCCTGCGATATCGCTTGGTGAAAAGGTATAGTCAAGAGGCTTGCCGTAAACCGTTTCATAGCAGGCTCTTTTCATGTCATAATCCTTTTTTGCAAGCTCCTCGATGTTTTCGGATGTCGTTTTATTTTTGTCGGGATACAGAACGCCGAGCACATGGAGACGGTAGTCGACCTTGTTGAATTCGTCGTTTTCCGGCTCGTTTTTATCTATCATTTCGACAAAGCAGGAAAGAATCGGAAAATTAAGCTTTGCCGAATAGAAGTATGCCCCGTTTTTCGGAGGTCTCGGCTTTTTGTAGTTGAACCACATCTCCTGCTCCGGATAAATCAGCACGCATTCGTTTTTGTCGATGATTTTTTCCTTCAGAATAGCAGGGAAGTTCCTTGCAAGATATCTCGGATTTGTCGAGATCGGAATGGTTCTGGCATAATTCATAAAAAATCCGATAAAGCCGGTCATTGCATAATTTGAGGTCTGACATATGACCGACAGCTTTTTATGCAGATACCTGCTCGAAAAATATCTGATCACCGTATTTTCGAGCGGTCCGAAGTGATTGCTTGTAATCATCATTCCCATAATGTCGCTCGGAAGCTTTTCAAGACCGACCACCTCGGTGTTCCTGTTGATTTTTTTTGTCACGATGTCGGTTACAGCCATGGCAAGGCAGGTTTTTGCATGAAAGTTGAAGCTGCTTTGATTTTCAAGATACTGATTTATAATATCCCGATCCTGCTCGCTTGTCAGAACCGGGTCGTTTGTTTCGACCTTGCAGTTAAAATCGCCGCTCTCCGCACATCTTTGAATGTTCGATATTACGGCATCGCGGTCGCCGCCGACTATCATAATCTGATTTTCACTCCCTTTTCGCTCATTTTTTTAAATGTAACATCCAGATCCGGAATTTCCGTGCTTTTCTTTACCATAAGCTCAAGGCACTTTCGGTCGGATTCCTTTTTTTCGTCGGAGTAGGCTGCCTTATACGCCCTTATTTCATCAATAAATCCGCTGTCCTCTGCATAGCTCCAGAACACGTCCTCATACTGAATGCCGTCGTAGCACCATGGCTTTTCAAACAGATTATAGTGAATCAGCCTCGGGCTTTTCGAAACGGGTCTTGCCTTGTTCGGCATCGTGTTCCATTCGTTTTCAAGATAGAGAATCTTTCCGCTGCAGATCGCATTAAGGTAGTCCTGATCGGGAGCAAGATTTTCGAACTGATAGGTCTTGTGCAGATTAAGAAAATGCTCCTCAAACTTAAGCTCTCTCATCTTTTTAAGATTCATAAGCAGTACGCCGGAGTTTACATACTCGCCGCGCTTTATTCCCACTGCGTTTTCCGTATATGCAACAAGCGGAGGAATGTCGGCAATCGACAGGTCGCGGCACGCGCCGATTAAGTTATCCCCGAGGTCAATATCAAAAAGCTTGCCGATATCCTCGGTTAAAGCGACGTCGCAGTCGATATACATTCCCTTGTCGTACTGCGAAAACAGATCCGGGATAAACAGCCTGAAAAAGATAGTCAGGGTAAAGAAATCGCAGCGCAGGCGGTTGCTCATCCTGTCGTCAAGCATCTGAAAGCTGTTTTCCATCGGGAACATGTTTATGCTGAAATTGTCTGTTTCGAGCGCCTTGATTTTTGAAATGTTCTGCTTGTTTAGATCCTTGTAGAGGATATTTGCCTGGTATTTTCTTGTTTTATCTGCGTTTTTGATTGCCGAATTGAGCGCAACAGCCAAAAACGGCGCATAATTGTCGTCTACTGAAAAAAATATCGGGACTTGCTTGTTCATTTACTGTTCTCCTTTAAACGGTCGATAATATCATCAAATTCATAAATTTTCAGCTTTGTATGGAGCTCTTCTTGCCACGGCTTGATCGTTACGGCCTTAAAATACGGGAAAAATCTGAAATAGGTTGTAAAATGCTTTAAAACGGTATCATTTTTGATTTTGCCCTGCTCGTTATATTTCCTTTTGAGCTTTCCTTTTTTGCCGAGCTTATTAAGCGCGGTCTGATCCGGCATGAACATTTTTTCTTTTGCGCACAGCTCTCTGCATCTTTCAAAAAGACGATCCTTACGTATTTTCTCCATGTTTAAAAGCAGTACGCCGGAGTTGAGGTAGTCGTGCTTTAGAATATTGCCGAAAAACCACTTCCCGTACCTGTCCGGAACCGCAAGGAAATCGAGATCGTCAAGATCGGCAAAGTAAAGCTCGTCAAGGCTTTTTCTGCACAGGACATCAGCGTCAAGATATAAAACCCTGTTCGGTATTTTTGGAATCTGATCCGCAAACAGCCGCAGCATGCAAAGCGGTGTAAAGCGTGTTGAAAGGTTTGCCTTCGGCAGATAGCTTAAAAAGCATCGGCTGATATCAAGAACGGTTACAGAGCCGCAGGGGCCGATTGCGGACTGCAGTTTTTTTTGAAAATCCTCGCCGATTGCGGTATATTTTCCATAGCTTGCCGTCAGAATATAAAAATCGATCTTTTCACCGTTTTCATCTGCGTTATTGCAGTTTGCATTGTTTCCGTCTGCATCTATGCAGGCGGTACCTTTACAGCCGGCATTTTTGCATACGGAAAGCGCCGAAAGGAAAATTCCGTCCTCTATCCCGGAATCTCCGCAATACATGATGTTAATCTGAAACCCCTCCCATCGAGCCTGTCAAAGCTGAAAAAAGTATAGCATACATTCTTAAAAAAGTGTTTCTACCGCACCGAGAAGCGGCTCTATTTCTTCGGTATACCGGCAGTAGAGCACTCTATTGCCGACCCTACGAATCGTAGAGATAAAAAATCCGCCGTTTTTCGGCGGATTTGGGGTAGCAGATCGGATTTAATATTCGAAAGCCAAAGCAAAATACTCTTATGTCTTCGGCTTTTTGATGAGCGAAAAGATAAAGATGATTATCTGACCGGCAACACCGAGGACATATATAAGCAGTATGTTCTTTTTGAAATACCAGAACGAAATCTGAATTGCGCAGAGGATAGACCACATCAAAGCGGAGACGATATAGTAATTCCTGCGCGGATTGAACCATATCGAATTGAAGACCAGCTTTATAATCAGGACGATCGGCAGGGTGTAGACAAAATACAGCCACTGGAATCTCGATTTCGGGGAAACAAGAGAGGTGATAACAAATGCAAACAGCGCGATGAAAATCGCAAGCCCCTCGGATACATACTGGATTGCGCGGTGGTTATACTGCGTTTCCTTCTTTTTCTCCTCGGAAATCGCGTTTGAGATGTTGTCCTCCCTTACAAAAAAGTCAAGCGGCACCGAAAACAGCTTTGACATCTTGTAAAGGACCTCAATGTCCGGCACCGACTCGGCTCTTTCCCATTTCGATATCGTCTTGTCGGAATAGTTCAGCTTTTCCCCGAGCTCGAGCTGAGTCATGTTGTTTAATGTCCTGAGCTCGAATATATTTTTTGCAACAGTTTCTTTTATATTCATCAGCATACCTCAAATCAGGCAGTTTCCGGCTGATTTATCGCCGCAGCCGCACGGCGGATAGCTTGCAAAAGGCAATTTCCGCAGGCTTTTTCTTCTTTATGTTAATACAATGCTTCGTAATTATTTGTTTGGCTATCTGCTTGCCGTATATTATTCAGGCACGGCAATGTCGGAATTTGTCGAAGTCCGATGTTTTTTAACAGGTAATCGATGCTTACCTGCAGATAAGTATACCATGCTTTGCAAAAAGTGTCAATAACATAAAAAATGTGTAAAAAAAGGGGAGGGATGATTTTTTAAAATCGGAGGGAGAAAACTCGGTTAATGACCGTCATTTTTTGTACTTGCGATTTGCGGAAAAATAGTATACAATAAAAGGTGGTAATATATAAAATTATGAAAAAAACGGCTGTGGGCTGAAAGGGGTAAAATATACCGCTTTATTGCGGATTTTTCTGCTTGTTCGGCATGCGCCTGTTTGAGACTTGGTTATGATAAAAATTATGTTCGTCTGCCACGGCAACATCTGCCGCAGTCCGATGGCGGAGTTTATTTTTTCGGATCTTGCAAAAAAGCGAGGTGTTAAAGATCGCTTTTTTGTCGCTTCCTCTGCCACAAGCACCGAGGAGATATGGAACGGCATCGGAAATCCGGTATACCCTCCTGCAAAGGCGGAGCTTGCAAAGCACGGCTTGTCCTGCGGCGGCAAGTGTGCGGTGCAGCTGAAAAAAAGCGACTATGAAAAATACGATCTGTTTATCGGCATGGACAGTGCCAATATCCGGAATATGCTCCGGATTTTCGGCGGCGATCCTGAAAACAAGGTGCACAAGCTGATGGACTACACCGCAAGAGGAGGAGATGTTGCCGATCCATGGTACTCCGAGCGCTTTGATGTTGCGTACCGGGATATTTACGACGGATGCACGGCATTGCTGAACGATCTGCAAAGCAAAAAACCATGATTTGAGGATAGTGTATGGATATTTCGTTTAATTTGGAGAACCAAAGGTTTAATTACAGAGTGTGCGCAATGATAATTTCGGAAAACAGGATTCTTGCGATGAAGGATGAGCGTTCGCCGTATTTTTATCTTCCGGGTGGGAGAGTTAAAATCGGAGAAACAGCGGAGCAGGCGGTGGTACGGGAAGTTTCGGAAGAGCTTGGCGTGACGTTGAAGATTGCTCGCCCATTGTGGCTCAATCAGGCATTTTTTACCGAAGATGCGGACGGCATTCGCTATCACGAGCTATGTATTTATTTTTTGATGGATATCTCAAATACAGATTTACTTAAAAGAGGCAGCAGCTTCACACTGACAGAGGGCAAGCATACGCATATATTCGAATGGCTTGAGTTTGACAGATTGAAGGACGAATACTTCTACCCGATCTTCTTAAAAAAGCAAATTTTTAATCTTCCAAGCGATTTTACGATCCGTACCGAAGAAGAGTGACGGCTTCCGGCTTGCCGATTTTTAAATGAATAAGAAAAAACAGAGACCGTATTTCCGGGAATTGCCCCGGAGCTTAGGTCTCTGTTTGTGTTTTAAAGAGTTATCAGTTAAAGAACTCGTCGCAGATGTCGTCGAGGCAGTACTTTCCTCTTGTGATCGGTCTGTTCTTTACCCATTTTCCGTTTGTAAAGTCCGGAATTGCAACCGGCATGCTGCCCATTGCAACCGAATCCTCCGAAAGGGTTGTTATTGCCATCCAGGATGCTGCATCGTATACGTCGATCGGTGTCTGGGTGTGGTTCTTTACCGCCTCGATAAATCCGCTCATCGAAAGGAAGTCGATTCCGTCATGTCCCTGAACTACGCCGTTCTTTACATATTCCTTCCACAGCGGATGCATATATTCGTCGTAGAACTCGTCGATCTTCTGCCATTCCTTTTCAAATCCGGGAACTGCGGGAACCTTATCAAGGACGATTCCGTTCTTGTCCTCCGACCAAATTGCGTTTGTTCCCTGAATAAGATTTCCTCTCGAATATGCTCTCGGAAGCGATGTGTCGTGTGTCAGCGTGATTGTTTCTCCGTGTGCGCACTTGATCATTGTTGTTACAATGTCTCCCATTGCAAAGGGATAGTTTGCGCGCGGAAAATCCTCGCCGCGGTTTTTCTTTATCCAGTCGTTTACGCCGCATGCCTTTGATGCCATCGATGTGAGGTAAAGCATACGGTTTCCGCGGTTGATATTGATTGCCTTTGCAATCGGTCCGAGCTCGTGTGTCGGATAAAGCTCTCCGTTTCTGTTCATGAAGTTCTGCAGGCGGTAATGTCTGTTTTCCTCGCCGAGCGCAATCTCGTCGCGCAGATCGTGTCTGTAGCCGCCCTCGCAGTGAACTACCTCGCCGAAAAGCCCCTTCTTTATCATGTTATAAACCGTAAGCTCGTTTTTGCCGTAGCAGCAGTTTTCGAGAAGCATCATCGGCACGCCGGTCTTTTCGTATGTATGTACGAGCTGCCAGCACTGATCGATCGAGTATGCTCCGCCGACCTCGGTTGCAACATATTTGCCTGCAAGCATCGAGTCTACAGCGATCTGAACATGTGCATCCCACGCAGAGGGGGATACAACGGCATCGACCTCCTTCATCTCGAGCAGTCTTCTGTAGTCGGTTGTTACAACCGGTGTGTTTCCGGCAATTTCCTCGACCATCTTCTTTGCTGCCTGAGCACGGTCCTCATATTCATCGCAGACTCCGACAATTTCAATGTCCTTTGCCATTGCCTCAAGCATCATCTTCATAAGGCAGTCGCCTCTTGCTCCGAAGCCGATGAACGCTATTTTTACCTTATCCATTATAGTGTCTCCTTTAAAAACGGAAGTTAATATTCTGCATTAGTAACGCGTTGTACTATACTATAGCATAAAGATTTTCTTTTTTCAATAAAAAGCGAAAAAACTATTGAAAAATATGTAAATATATTTTATACTGTTATCTGCGTGAATGCGCTATGTAAAATATGTAATATAAAAGTAAGGATTGGTTTTGACTATGAGCAAGGGAACAGACCGTATGTATGAGAGAAAATGGGGAGTATTCAACCATTATCTCTGTGACGGAAAATGCGATTGGAACGAGCGTGTCAACGGTATCGACGTTGAGCTTATCGCAAAGCAGCTTCATGAGGTTGGTGCAAAGTATTACTCTATTACAACAATGCAGTGCACACCCTATATGATCGCTCCGAACGCAACATTTGATAAGATAGCCGGATCCAAGCCGGGCGAGTGGTGTGCGACAAGGGATGTTATTATGGAGCTTGCCGACGAGCTTGAAAAATATGATATAGATCTGTATCTTTATTTTACCGGAGACGGCCCGTCAAGAAAGGACGAAAGATATGACGCCGTAAATGTCAACTTCTGGGGCGACGAATACTACAACGCCGACAAGAAGGTTCATTATGATTTCGTTTCCAAGTGGGCATCGGTTCTTGAGGAATATGCCGTAAGATACGGCAGCAAGGTCAAGGGCTGGTGGATTGACGGCTGCTACAAGGACGTTTTAGGTTATACGGATGAGCTTCTCGAGCTTTATTCCAAGGCTGCAAAGAAGGGTAATCCGGATGCGATTGTCGCAATGAACGGAGGCTCCCGTCCCGACTTTCACAAAAACTATATCGGCGAGGACTTTACCTGCGGAGAGTTTATTGACTTTGTCGAGGTTCCGGAAAGCAGATATGTAGAGGGCGCTCAGGCGCACCGTCTTGCTCCTCTCGGCGGAAATCCGTGGGGCAACCTGTGGCCGACATGGTGCGTAAAGGGACTCAAGCACACAAAGGAATACATGCTTGACTATGTAAGAGCCGCAAACGAAGCAGGAGCCGTTGTTTCTATCGACATTTTTGTTGACAAGGACGGAAGATTTGATTTCGATCAGATGTATCTGCTTAAATATTTAAGCGAAAACCTTTAAAAAGTAAATATAAAAGCCGTATCCTTAACGGGTACGGCTTGATGTTTAATTTCGGCAGAGAAAACATTACAACAGAAAAAATTACGGAGGATTTATTTATGGTAATGGACGTTCGTCCGGCGGATATGAAGAGAATCAATACGTCGGAGCTTGCAAATGCATTTATTGACGAAAAGATTGAAGAGGTAAGAACTCAGGTCGGTGATAAGAAGGTTCTTCTTGCTCTTTCCGGCGGAGTTGATTCGTCGGTCGTCGCAGCGCTTCTTATAAAAGCTATAGGCAAGAATCTTGTTTGTGTGCATGTCAATCACGGACTTTTGCGCAAGGGCGAGCCGGAGCAGGTTGTTGAGGTGTTCCGCAATCAGATGAATGCAAATCTTGTATATGTAGACGCGGTTGACCGCTTTCTTGACAGGCTTGCAGGAGTTGAAGAGCCGGAAAGAAAGAGAAAGATAATCGGCGAGGAGTTTATCAGGGTGTTCGAGGAGGAGGCAAGAAAGCTCGACGGAATCGATTTTCTTGCACAGGGTACGATATATCCGGATATTCTTGAAAGCGACGGCGTAAAGGCGCATCACAATGTCGGCGGACTTCCGGAGGATATGAAATTCGAAGGGCTTGTAGAGCCGGTGAAGCTTCTTTATAAGGACGAGGTAAGGGTTGTCGGAAAGGCGCTCGGCCTTCCGGATCAGATGGTATACCGTCAGCCGTTCC
>CAKSER010000049.1 GCA_934447715.1 uncultured Eubacteriales bacterium | reverse complement strand
CCCTTTTTTTCACCGCTGAAGCTTCTTTTCTTCCCCCGGTAGAACCGGGGGATTTTTTTCTACGCCTAAAGACGACACTAAAAAAATATCCACCTGCAAATACAGGCGGATATTTTTGTTTATTAAAATATTTAAAAGCTCAAAAACCCTTAAAAGCTGCCTACGATTTTAATCGTATTGCAGTATTTGCCGAGTTCGTCAAGCATAAGCCTGCCTTCCTTGCTTTCGATGTTGCCGTCGCCCTCTGCGTAGAAGTAATAATTCCAGACAAGCTCCTTTGTGGGACGGCTTTTCAGCGCGCGGAGGTTAAATCCGTGCTTACCGATTACCGAGATCGCCTCTCCGAGTGCACCGGCGCTGTCGCGTACGGTAAACAGCAGGACAAAGCTGCTGTCGGTATTGCTGCTTTTTCTTTCGTGCGGAGTAAACATCGCAAATCTTGTGCTGTTCGATCCGCTTTCGTTTATATGGCTTTCAAGAGTTGAAAGTCCGAAAAGTTCCGCTGCCTCCTTGCTTGCAATGGCAGCAACATCCTTTCTTTTAAGCTCCGAAACAAGCTTTGCCGCACTCGACGTGCTGACAGCCTCCTCGGTCTCAAAGCCGTGCTTTTCGATATACGGAGCACACTGACCGAGAGCCTGCGGATGGCTTATAACCTTTTTGATATCCGAAAGCCTTGCTCCGTTTTGCGCAAGAAGATTCTGCACGATCTCCGCGCCGTAGATTCCGCTTATATACAGCTTGCCGAAGAAGGCAAGATCCATAACAGAGCCTACATCTCCGTTGAAGCTGTTTTCGATCGGCAAAAAGGCAAGACCGCATTCTCCGTTTTCAACCGAGCGATAGGCGCTCTTGAAATCCGGATACGGAACGGTATTTGCCCGAGGGAAAATCCTCTTTGCAACATTTTCGGCAAACGCCCCCGGCTCGCCGCAAAAGGCAATTCTCATTCCGCTTGAAAGCTGCCTCTGAAAGTCCTTTGAGACCTTCATTACATGCCTTTGATAGCTTATATAAAACGGCAGATATGCCTCATCCTTTATATAAGTGCAGTTTCTTTTGATAAGCAGCTCTTCTCTTGCAGAGTCCTCGATCGGAATGCCGTTTTCGATCTTGTATTGCGCAACGGCTCTTACCGCGTCCATTCTTTTTTCGAACAGCTCCGCAATTTTTTTGTCGACGTCGTTTATTACCTCTCTTGCAGACTCGAGCCCGCTTTTATCAGGCACTTTTTTTATCATCTGATCTTCCTTTGATTTTCCTTTCAAATTTGCTGTCATGCCTGCCTTCCTGCCGCAGCGCACAGGCAATTTCCGGCTGTCGTCTATAGCCGTTTATTTAGCTTACATAATGTCGGCTATTTCGTAAATAAGTCTTTCGGTCTTTTCCCAGCCGAGGCACGGGTCGGTAATCGACTTTCCGTAAACGCCCTCGCCGACCTTCTGGCAACCGTCCTCGATATAGCTTTCAATCATGAAGCCCTTGAGTATCTTCTTGATTTCGGGATTCGACTTGCACGAATTCAGAACCTCTCTGATAATTCTCGGCTGCTCGAACGGATTCTTTCCGGAATTTGCATGGTTTGTATCGATGACAATACCAGGATTTTCAAGACCGCTCTGAGCGTACAGAGCGCAGACTCTTTCAAGATCCTCATAGTGGTAGTTCGGAAGAGACTCGCCGTGCTTGTTTACATATCCGCGCAGAATCGAGTGTGCAAGCGGATTTCCTTTGGAGTGAACCTCCCAGCCGCGGTAAATAAAGGTGTGCTTGTGCTGAGCTGCTCTGATTGCATTCATCATAACCGAAAAGTCGCCGCTTGTCGGGTTCTTCATTCCGGTCGGAACCTCGATTCCGCTTGCGGTAAGGCGGTGCTGCTGATCCTCGACAGATCTTGCTCCGATTGCCACATATCCGAGAATATCGTCAATATATTTGAAGTTTTCGGGGTATAAAAGCTCGTCCGCGCATGCAAAGCCGGTCTCGCTTACGGCATGCATGTGCAGCTGACGGACTTCAATAATTCCCTTGAAAACGTCAGGCTTTTCGTTGGGGTCGGGCTGGTGAAGAAGTCCCTTATATCCGTCTCCGGTCGTTCTCGGCTTGTTTGTATACACTCTCGGAACGATGAAAATCTTGTCCTTAACCTTCTCCTGAACCTCTCTTAAGCGAAGAATGTAGTCGATAACGCTGTCCTCCCTGTCTGCGGAGCACGGACCGATGATCAGGACAAGCTTGTCGCTCTTGCCCTCGAATATCTTCTTCATCTCGGTCATTCTCTTCTCGAGCACATTGCTTACCTCCGCCGTCAGAGGATACATCTCCTTGACCTCCATCGGAATTGCAAGCTTCTTTTCAAAAATCATATTCATATTTAACACCTCACTTGTGAAAAAACTGTTGCCCTGTTTGTTTTGCTTTTTTGCTTATTTTTACTTGTTTTTATCGAAAATTGCTCTTCTTGCGCACGAAAGACGGAGCTTCTCGCGGAGCTTTTCCTCGTCCTTTGCCGCAATAATGTCTCTTAACTCGTTCATCTCTCTTATAAAGATGTCCATCTGATCGAGCAACGCTTCTCTGTTCATCAGGAAAAGTTCGGACCAGAGCTTGTCGTTAATTCTCGCGATTCTTGTAAGATCGCGGAACGAATCTCCGGTATAATCAGAAAGGTGCGCATTGTCCTTGCAGGTCATAAGCGCAACCGAGATAACATGCGTAAGTTGGGAAACAAACCCGATCATCTCGTCGTGCTCCTCCGGAGTAAGAACAGAGATCCTTGCAAAGCCGAGGATCATTCCGAGCCTGCGGCACCATTCGATGCCCTTTTCGGTATTCTTTTCCGTAGGAACCACAAGATAGTTCGCATCGCGGAAGATGGCGTCGTTGCTGTTTTCAACGCCTCCGACCTCGCGGCCTGCCATCGGGTGGGCGGCTATATATTCGACATCGTCCCTCAAAAACGATTGAATTTCATATACAATTGCCTTTTTGACACCGGTTACGTCGGTAATATATGCTCCCTTTTTAAAGTGTTTTTGATTTTCTCTTATCCACTTCAAAAAGACATCAGGATACAGAGCAAAGATCACCGCGTCCGCTTTGCCTATAGCCTCCGGATTTACATGGTCAAAGCCGGCATCGATTATACCGTTTGCGGTCGCATAATCGATAGCTTCCTTTCTTATATCGATAGCCTCGACATGGTATCCGAGCCGCTTGAGCGCTTTTGCATAGCTTCCGCCGAGCAGTCCGAGACCCACAATGAGGACATCCGTTTTGTTAATCCATTCCATTTTCCTTTATTTCCTTTACCTCTATACCAAGCCCCCGAATGACCTCAAAAAAGTCCGGGAAGCTCTTTTTAACAGCCTCGGCTCCGTTAATCGTACCGCCGACCTTCGACAAAAGCACCGCCATCGACATTACAACCCTGTGGTCGTTGTGACCGCATATCGGACTTGCCGGCGCCTTGATTTTCCCACCGTAAACCGTTACCGAATCATTAAGAACCGCGGTTTTTACTCCGCACTTTTCGAGTTCGCCTGCCATTGCCTCTACTCTGTCGGATTCCTTTATGCGCAGCCTTTCGGTTCCGTAGAATTTCGCCCCGTCAAACATCGCGGCAAGAACGAAAAGAATAGGTCCCAAATCCGGGCAGTCTGTAAGATCGATCTCGCAAAAGCCGCTTTCAAGCCTTTTAAACAGCGTTTTATATACCCTGTCGCCCTGAATACTTCCATCGTCAAGCCCGGCCACCGTTACATCTCCGCCGATTATGCCGAGCGCATCGAGAAATGCCGCGTTTGAATAATCCCCTTCAACTCTAAAGCTTCCGGGAAGGTATTTCTGCCCTCCACAGATGTTAAAGATCTCGTCCCCTTTTCTTTCGATTTCAATACCGAATTTTTCAAGAGAGGAAACCGTCATATCGATATACGGCTTGCTCGATACCGGCGGATAAAGCGTAACCGTGCTGTTTTTTTCTGCAAGCGGAAGGGCAAAAAGCAGTCCGCTTAAAAACTGGCTCGATATATTCCCCAAAAAGCCGAAATCTCCGCCCGAAAGAGGTCCGCAGACCTCAAGAAAGCAGCTGCCGCTGTCAAAAAGCAGCCCCTGCCTGTCTGCAAGCTCCTTATAGACCGAAAGCGGTCTTGAAAGCAGCTTTTTGCTGCCTGTAAGAGTGATTTTTCTGCCGCTCAGCATGCAAACCGGAATCAAAAACCTGAGAGTGCTTCCGCTTTCCCTGCAATTGAGCACTCCGATTGCATCATTGCTTTTCGGGTCGCATCCGGTAACCTTTACCGTATTTTTATCTATGTCTATTTTCGTCCCAAGCGCTCTTAGGCAGTCGATCGTTGCGCGGATATCCTCCGAAAAAGCAATTCTGTCTATCACGCTTTCGCCGTCCGAAAGACCGGCACAGATCAGCTTTCTGTGCGAATCGCTTTTTGACGGCGGTGCCGTAACCGCACCGATCGCCCTTGACGGGGCAATTGTCACATTCATAATGAAAGAATAATCCTTTCCATAGCTTCCTTTGCTGTGCCGTTTGCCTCGATTATAACATCGGCTGCCTCCTTATATATCGGGCGGCGCTTTGTATACAGCTCGCAGAGCTTTTCTTTTGTGCTCGAAAGAGGTCTGTCGGAGGTTGTAACAAGAAGCGACAGGTCTCTGTCAAGCCAGAATATTCTGCCGTTCTTTTTCAGCTCGAAAACATTTTCAACTCGTAAAACCGTTCCGCCTCCGACCGATATGACAGCCCCTCCGATTTTTGAAAGCTCAAAAACAATCGCCGATTCCTCATCTCTGAAGCTTTCCTCGCCGTTCTGCCGTATAAAGTCCGCTGCAGACATGCCGTGCTTCCTTTCAAAAAGCTCATCGGTGTCATAAAAGCCTCTTTTAAGTCTTTCGGAAAGCAGCCTGCCGACCGTGGTTTTTCCGCTCGACGGCATTCCGATAAGAACAATATTCTGCTTTTCCTTTAAAAGCTCATTATAAATCCTGTCGGCAAGCCCGGCTTCATATTCCTTTTTGAAGAATATCTCGGATGCTTTGACCGCTTGCATAACAAGCATATAAAGCCCTCCGCCCGCCTTTATATTTCTGTCCTTTGCGCAAAGTACAAGCTCTGTTTCAAGCGGATTGTATATAACATCAAGAACACCGCAAAGAGAGGTAAATCTGTCAAGATCAACCGGGCATCCGGAAATTTCGGGATACATTCCGCACGGGGTTGTGTTGATAATTATATCAACATCCGGGTGCTTTTCGTAAAGCTCGGAGTATGTTACAGCTTCTCCCTTTCCTGTGCGGCTGACCTTGATAATTTCTCCAGCCCCACCGCCCTTAGCTACCGAATATGCCGTTTTGCTTGTCCCTCCGGTTCCGAGGATGGCAACCTTTTTGTTTAAAAAGTCGATCCCTGTTTTTTTCGCAAGAAGCCGAAGCCCGTCATAGTCGGTATTGTAGCCGTATAGCCTTCCGTCTCTGTTTATAACCGTGTTTACAGCCCCGATGCTCTTTGCCTTGTCGGATATGCTGTAAAGATACGGAATGATCAGCTCCTTGTACGGAATCGTCACATTGATTCCGATAAAATCCCTTTTTTCAAGAAAGCCTTCAAACTTCGATCTTTCGACCTCGCAAAGCTCGTATTCATAATCGCCGATCATCGAATGAATGATCTTCGAAAAGCTGTGCCCGAGGCGCTCTCCCAAAAGTCCGTACTTCATCTGCTTTCTTCACCTCCGAGAAAGTCGGTTCCGTATCTTGATGCCAAAAGGTCGCAGATTACAAGTGCCGAAACCGAGTCGACAACTATTCTTGCCCTGTGGATAATTGCAGGGTCGTGTCTGCCGGAAAGCAAAAGGATTTCGTTTTCATTTGTATCGATATTGACCGTGTGCTGCTCTTTAAAAATTGAGGGCGTGGGTTTTATCGCAAGGCGGAAGGTGATCGGCATTCCGTTGGTGATTCCGCCGTTTATACCGCCGTTGTGATTTGTCCTTGTAACAACCCTTCCGTTTTTCATTTCAAATTCGTCATTGAACTCGCTGCCTCTTTTAAAGACAAGGTCAAAGCCTGCTCCGAACTGGATTCCCTTGACCCCAGGCACACTGAAAAGCGCGTGCGAAAGAACGCTCTCGACAGAATCAAACCAAGGCTCGCCGACTCCGCACGGAACACCGCAGATTGCCGTTTCAAGAACTCCTCCGATACTGTCCCCGTCCTTTGCCGCTTCGGAAATGAGCGCTTTCATTTCCTCACCCTTTTCGTTAGAGATGACTGCAAATTCCTTTTCTGAAAGAAGCTTTATCTGCTTTTCATAATCGTCAAACGGCAGGTCAAAAACATCTCCCAGTCTTTGAATATGAGTGCCGACAGTAATTCCCTTTTTTTCGAGGATGTCAAGCGCTATCGAGCCTGCCGCAACTATCGGGGCGGTGATTCTTCCGCTGAAATGCCCTCCTCCGCGGTAATCCTCAAAGCCGTGATATTTCATTCTGGCGGAAAAATCCGCGTGTCCCGGACGGGCAAGGCTTTTGGTTTTTGTATAATCCGCGCTTCTTTTGTCCTCATTTGCAATAAGCAGGCAGACCGGCGTTCCGGTTGTTTTTTTGTTAAAAACTCCGGAAACTATAGAAACCCTGTCCGGCTCGCGTCTTTTTGTGGAAATCAGCGGATCGGATTTGCGCAGCTCAAGCCTTTTTGCAATTTTTTCTTCGTCTATTTCGATTCCGGGTGCAAGTCCGTCGATTACCGCACCTATCATTTCTCCGTGGCTTTCACCGAAAATAGTCAGCGCCACACTGCTTCCGAACGTGTTTTTCATATCAAATTTCCCTTTACGAGCATATCGATTCTTTCCTTAAGCCACGGCATCGGCACGCTTTCGAGCCTGTATTCTCCGACCTTGTCGACAAGCACGGCTGTAATCCTGTCGCCGTGGGATTTTTTGTCGTGTGCGACCGCCTCGGCAATTTTTTCGGGATCAAGCGTATCGCAGCGATAAGGAAGACCAAGCTTTTTTAAAACCTCAACCAGTCTTTTTCTTACCTCGTCGGAGCACATTGGAAGCATTCCGAGGGCAACGCATTCGCCGTGGTACAGCCCACCACCGAGGCTTTCGATTCCGTGACCTATGGTATGTCCGAAGTTAAGCACCTTCCGTACTCCGGATTCCTTTTCGTCCTCCTCGACGACCCTTTTTTTTATCAGAAGCGATCTTTCGATCACCTCCGGAATAATTTTATTAATATCCTCTTTTTCAATCAGCTCAAACAGCTCGGAATCGAAGGTGAGCGCCATCTTTACCGATTCCGCAAGGCCGTTTGCAATCTGCCGCCATAAAAGAGTGCTTAAAAGCGACGTATCGATTATGACACCGCACGGCGGATAGAACGCGCCGATAATATTCTTGACCTTTCCGAAATTGACCGCTGTTTTTCCTCCGATCGACGAATCAACCTGTGAAAGAACAGTTGTTGGAATGTTGTAAAAATCGACCCCACGCATATATGCAGAAGCCACAAAGCCGGCAAGATCTCCGCAGACGCCTCCGCCGACCGCAACGACGCAGTCATACCGGTCAAAGCCGTTTTCAAGCATAAGAGAAAGTGCGTTTTCCCAAACAGAAATGCTTTTGCTTTTTTCTCCTGCCTTCACCGTGAAAATAACCGGCTTTCTGCACTGCCCGGCAACGATTTTTGAATATTCTTCAGGAACGCCGTCGTCTGTCAGGATCAGAACTCTGCGGTCAAGGTCAAAAAGCCTTCCGGCATTGTTTATTGCGCCGGATTCGATGATAATATCATATTTTTTTGTCTCTGCTCCAACCGAAAAGGTCATATTCCCTCCAAAGGCAAAATCCGCCCCATTTTATTTAGTAAAATATAATGGCATTTTACACCGTAATAGCCGTTTTGTCAACAGATTACACTTGATTTGTCCTTCATTCTTTGCTATAATTTACCTATAAAAAATAATTTCGTTTTTTTTAGATAAATAATGATATAAATGAAAGGTGATTTTATGGCAAATCTCATCGGCAACGCAATTGTGGGTCAGTCCGGCGGACCCACGGCAGCTATCAACGCAACTCTTGCCGGAGTAATAAGAGGAGCTTTCGAATCCGACTGCATCGAAACGATCTACGGTGCATTCAACGGCATTGAGGGAATGCTGAACGGAACCTACTGCAATCTTAACGAGCAGTTTAAAAATGAGGATCGCCTCAAGGCGCTGGAAAATACCCCGGCGGCAGCTCTCGGCTCCTGCAGAAAAAAGCTCCCGAAGCTTGACGGCTCGGATCCGGATGCAAAAAAGACCTATGAAAAGCTGTTTGACTTCTTCAAAAGACTGAATATCAGATACTTTTTCTACATCGGCGGAAACGATTCGATGGACACTGTCGCAAAGCTTTCGGAATATGCAAAAGAAGCAGACTACGAGATAAGAGTAATGGGTGTTCCGAAGACGATCGATAACGATGTCATGGGCACCGACCACACCCCGGGCTTCGGATCGGCGGCAAAGTATATTGCAGCATCGGTACAGGAGATAATCCGCGACTGCGCGGTTTATACGACAAAGGCTGTCACGATTGTGGAGATCATGGGCAGAGACGCCGGCTGGCTTACCTGCGCATCGGCACTTCCGAGACTGATATCCGGTGTCGCACCCGATCTTATCTATCTGCCGGAAAGAGCCTTCAGCTATGACGAGTTCTTTGCGGATATTCAGATCGCATTTGAAACACATCCGAATGTTGTGGTATGCGTATCCGAGGGATTGCGCGACAGAAGCGGAAAATATGTAGGAGAAGGAACACAGAGCGGCGTCGCAGATGCGTTCGGACACAAATATCTTTCCGGAACCGGAAAGGCGCTTGAGATTGCGGTAAAGGAAAAGCTCGGCTGCAAGGTTCGCTCGGTAGAGCTCAATATCCTTCAAAGATGCGCTTCCCATATCGCATCAAAAACCGACCTTGACGAATCCGTACTGGTCGGAAAATCCGCCGTTTTCTCGGCAGAAAAAGGCGAAAGCGGAAAAATGATGGTAATAAAGCGCATATCCACAGATCCGTATGAAATCGAGATCGGAACAGAGGATATTGCAAAAATAGCAAATCTGGTCCGCACCGTTCCGGATGAGTTTATCAACCACAGAGGAAACGATGTAACCGACGCCTGCATAAAATACCTCATGCCGCTTATTGTCGGCGAGCCTGATGTAAGATATATAAAAGGACTGCCGCATCATGTCGAAATCAGCCGAGGCTGTGCCGTAAAGGACTGAAACAGATAAATAGCATAGCATATCATTCATAAATTTGACCTCCCGGTAATAGAATGTATCAAGTTGAAAGAAGCTGTTACATTTATATCCGAGAGGTCAAACTATGTTAAAAAAAGAATACAAGCCCGAGGGTGGGATTATCGGCACAGAGCAAAACAGGGCATATATAATGTCCGAGGCAGGTCTTGAAAGAGCAATGGCTGACGGGGCTATTCTTGAAGCGATGGCTGTAAGGTGCGATGAAATGATCCGTCTTTTCGTCGATCTCGGTCAGGTAGTCGGC
>CAKSER010000048.1 GCA_934447715.1 uncultured Eubacteriales bacterium | reverse complement strand
CTTCTATTGCTTCTTTATCACACATCAATAAAGCCTCAAGGCATACCGCATGAGCCGCTTCCCCACGGAATGCCTAATAAAGATGCGAATCACGGAATCCCTCATGAAGAAGCGAGAGGCGAAGCAAATTACAAAACGCCTCACGGCGAGCCCAACCGTCGGAATAATCCGGACGGAAAGCCCCAATGAAAAGCGGCTCTCCTATCTGCCGTAAAAAGAACAACCCCGTTCGCGGTCTGCATTGCAGTGCGAACGGGGTTTTATGATCTCCGAAGTCAAATTGCCGTTTCCAGCTTAAAACGAAAATATGCTGTTGCTCTGATTCGCTTTATTTATGAATCACCGTTTGACCCCGGTAAATCTCGGTTAAACCGAATCCTAAGAAAACAAAAAAATCAAAAACTCAATTATAATATTCAATTATCAATAAAATTAGTGTTTACAAAATACTACGCCGTTTCCTTCGTCATTTAGTGTAAGGACATGGTAGCCGGTATTCCACTTGTTTACAAGAATCCTATCGCCCTCGGAATGTGTCGGATAGAACTCCAGAACAAGGTTCTTGTGCTCATCCTCGCTTGTATATGTGTAAACATATGCATGCCACTCAGCTATTTCAAGGTCCTTAAGCTCTTCAAAATCTATAAAATTATCACTTGTCGCATTAAAATCATAAAGCTCTCTGAGCGTTTCCTCGTCGCCTGTAACAAGCGCACGGATGAAATCAATTCGCATCTTTGCGTCTGTGTCTGTTTCGCTTAAGAGCTTCTCGAGCTTGTCGAGCTCCTCAAGGCTTGATGCCTGATAGGGAACGTCCTTGGTATCGCCTTTTACCAAAACACCGTCGCCGTCTGTGTTCTCAATATCATATTTGTCTGTTTCGGCATCTGTAACCGGGGTAGTAACCTCATCTGTAACTGCATCTGTAGCCTTATCGGGCTCTGTAACCTTGGCG
This sequence comes from uncultured Eubacteriales bacterium, assembly GCA_934447715.1. GTDB lineage: Bacteria > Bacillota > Clostridia > Oscillospirales > CAG-272 > HGM12657. Next base: position 8,869 of record CAKSER010000048.1, on the reverse strand, counting down.
ACATCAGAACTGTTGTCAGAAGCCGGATCTGTGGTTCCGTTTACAGTAGTGCACCCGATAAGAAGACCTGAAACGAGACAAAGAATCGTAGCAATAATAACTACTAAGGCGCCGCCGCGCTTTTTTCCTGTATTCATAATATTCATAATTCTCTCCTTTACTGAATTTTTTCTCGGATTAACATAATTGAAATTCGTCGTTAATCCTAACGCTTTTTCTTTTCTGCTGTGTTTGATTATATCGAGAATAACATTACCGTAATCGCGCCTCATCACCTCGTCCTTTTCGTTCAATACGGCTTCATCACAGGACAGCTCCATCTCGACACAGCACTGCCTTACCGCTATGTGTATAAACGGATTGAACCAGTGTATCGATTCGCAGATTAGACAGATCAGCTTTACTATAAGATCCCTTCTGCGATAATGTGTCAGCTCGTGGGAAAGTACGCTGATTGTCTGACATTCGGTAAGAGAATAGTCCGGCAGGAGAATGCTCGGATCAAAAATGCCATACAACAGCGGACTTCCCACTGAATCACACTGATACAGCTTCGGCTTGCTTTCTATGCCCATCCTTGCACACAGTTCATTATACAGCCTGTAGGTCTTCTCATCGCACAGCTTTTTCCGGCGGTTAAAAGAGGATACGCCGGCAAAGTGTACCGTAAGCTTTACCCCTGCTGATATAATTGCTCCGATAAGCCAGATACCAAGTGTAATTTTCAATATTGTGTCGAACCTTAAAGAATTTACAAAACCGCCAAGATCAAGCTGCCTCATGCCTGCGCCGGCACTTGCAGCTTTATCTGCATCAGCATCGGTCTTTGTATTCTTTTCCGAATTGCCTGCGCTGCTTGCGTTGATTACAGCGCCGGTGTCTTTTCCTGTGATACTGTTATTTTTTGAATCTTTGTTATTTCCGGCAGCCGAAGCGTCTTTTCCGCTTACATCTGCCTTGCTTCCGTTTTCGGAAGCAGATGCCACCTCCCTTGTGCCCTGTACCGGAACATCAAACGAAATCAGCGAGACATGCAATAATGCCCCTATCGGCAAACATAGGCTTATTATAACTATTGTCCACACAATATACCGGCATTTTGCGCGGAAATACTTTCCGAACGCCCTCGACAGCAGCAATAGTACTACTATTACTGCACTCATCGAAAGCGACAGCGAAAAGATGTTTAAAACCAGCCCTGTCATCTTTATTCTCCTTTTTTGTTAAGCAGAGATGTCAGCTCTTCAAGATCCTCGTCCGATATTTCGTTTGTGTCTACCAAAGCTGTTATCAGATTCTGCCATTTTCCTCTGCACAGCTTGCTTACAAACGAATCCGCTTCTACAGCGCGGTATTCCTCCTCGCTTACAAGAGGTGAAATCATCTTGTAGCTTTGCTTATCCGGCGAATACTCGATTTTGATAAACTCCCTCTTCAAAAGATTGTCTACCAGCGTGTGTATTGCCGATTTTGACAACGGATGAACCTGCTTCAGCCCCTCGAATATATCGATTATTTTTGCCGGTCGGTTCAGCTTCCAGATTACGAGCATGACATCAAGCTCTGCCTCCGGCAGCTTCTGAATCCTTTTTTCTTTTCCTTCGATTTCGTTCACTCTTTTCTCTCTCATTTTCTTTTTCCCCTAATTAGATATCCATTAGTTTAGATAAGTATAGCATGAATATCTAGATTTGTAAATACCTTTCTTAAAATTTCTTTGTTAACATTTTATGAACAAAAACCGGCCCCAGAAAATGCGAAGCCGGTTTGTCACTATAAGTATATGCCATCTGCAGTTTTTCTATTTCATTTGTTTTCAAAACCGGCAAAAAACATACTATTTATTTTTTATTATTATTAATAATTAATGCTCGGATTCCTTTATTTCTTTAACCTTATTTCTTAAGAGAAATTGCCTTCTTCGCCTTGCATGCGATATTTTCGGGAGTAAGTCCGTAAAGCTCAAGAAGCGCAGGAACCTTTCCGGATCTGCCGAACTTATCCTCGACACCGACACGAACTACCGGAACCGGAACTGTCTCGCATACGACCTCGGAAACAGCAGATCCGAGACCGCCGATTATATTGTGCTCCTCTGCCGTAACAATCGCGCCTGTTTCCTTTGCGGAATCGATGATGATATCTCTGTCGATCGGCTTGATTGTATGCATGTTGATTACTCTTGCATCAATGCCCTCTGCCTTAAGAAGCTCCTTTGCCTCAAGCGCCATGCTGACCATTACGCCGTTTGCAATGATTGTTACATCCTTGCCGTCGGACATCTTTACGCCCTTGCCGATTTCGAATTTATAGGTATCCTGATCGTAGATTACCGGAACTGCAAGTCTGCCGAAGCGCAGGTAAACGGGACCGTAGAAATTGATTGCAGCCTCAACTGCGGCTCTTGCCTCTACCGCGTCCGCAGGGCTTATAACGGTCATGCCAGGGATTGTTCTCATTGTACCGAGATCCTCAAGGCACTGATGTGTTGCGCCGTCCTCTCCTACGGTAATTCCTGCATGGGTTGCACCGATCTTGACATTGAGGTGCGGATATCCGATTGCGTTTCTTATCTGTTCAAAGGCTCTTCCGGCGGTAAACATTGCAAAGGACGAGCAGAACGGAATTTTACCTGTGGTAGCAAAGCCTGCCGCCACGGCAACCATGTTGCCCTCTGCAATTCCGCAGTCGAAAAATCTTTCGGGATATACCTTTTTGAATTTTCCGGTTTTTGTAGCCTCTGCAAGGTCTGCATCAAGAACTACAAGATTTTCATATTTGGCGCCGAACTCGGCAAGCGCATTGCCGTATGCTTCTCTTGTTGCTATCTTATCTGCCATTTTAATAATTTCCTTTCTGATTTCGATTTTGTTTTTCAAAGAGTTTCAAGATATGCGTTAAGCTCGGATACAGCCTGCTCGTACTGCTCCTTGTTCGGAGCTGCGCCGTGCCAGTTGACCTTGTTTTCCATAAAGGAAACGCCCTTGCCCTTTGTAGACCTGCAGATTACGGCTGTCGGCTTGCCCTTGCATTCCTTTGCCGCCTTGCATGCTTTTTCAATCTGTTCGAAATCGTGTGCGTCGATTACAATAACATTCCAGTTAAATGCCTCGAATTTCTTGTCGATCGGTGTGGGATCGATAACCTCAACGATCGGTCCGTCGATCTGGAGCCCGTTGAAATCAACGAAAATACAGAGATTGTCGAGCTTATAGTGTGCTGCAAACATAGCAGCCTCCCATACCTGACCCTCCTCGCATTCTCCGTCTCCGAGAACCGAGTATACCCTGTAATCCTCGCCGAAGGTTTTAGCGGAAAGCGCCATTCCGCATGCAGCGGAAATTCCGAGTCCGAGCGAGCCGGATGTCATATCGCAGCCGGGAACGCCCTTCATATCCGGATGGCCCTGAAGATAGCTGTCTGCCTGTCTGAAGGTTTTAAGATCCTCCTTCGGGAAATATCCCTTCTCCGCAAGAGCGGCATAAAGAGCCGGTGCAGTATGTCCCTTCGAAAGAACAAAGCGGTCTCTCTTTTCCCATTTCGGATTCTTCGGGTCGATATTAAGCTCTTCAAAATAGAGGTAAGCAAGAATATCGGCAATCGAGAGCGATCCGCCCGGATGGCCGGAGCTTGCGCTGTATACCTCCTCCAATATATCAAGTCTGATATTGGTTGCTATGCGTTTGAGTTCCGTGATCTTTTCCTTATTCATTAATAAAACTCCTGCCTTTTATATAATATTTATCAAAAGCTGTTTTAAATTCTTTTATCCAGATAATTATAACCCACAAGGGCTGTTTTGTCAAACATTATTTACATATTCTCTGACATATTCTCCTAAAAATGAGGCATAGAACCCGATTTTCATATCAAAATAGCTAAAAATCTGAAAATGCAGGCAAAAAAACAAAAAACCCCACCGGGCCGTGTAGATCACGAATTATAAACCCGCGCGTAGCAGGTAGGTGCTCTCTCCGATTCTTCCATGCTACCAACATCTTCACTGAGCGTGACATAAGCAGGCAAAGCAAAGGAGGTCTGCATTCGAAAACGGAAGCCGAGCTCCATTTATAATTTGTAGGTTTAATTGTATGACCTATCACAAACCAAGCAGGATAATTTGCAATATTAAATTGTACAGAGGACAAAATCGCGCCCTCCTCTAATAATATATCCGACACCGGCAAAAACTATTCCCGGTTTTTCAGCCATTTTCAGCCAAAGGATAAATTATTCCTCGTCCTCGGGATCTGTCTCGTAATCGTAGTCGATGTCCTCAAACAGCTCGTCGTCAAAGAAATCCGCAACGCGATTGAACTCATCGTCATCGTCTATTGTCACAAGCATTTCTTCGCCGTTTTCGTCCTCCTCAACCTTTAAAATGACGTATTCATCCTCGTCCCCCTCAAGCGGAACAAGTGCAAGATATGTGTTTCCGTCTATTTCCTGGCTGCCGAGAAGCTCAAACTGGTTTTCGTTGCCCTCGTCATCTGTAAGTGTGTAAATCTCTTCGCTGAACATTTCATCAGCCATAATGTCTTTGCCTCCGTGTGTTTGATTCTTTTGTGATTTATTATTTTTGATTCCAGTACATTTTATACAGTTATCATAATAATGTCAATAGTTTTTGATAATGATTCGCATCTTCAGCTCTGCTTTGTTATTGCATCTACCGGACAGATTCTGGCACATGCTCCGCAGGAAACGCACTTTGTCTCGTCAACACAGAATTTGATATCATCACCGAGATAGATCGCTTTCTTCGGACATTCAAGCTCGCAGGTTCCGCAAACGATGCAGATCTTTTTGTCAATAGCGTAAGCCATTTTTTATTTCACTCCTTAAAAAGTTATTTAAAGCCGCAAATCAGTTCTGCTTTGCTTTTTTTCTGTGCTTTAAAACCCGGAGCTTAAGATAGAGCTTCGGCAGGTGGTTTACAAGGAAATCCTTAAGCGAATTTCTGACAGTCGAATAGCCGTCATGAAGCCTTACATAAAACTTGTAAGGAACATGCTTTCCGGTTACCCTGTGGTCAAGCCATTTTTCATACGGCTTTCCGAGCCATTTCGGCATTGCAAATGCAATCTTGTATCTTTTTACAAAATGCATGAAGTAGCCCTCGATAAAGAGAACCTGCTCCTCCGGGAACTGCGGCTGGATAAGCGGTACGCGGCGCTTTGTAAAGTCGCCATCCGGAATAAATCCGGCTTCCTTTGAAATTTCGTAAAGCGCTGTTCCCTCATATGGGTAAAAGATATTCGGAATAGTTCTGTCGCTCTTGATTCTTGCGTTCAGCTTGATCGTTTTCAGCGCACGATGGATATCCTCGTGCGGCAGACCGATTATATTATATGTCAGCTGCGCAATACCGTACTTATGAAACCAGTTCGAGCAGTTAATTATCATTTCGTCGGTCTGATAGCGGCGCAGATACTTAAATCTCATCTCCTGGTCTCCGCTTTCGAGACCCATATCGATAGTATAAAACCCTGCTGCCTTCATCTTCTTTACGGTTTCCTCGGTCAGAATATCAAAACGAATATTTCCGGTGCACGGAAGACCGATCTGCTCCTTATACATGTCGATAAATTTATCGAACCAGTCCGGGAACATGTTAAAGATCGCATCGCGGAAATTGATATACTTTATATACGGATGCTTTGAAAGCAGCGTTTTAAGATACAAAATCGCGTTTTCCGGCGAGCGGAATCTTGCATATATTTTCTTGTTCGGATAAACCTTTCTGAAGTTTCCGTTTCCGCAGTATGTGCAGTTATAAAAGCATCCGCGGCTGACAACGACGATTGCCGTTGAAACCTTTGAGGACTCCAGATTATCATAATCAAAAAGATCGAAATCCGGGATCGGAAGCCTGTCCAGATCCTCGAAAAGCGGCCTTATCGGATTATGCTTGAAGGAGCCGTCCGGCATCTTGAAGTAAAGGCTTTCGACGTTTGTATAATCCTCACCGTTTGACATCTTGTCGCAAAGCTCAAGCTCTGCATACTCTCCGTCTCCGACGCAGACACAGTCAACGCCTTCGGCTGCAAGCACCTCGTACGGAACCAGTGTAGGATGATAGCCTCCGCAGATTATAAAGGCATCCGGGCAAACCTCTTTTGTCCACTTGATGTACATCTGTGCGTCCGGAAATGCCGTTGTTCTTACCGAAAAGCCGATTATATCGAACTCTCCGAGATCCAAAAGCCTTTTTTTATAGTTTTCCTCGGTATGAAGATTAAGCAAATGAAGGAGCTTAACATCGTGGCCGCCCTGCTTTAATACCGCAGAGATCGAAGCGAGCCCTTCCATGTAGTTGCCGCCGCTGACCTTCTGGCTGCAATCCCGATCCGTATAATCGGGATATACAAGAAGCATTCTTGCCTTTCTTCCGTTTAGATTTTTCATTTTATCAAAAATGGCGATATGATCGTCAAAACCCCTTTTTCAATTTGTTATTCACATACAGAAGTATAACAAATTTCGGTAGCATTGTCAACATCATATCGCCTTATTTTTAAAAGCCGGATTCTATTCTGCTCAGCACATCGGTCAGCTTCTGCATCACTTCTTCGTTTCTTTTCTTATTTGAAAGATGCTCTCCGAGCCAATCGAGGGCTCTTAATTTATCCGAGGGCTTTGATTCGTCGGAAAAAGCGATTCCGACAAATTCCTTTACAATATCAGCCTCGGTCACCTTTCTCTTGTGCCATTTTCTACGCTTTTTTAGGCTTTCTGCAGGATCTGTTCCGGATAAATTTTCTGTTTCTATTAACGGTCTCTCCTTTCGGTATATTTCGCATCCGATATTATTTTATATCAACTAAAAAATAAAATCGTCCCCTAAAAGTTCCGTCAATTTTTCACCTTTTATGCATCGATTCTGCACCGATTCCGCACTTGATTAACCGTTTTTACGCATATTTTACGGAATTTAAAACAGAAATGTCCTAAAATCATCCTAAAATCAGATAAAGAAATGGCAAATAAGCACAGCGGCTCCGAGAACAATTCTGTATATTCCGAATGATGTAAAGGTGTGCTTTTTTACATAATTCATCAGGAATCTGATTGTGATAAGCGAAACAACAAACGCAACCGCCATTCCCAAAAGAAGCACAATGACCTCCTCCGATGTAAAGGCAAAACCAAATTTAATCAGCTTCAATCCGCTTGCGGCCACCATCGTGGGAACTGCAAGGAAGAAGGTAAACTCGGCAGCGGCGGTTCTCGAAATTCCGAGAAGAAGCGCTCCGACAATGGTTGCTCCGGATCTTGATGTTCCGGGAATCATCGCAAGCACCTGGAAGCATCCGATTATAAACGCATACCGGTATGTAATATCGCCGACATCCTGAATCTTCGGTGTTCTGCCCTTGTTTCTCTGCTCGATAATTATAAACAGAATTCCATAGATAATAAGCATTGCCGCAATCGAAACGGCTCCGCCGAAATGCTCCTCGAAAAAGTCGTCAAGGAAGATTCCCACAGCCGACGGCAGGCATGCCACAATTACCCTTTTCCAGATCGAAACCGAATAGCTGTTGACCGACAGCTTTTTGTCCTGAACCTTTATCGGATTCATCTTTGAAAAGAAGCAGGCTATAACAGCAATAATTGCTCCGAGCTGGATTACGACAAAGAACATTTCCTTAAAGGCTTCTGTCATGTTCAGCGGAACAAACTCATCAAAAAGAAGCATGTGGCCGGTGCTGCTGATCGGCAGCCACTCGGTAATTCCCTCGATCACACCGAGAAGAACCACCTTTAAAAGCTCAATAAAATTCAACATTTTTATTTACCGTTATTCCCCGTCATTTAAAATACCCTATAAGGCAAAGCAAGGGGGAGAAAAGCCTCCTCCCCCTTAAAAATATTTGCCTCAGGCTGTTTTTATGCTCTTTCTGCGATTTCTTTTGCAATCATCGAAACAAAGTCCTCGATCTTCATTGTTTCTGTTGCAACGCTGTCTCTGCGGCGGACGGATACTGTTCCCTCCTCCTGCTCCTTGTCGCCGACAACAAGCATATACGGATGCTTGAGCAGCTGAGCCTCTCTGATCTTAAAGCCGGTCTTTTCCTGTCTCTTGTCAGACTCACAGCGGACACCTGCAGCCTTAAGAGCGGCCTCTACTTTATCAGAATATTCGTTGTTTCTGTCTGTAATCGGAAGAATTTTTACCTGAACCGGAGCAAGCCATGTCGGGAACTTTCCTGCATAGTGCTCGATCAGGATTCCGATAAATCTTTCGATAGAGCCGAATACGACACGGTGAATCATGATCGGTCTGTGCTTCTTGCCGTCCTGACCTACATATTCTGCCTCAAAGCGGAGCGGAAGCTGGAAGTCGAGCTGAATTGTGCCGCACTGCCATGTTCTTCCGATCGAATCCTCAAGATGGAAGTCGATCTTCGGACCGTAGAACGCGCCGTCGCCCTCGTTTATAACATAATTCATGTTCATCTCTTCAAGAGCGCTCTTAAGACCGTTTGTCGCAAGCTCCCAGTCCTCAATAGAACCGAGGTGATCCTCCGGCATTGTGGAAAGCTCGACATGATACTTAAATCCGAACTTTGTGTAAACCTCGTTTATAAGTCTGACAACACCCTTGATTTCGGATGTGATCTGATCCTGCGTCATAAATATATGCGCATCGTCCTGAGTAAAGCATCTTACTCTCATAAGTCCGTGAAGCTCCCCGGACTTTTCGTGTCTGTGAACAAGTCCGAGCTCGCCGAGACGCATCGGAAGATCTCTGTAGGATCTCGGATTCATCTTGTAAACAAGCATTCCGCCGGGACAGTTCATCGGCTTAACGGCAAAATCGGTGTCGTCGATGACGGTTGTATACATATTGTCCTTATAGTGA
>CAKSER010000047.1 GCA_934447715.1 uncultured Eubacteriales bacterium | reverse complement strand
ACCGTCTGCAAGAAGGTGCTTGAAACCGCAACGATCCCCGCAACAGGCAGCAGTCATACCCACAGCTACGGCACAGAGTGGAAGTATGACGGAACCAATCACTGGCACGAGTGCGAGTGCGGCGACAAGGCCGACACGGCAGCACACAGCTTCCAGTGGGTGATCGACAAGGCCGCTACCAAGGAGGTCACCGGCATCAAGCACGAGGAATGCACCGTTTGCGGCGCCAAGCGTAGCGAGAATACGGTCATCTCCAAGGAGTCCGGCTCTCCCCAGACCGGTGACAGCAGCAACCTCATCGGCTGGCTGGCTGCTCTGTTCGTCAGCGGCGGCGTTCTGACCGTGCTGGGCGTAAGCGGCAAAAAAAGAAAGGAATCCGAGGTTGAATAAGCCGACGCTTCCGAAATTGAAATAGCCTAAACACAACAGGCGGTGACGGATCATTCCGCCACCGCCTGTTTTCTTGATATTAAAACATCAAAGTGAAGTAAGGTGAAGCAACGCAGGATACTTTATGCCGCCTTCACCTTTCGGTACAAGTGCTTTTCCGTAAAGATTGATTCCGTCGTGTTCGACGTGGATTTCCTGCGTTGTATAGTCATATTTTTTACTGCCCACACATTCCGCAAAGCCTATAAAATGCGATACGCAAATTACCGCAATAACGGCAACTGCAATCAAAAATGCGCCTGCCGAGCTGAATGCTATAATCATTTTCTTTTTCTTCATCACAATGCACCTACCTTTTCCGCCAAATAACGGCGGCTGTTTTGTATCTTGCTTTATACCCTTTGCAGATGCCTTTATCAACTTTTCTTCCCGTCTTTTCTCCGCTTATTATCTTATCGCAAAGGGTAATAAAGTTTTTGAGTTTCTGCATGTTCATAGCCTTTCCGCTATGTCCCGAATGCAACTTTGTAATACCGTTCCTTTCGACCGATTGCAAAAGCCGAATGAGCGATTTCCGGTATTCGGTTACGGATGTCGATTCGTCTAAACCGAGCCAAACGTCCCACGGGTTTATCGTATCGCCGCAAAACGCCATTCCCGAATACTTATCAATCATACAAACGCTGCCGCGCGTATGTCCCGGAGTATGTATGACTTCAACCTTTCGCCCGCCCAAATCAACCGTGCAGGGCAACAGTGGGTTCAAATGCGCTTTCGGTATTGTTTTGCCTTTCCTGTACGGCTTCAGGAATTCGGGATCGCTGTGCCGATCGTACACGTCAAAATCATTTTCGTGCAAGTATGCGTCAAACGGCGCGCTTCCGCTTGCGTGGTCGAGATGTCCGTGCGTCAGCATCAGCATTACGGGTTTATCGGTAAGACGGGCTACAATGCTTTTTAAGTCTATCTTGCCGTAGCCGCTGTCGATAAGCAACGCCCGTTCGTTTCCGATAAGCAAATACATTTTGACAAGACCGAATGCGCCCCATTCCGAAATCCAATAGGTATTTTCCGCTAACTTTTTCACTGCCATTTCAGTCTGCCGCAAATTCATATTCGCCTGCCGTGAGCGTTTTTTCGCCGCTCGGCAAGACTACTTTTGCCGTCGTGTTGGCGGGAATGACGATTTTATACGTTGTTTTGCCGTTTCTTCTTTCCCAGCTGCTTTTGACTGTGCCGTAAACACTCTGATATCCGCATTTTGCAAACGTAAAGTGTCCGCCGACCTTCGGGGCTATCGTAAATTCATTTTCGCCCGACACCTGAATTCCGCACATTTCGGAAACGACCCATTCCAGAACCGCGCCCTTTGAATAGTGGTCGAGCGATGCAATACCGCCTTGCGCCTGCGTTCCTTCCCAGCTTTCCCAAATCGTGTTGGCGTTCATCTTCGGCATAAACAGCCAGCCCGGCATCTGCTCGTTTTCAAGAAGCTTGTATGCATATTCCGGGTTGATGTCCTCAAGAACGTAAAGAATAAACGGTGTGGACAAAAATCCCGTGCCGAGCCGCCAATCATAGTGTTCGAGCGCGGTAATCAGGCGTTTTTTTGCAAATTCGGTTTGTTTTTCGTCCAAAAGCTCCATGTACAGCGGACGAACGAGTTTTGCCTGCCTGTCCGTATCGATGGAAAATTCCGGGCATTCTATCAGTTTGCTGTAGCCGATTTTCGCCTTTTCGGCATATTCGGAAAAGCGTTTTTGATCCTCCGCTTTCCCTAACACTTCGGCTATTTCAGCCATCGTTTGCAGCATATATACGATATATGCCGTTGTTTCTTCGGGGTGCGGACACGCAAAATCCTTGAAGCCCGTGATATGCACCTCGGTCGGCTCCGCCCATTCGCCATAGGACTGACCGTAATTGGAAATATACTTTTTATATTTGCGGTCGATTCCCGTTCGGACTGCCGTCGGATACCATTTGCCGAGCGTTTTGATCTTAAAATCGGCATATTTTTTCATGGCAGCGTAACTGTTTTCCAGTATTTTTTCATCGCCGTAACGCTTGTAAATGCGATACGGAATCAGAACGCCCGCATCCGACCAGCCTGCGGAAGCGTCCATAAAATCCATATAGAAATCGACTCCGCCCTTGGGGGTGATCTGACGGAATTTTCCGTTTTTGCGCTGTCCGTCAATCATATCGGAAACATACTTCCGCGCAAACGGAGCGTAATTGAACAGATACGCCGCTGTATTGCAGAAAATCTGTGCGTCGCCCGTCCAGCCGTGACGTTCTCTCGTCGGGCAGTCGGTGGGTACATCAGCGTGGTTGTTTTTCGCCGACCAGCACGTCGCTTCCACAAGTTTGTTGAGCAGCTCGTTGCTGCTGTCGAATGAAAGCGTTTCCTCCATGTCGGAACAGACCGAGACAGCCGTAAAATCTTCCTTTTTCCATTCGGCATCAGACTCGATAAGAACATACTGAAAACCGAAAATCGCAAATTTCGTCTTGTATTCGTTAGGTCCGTCCTTGCAATCATATTCGATCTGTTGCAACGGCGTTACTCTCGTGCGCTTTTTGTTGGCGCACTGAAAGTTCTTTTGCGTAAATTCGCCGTTTTCGTCGAACATTTCTCCGAAGCGAAGCTTTATTTTTTGTCCTTTTTTTGCGTTTAAGGCAAACGAAATATAACCAGCGATATTCTGCCCGAAATCGAGGACTTTTGCGCCGCCCGGCGTGGTAATCACCTTTTGAACGGAAAAACTTTCGTGCTCGGTAACGGGAACATTATTTGACGCAACGGGCGTAACGTCGCATTTTGTTTCATTTGCAAAGCCGCTGTAGGAAGGCTCGCGCCACGCTTCGATTATTTCGCCGTCCTTGTTGTCGGCAAAGCGGATTGCTCCGTCGTTCGACCACGCCCATGTCTGATCTGTGCCGATGACCGCTTTGTTCCCGCTCTTATCCGTGATTTCAAGCTGGGCATATAACTTCGTCTGTGTTCCGTATTGGTTGCGAAGTCCCCATGCGCCGCACGAGCCGCGATACCAACCGTCGGCAAGCTCAACCGTAATTACGTTTTCACCGTTTTCAAGCAGTTCGGTAACATCATAAGTTTGCAGTTGAATTCGCTTTGTGTAATCGGTATGCCCCGGAGCAAGCACGAAATTACCGACGCGTTTGCCGTTGACCAAAGCCTCATACAGTCCGCAGGCGGTAATATACAGCCTTGCTTTTGCAATACTTTTTGCATTGAATTGTTTTTTGAAACAATCGACGGAGTAGCGTTTCTTCTTGTTTACACAATAGTTTCCGCTGATCCATTTTGCGGCAAAATCGCTTGCCGACAAAAGCCCTGTTTCAAAAAACGCCGTTTCGGAAGCTTCGCCCTCGACGTCGTTTTCGTCCCAGAGCGTAACATTCCATTCCACACGCTGACGGCTCGCAAGATCGTTCGGGTAATCCGCGTGCATACTGCCCGAGACAACCTTTCCGCTGTCCCAGACGGTTTTTCCGTCCGATTTTGCGATGATACGGTAAGAGGTCTGCTTTATGCCGCCCTCGCAGTTCCATAAGAGGCGTGGATGCCGGATGTCAATACCGATCGGATTTTTCAGGTATTCGGTTCTGAGGCTTATCGCTTTCATCGCTCACACTCCCTTTGCTTCCAGTTCCGCTTTGATCTTTGCGCGGTACGCCTCACCCGCAGCAAGCTCACGCTGCCATGCGGCTTCCTCCGCTTCGGCGCGTTTAGCTTCTTTTTGCTCTTTTTTCAGTCGTTCATCAGGGGAAAGCGCGGCAAGTCTTGCTTCTTTGCGTGCTTTTGCTTTCTCGGCTTTTGCTTTTTCTTTTTCCTCTGCAAGACGCTTCTTTTCTGCCGTCTTTGCCGCTTTTTCCGCTGCCGCTTCCCGATAGTCTGCCAGTTCTTTTTCAAAATCCAGCCCTTTTGCTGCGCATTTTTCCTTCAGTGCCGCTTCAAATGCAGTCTCATTTTCACGCAGATATTTTGCTTCCTCCTCTGCCGCACGAGCCTCGGGAGAAATCCATTCCTCTCCGCGTGCCTCGGCTTCCGATCTCTGATACTCTCTTATCTTTGCCTGCTTGCGCGAAAGCGTTTTTTCAACCGTCAGGAAAATCAGAAGAACGGCAAGAATAATGCCGGTAATCGTTTCCAGTCCGACAAACGAGAAGGTGATCATATTTTTTACTGCCTGCGATTGTTCTGCGGCAACCGTCACACCGTCCACAAGCTTCGGCGCAATGTATCCGGCTTTGGAAATCAGCGCATTGAAAAGGCTTGTCGATACGCCGATCGTCGCAACGGCGAGAATATTATATATTGACATTGCCACGCCGTCCGAGCGTATGCCGCTTTTCCATTCGAGGTGGTCAAGTCCGTCGGCAAAGAGTGCCATAAAAACATAGGCACAGGGAAGCCCGCCGATGTTCTTGATAAACTGTCCTATAAGAACAATCGTCATATTTGTCGGTACAGCCCAACAGATTGCACTGCCGAGCGCATAGAGAATGAATCCCGCAAGGGTTACGTTGCGCTTACCGAATTTCTTTGCCAACGGCCACACGGCAAAAATACCGATGCCCATCGGAATGCCGCCGATAACCGAAATCATCATCTGCGTCACGCCGTCGTTATAAGTGCCGAGGACATAGTTGCAATAATAAACAAGCCCGATATTTTTCAGCGATGACCCGAGGGTATAGATGAAGAAATAGACAAACATGAGAATCATGTATTTGTCGGTCAGCACTATTTTCAGCTGCGTCAGAAAAGGCAGCTTTTTTTCTTCCGAGCCGGACTGCTCCTCCGTCACGCGCTCTTTGGTAAAGTAATATTCAAGGAGCGTCAGCGGCAGGGAAAGGATGGACAGAACGCTCATCACGAGAATCCATTTGGTTTGATCAACGCCGAGCATGGGCATAACCGCCATCGGGAAGACCAGCGCCACGATGATGCCGCTCATCATAATGGTTGAGATCTGATTGAATACAGAAAGCCCGCCGCGCTGGATTGTGTTTCGTGTCGAAAGCGGGCACATAAGGTTGTGGGACATGTTATATATGGTATATGCAAACGAATAAAACAGGTTGTATGACAGCATGACCCAGATGACCTGTACCGTCTCGCCGGCGTTCGGAACGGTGAAAAGCAGAATCCCCGTCAGCGCGACGAGCGGAGCGGAGAGAAGCAGCCAAGGGCGCGCCTTGCCTTGCTTGGTCTTGGTGCGGTCGATGATATAGCCCATTATGACGTTTGTAATCGCGTCAATGATCTTCGACATCAGGGGGAACACTACGAGAAAAGCACCGCCCCAGACGGTAGTCAGCTTCAGAACATCGGTATAGTAGACATTCAGATAGGTTGCAAGCACGGCATTGAGCAGAAGTGCGCCGCAGGGACCGAGCAGATAGCCGAGCCATTTTTCTTTTCCCGTGACATTCTGCGAATGAATCCGGCTGTCAAACAGTTTTGAAGATAACATTTCGTTTTTCATTTTTTGTCAGCTCCTTTGATTTTATATGATCTGCACATTGCGGCAATGCCGCGGATGATCTGCCCGTTTCCGAGCAGAACGAAGCCTTCTGCAATGTTCCACGGCATGGACTTTCCTGCCGAAAGGGAAAGCGTGCGCACACAGTTTGTATCAAAAATCCGTTGCAGGAAAATGGCTCCTTTGATTCGGTTGTCTCGTTCCGGTCCTGCGGGCAGATTTTTCGCCTTTTTCAGCTGTTTCTTTGCTACACCGCAAACGGCATTGTACAGAATCCTGCCCATAAAAGTTTTCTGAAAATCGCAGAAGCGGCTTTCCATGGTCAGGGGAAGCATGGGTTCATCTTCCGGAAGTGGTGCGCCGAGCAAATCGGCAAACGCCGCATTGTCGATGGGCTTTGCACCTTTCATTTTTTCGTTGACGCTGTCCGGATAAGGAGACATCGCCGTCACCCCCTCCGCCACCGTCAGCGGGGCGGTCAGACGGATATCCTCGCTTGACGCGCCGGCTTCTGCGGTGTATTCTCCGTTTTCAAGCGTCCATGCGTTCTCTTTGACGTTCCAAAAAGAAAGCTCCGACAAAGCAAATGAGAGCGTGACGGCTTTTTCTTCTCCCGCTTTAAGATATACCTTTGCAAATGCGCGAAGCTCGCTTTCGGGCTTGAAAACGGCAGAATCTTCATTGTTTTTCACATAAAGCTGGACGACCTCCGCGCCGTCACGGTTGCCTGTATTGCAGACGGTCAGAGTCGCTGTGACGACTCCGTTTTCCTTTGTAACGGCAAGATTTTTGTATTCAAAATCCGTGTAGGACAGTCCGAAACCGAACGGAAACGCGGGCTTGACCTTCGCTGTTTTCGCATAGCGGTAGCCGACGAAAACGCTCTCCTTGTAAAACTCGTTTGCTTTTTTGCTGTATTCATCGCCGTAGGGAACATCGGCATAGCTTTTGTACCAGGTCTCCGCCAGCTTGCCCGACGGGTTGACTTCGCCGAAAAGCAGTCTCGCTCCGGCTTCGCCGCCGCATTGCCCCGGCAGATAAAGGTTCAGAATGGCGTTGACGCCGTCCGCAAACGGAAGCTCCACAGGCGATCCGCCCGAAAGCACGATAACAATCTTTTTGCCCGTTTTCATCAAAGCATTGACCAGTTCAGACTGGTCGCTCGGAAGGCGCATATGCGCTCTGTCCCCTCCCTCGCTCTCCGCAAGGTCTGTAAGTCCGAGATAGAGAAGAACGGTATCATATTTTTCCGCAAGCGCAACCGCTTCCGTAATCGGGTTTCCTTCCGCAGGGTCGACACCCGCGCTGTAACCGCGCGCATACCCGTATTTTATCCCGCGCGCATCGAAAGCGTCCTTGTGCGTCACAACCTTTGTCGGCGAGATCATCGAACTGCCCGAACCCTGATAGCGCATTTTTTCAAACAGCTCACCGATGACGCAAAGCGGCTTTGTGCTGTCCAGCGGGAGCGTGCCGTCGTTTTTCATCAGCACCGCACTGTCCGCCGCGACCTCTGCGGCAAGCTCCGCGTGACCGTCGCGGTCAAAATTTTTAGTTTTTGACACGGTTGCGAACCTTTCCGTCGCCGCAAGGATGCGCGAAACGCAGGCATTGGCTTCATCCTCGGAAAGGCTGCCGTCCGAAAGCGCATCATAGACCTTCTTCATGCTGACAGCCGTATCGCCAGGCATTTCGAGGTCCTCTCCGGCGCGGATTCCGGCAATGCGGTCGTGCGTGCCGCCCCAGTCGCTCATGACGATACCGTCAAAGCCCCACTCCGTACGGAGAACATCGGTAAGAAGCCAGTTGTTTTCGGAAGCAAATGTGCCGTTGATGCGGTTGTATGACGACATGACCGCGCCGGGCTTGCCTTCCTTCACGGCTGTTTCAAACGGTTTCAGATAAATCCCCCGTATGGCTCTTTCGTCTGCAACGGAGTTACCGACAAAACGGAAGTTTTCCTGGTTGTTGAGCGCAAAGTGTTTCAGACACGCACTCACGCCCATGGATTGCACCCCGCGCACGAATGCCGCACCGAACTTTCCCGCAAGGAGCGGGTCTTCGCTGTAATATTCAAAATTTCTGCCGCAAAGCGGGTTGCGCTTGATGTTGACACCCGGTCCGAGAAGCATATGCACCCCGTAATACCGACATTCCTCCCCGATTGCCCGACCGATCTTTTCGGCATTTTCGGGATTCCACGAAGATGCCACGCATGCCGCCGTCGGGAATGCGGTTGCAGACTCGCTTTCGGAGACTCCGTTATCCCCGCCGCCGATCTGCTTGCGCAGTCCGTGAGGCCCGTCCGCCATAGCAAGTTGCGGAATGCCCAACCGCGGAACGCCGTGTGTGTACATAAAGTCCGTTCCCTGCAAAAGAGCGGACTTTTCTTTTTTTGTAAGTTCGGAAGCCTTATTTTTCATAGACAGACGCCTCCCTGTTATGTTCTTATGTTATTATTTTATCGGAAAATCACGCTGCAGTATTGCATAATTGTATTGATTGTGGTATAATTGTATTGAATTGAGGTGATTTCTTTGCAAAATATGGATCTTGAATATCTTTGTTCGGTGATAGCGGGGCTTTCCGGAATTCCCATCCGGATTTTTGAGGAAGACGCAATTGTTTTTTATTCCTTTGTCGGCAGGCTTCCGCGCGATCCGTTGGATGTCTGCAAAAAAGAGGTCTTTGCCATAAAAAAGAATATCGGTTACTATATGACTGCGCAGTTTCAGTATTACGGCGTTGTAAAATGCGGAAAAACAAGAATTGTGATGGGGCCGACACGGCAAGTCAATATCAGCGATGCGGAATTGCGATCTCTTGCATTTCTCGCCGATGTCCCGCCCGACGATACAGATGACTTTATCGCGGGAATGAAAAGCATCGTTCCCATGCCGCTCGAAAGCGTGATGCAGACACTTTGCGCCATCAATTATATTCTCAACGGCGAAAAAGTCACCCTTGCCGACTTGACCATTTATGACGAAATGCAATCGGGATTTTCATTGCAGATGTCATACGAAAATCCGCTTGACACCTCCGAGCAGCCGACAGCCCTGCATAACACGCTTTCGCTTGAACAAACAGTGATGAACATAGTGCGCAAGGGCGACACAGCCGCACTTGCGGAATGGACAAAAACCGCGCCGGCCGTTCGCGGCGGCATTCTTGCGTCTGATCAGCTCAGGCATATGAAAAATCTGTTTATCGTGTCTGTCACGCTTGCGTCCCGTGCTGCTATAAGAGGAGGAATGGATATAGATGATGCCCTTATGCTCTCCGACCGATACATCCAGCGCTGCGAGCTTACGAACACGGCGGAGGAAATCACAAATCTGCAATTTCATATGATTTCGGATTATACCGCGCGCGTTGAGCGCCTGCACTTCGGAAGCGATCCGTCGCAGCTGATTGCGGCGGTTTCAAACTACATTCAGCACCACCTCTCCGAGCCGATCACAACAGAGCAGATCGCCGCTTCGCTTTATATCAGCCGCACGCATCTGTCAGCGCGTTTTCATAAGGAAACGGGGATAACCCTTTCGGACTACATTCTGAAAGAAAAAACGGAGGAGGCAAAACGCCTTCTCCGTTATACGGATAAACCCCTTTCGGCAATCTCCGCCTATCTCGGCTTTTCCTCGCAAAGTCATTTTTCAAGAACATTCCGTAAATACGCGGGGATCACGCCCGGCGAATACCGCACAAAGCACGCCGGACATTGAGAGGTTTCTAATTGACCCGACCGTCGTTTCTTGATGTGCCAACGGGATCCGAAACCGTTTTCTTTACCTGCTGCACCTCAGACTTTGAGTTGTGAATGAGTTGACTTTCAAGCGGCACTATGTAAATTTGTAGTATACCATCATCGCAGGCTACGCACATATTTTTCATTTTTTCGTAATAGTCCAACATCACTTTTTCATCTTTTACACCATGACACTCAAGTTTCCAATTTCGTTTTTCAATTTGTTACGGAGATAATCACTTTCCGCAATATCACTTAATATCTCCTAAATATTATCAAAAAGATCGAGCGTTCCTCCCTTGCGAGCAACATTGATAATTGCACTACGGAGCGTTTCAATATTGATCATATCGGATTTTTCCAACCATAAAATATGTATATCGTAAAATCACGCATTCTCGTGTTAAGCGTTGATCTTGCAATAACCATTTCAATCTTCTCTGCAAGCATCGTTTAAAGATTGTAAGACCAAATATAAAGCTGTTCATCTCCGAAAATAATGGGATATGAGAACTCAATAGCGGAGGGAGTTATTTCGTCGCCGGGATAATTCATTTGTTCCTACGGTATAGGGATGTACTTTGGATTCTTCGGTTTGACCGCCATCTCGCCGT
>CAKSER010000046.1 GCA_934447715.1 uncultured Eubacteriales bacterium | reverse complement strand
TTTTTGTATTGAGAAACCCACCTGCAAGTGCAATAGTAAAATAAAGGTAGGCACATGGAAAACCACCATGTATCTACCTTTTTCTTATGCTAAAATGTATCAGGGGGTATTAAAATGAAAAAGGGACAAAAGAGACGAATATGGACAAAAGAGCAAAAATTAGAAATCATAGGTAAACATTCAAATGAACATATCTCAGTTCGAACACTCGAAAAGGAATATAATGCGGACAGAAGCATTATCTGTCATTGGTTAAGGGACTACGAAAAATATGGCGAAGCTGCCTTTAATCCTAAAGGACATCCCGGAAATCCTTTTGCAGCATTGCATACAAGCAAAACCTTACGCCTGTCCGGTTGCTGTCAAAGAATTTGAACGACTGAGATTGAATATGACTGAAAAGATCCGAGCGCATATCGGTCTCGATTCTGACACCGCAGGTGTGACCGTAGTATGTAATAAAATATGTCAGCAGGGCTTTGATTATATATGCAATGACCAAAAAGCCCATGACCGTAAAGAACGCCTTGAAGGCGTTGTTCGGAAGAAGATTTTTAAGCGAATAGTTCGTTACATATGGAAATAACAGATCCGCTACCGCTATGAGCAGCGCACATGTAAGGTCAAAAATGAAAAGCCTTAGATGCGGCTTGTAATATGAAAAAAACAGCCGCAGTGGGCTCTTTGTAAAGTCCTTTTTGCATTTTTTCAGGCTTTCCTGCCCGTTTTGCATATTCTGCATCTGAATTTGCCGTCCTTTCAAGCATTATCCCCACATTCCGCGGCGCAGGCATTATGCTGTACGGTGCAGAACAGGGGGATAAGACTTCTGTATTCTGTTTTATTTTTCTGATTTTTTCCTGCCGATCCCAGCTAGGGTATCAGAGCTTTTGCCGCCGACCGGCGATAAAGGCACAAGCATTCTCCGCTACGGCACCGGTCGGAAAATCGGTGAGCTCAGTGAGTAATGTAGCCTTCCTTTGTAAGAAGCTCCGCGATAAGCACGGCACCTCCTGCCGCACCTCTTAAGGTGTTGTGGGAAAGACCTACAAATTTGTAGTCAAACAGCGAATCCTCGCGAAGTCTTCCGCAGGAAACGCCCATTCCGTTTTCAAGCATGCGGTCAACGCCGGTCTGCGGACGGTTGTCTTCTTCAAAATAGGTAATGAACTGCTTCGGAGCGCTGGGAAGCCCGAGCTCCTGCGGCTTTCCCTTGAAGCTTCTCCACTTTTCGATGATTTCTTCCTTTGTGGGCTTGTTTTCAAAATCTACAAACACAGCGGCAAGGTGACCGTTTGTTACCGGAACGCGGATGCACTGGGTCGTAATGATCGGGGCTTCTGCATTTACGATTTTGCCGTCCTTTACCGTTCCCCAGATTCGAAGCGGCTCCTGCTCGCTCTTTTCTTCCTCTCCGCCGATATACGGAATTACGTTGTCGATCATCTCGGGCCATTCCTTAAAGGTCTTTCCTGCGCCGGATATTGCCTGATAGGTTGTTGCAACCACCCTCTTAATTCCGAAGCAGAGCAGCGGAGTCAGCATCGGAACATAGCTCTGTATCGAGCAGTTCGGCTTGACCGCGATAAATCCCTTCTTTGTGCCGAGGCGCTTTCTCTGCGCTTCGATGACTGCAAGATGCGAGTCGTTTATTTCCGGCACTACCATCGGTACGTCGGGTGTCCAGCGGTTTGCGGAGTTGTTGGAAATTACCGGCACCTCTGCTTTTGCATATGCCTCTTCAAGCGTCAGAATCTCGTCCTTTTTCATGTCGACCGCACAGAAGACAAGATCAAGACCGTCTGCGACTGTATTTACATCGCTTGCATCGTAGACTGTCATTTCTCCGATATCCTCCGGCATCGGAATGTCGAGCTTCCATCTGCTGCCGATAGCATCCTTATATTTTTTGCCTGCCGAGCGCGAGCTTGCGGCAAGCTTTGCTATCTCGAAATACGGATGATCCTTTAAAAGCGTAATAAAACGCTGTCCGACCATTCCTGTTGCACCTATAATCCCTGCTTTGAGTTTCTGTTCCATAGTGATATAATAAACCTTTCAAAAAATTTCCGTAATTTATATAATTATTCAGCCCTGCCGATGTTTTTAAGGCCCGAGGTGTCAGGCGCCCCGTTTCCGAGAGCCGTGACCGTTCCGTTTTCGGTAAGGACTGCGATGCTCTGCTTTCCTGCGGCAACAAGGACGGCATTTTTGATTCCGGAAGCGTCGATTCCTTCCCCTCCGAAGACAGAAACGGTTCTATCGCTTAAAATGCAGGCAGTCATGTCGCCTCCTGCGGCAATTTTAACCACATCCTTTGCGGATGCAACAGAGCATTGACCTCTTGAATTGTCTCCTGCGGCGACCAGCTTTCCGTCGGATTTAAGACCTACCGTAAAGTTGTCTCCTGCTGCAATGGCAACAATGTCGCAGAATTCCGAGACATCGCACTGACCGAGACTGTTGTCTCCCACCGCAGCGACCGTTCCGTCGCTTCTTAAAAGAACCGTATGGTTTTTCCCTGCGGCGACCGAGACAATGTCGGAAAACTCTCCGACGTTGCACTGACCGAAGCTGTTGTATCCGACAGCGGCAGCCGTGCCGTCATTTTTCAGTACAACGGTGTGAAATTCTCCGGCACCTATATCAATTATATTCTTAAGCCCGGAAATATCGCACTGGCGGTATGTATTGTCTCCCTTTGCGGCAACCGCTCCGTCCTTTTTTACGCATACCGTGTGATTGCCGGACGTGCGTACCGACGCGACATCCGACCAGGCGAATATCTCGTTTGTCGCCTCGACCTTTCTATCGCCGTTTACCGCGACAGCATCCGTTTCGATGTCAAGAAGATTTGCGTTAAAGCTGATCTTTTTTTCAAGAGAAAGCTGCGAAAAGACCGATTTCAAATTCGAGCGTATAAAACTGTCGTCAAGGCTTTCGAATACGGCTTTTGCAAGCTCTTTGGTAACAGTGTCTGTAGTCGTCCTGCCCGAGTCGCAGATAAGAAGCGCTGCAGCTTCAAAATCCTTCTTTTCGACAAGCTCTAAAACAACCTTGTTGTAAAGAGAAAGCCAGTCCTCCTTTTTGCCTGAAAGAAGCCCGAAGTGCAGGGCGGTTTTTTCATCTCCCGATTCAAGCAGCTTCCCTGCAGCCTCGGTATAAAAGTCCGAATAGCTGTCGCGCCTTTCGTCGCTTATATATCCGCTCGCCTTAAGATAATCCCCGGCTTTTCTGTAATACTCGACTGCAAGCTTTTCGGTGTCCCCTTCAAGCGATTCGATTCCGCTCTGATGTGCAAGCTCCAGAGCCTTGTCAAAGTCTGCCTCGTCCGAAAGCAGCTGTACTGCATTGATGTATGCATCGGTTTTTACATTGCTGTCGTAGCTTAATGCGGCATATTTTACCGCGTTGTCGTAATCCTTGATTTCAAAATAGTGTTCGGATGCCTTGCTTACGATCATGTTGTGAAGATCGTCGCGACCCTTTTCCTTTGCATAGAGCAGGGCATCGTCAAAGTCGCCGCTGTCAACATATGAGTTGATCTGATTTTCTATTCTTCCCGGAACTACGATCCGATTGAAGAAGAATACGCTAAGACTTACTGCGGCATATATCAAAACAACTCCGATTATTATAAGAGAAATCAGCTTTTTTGTCTTTTTTCGTGATCCGTCCTCGCTTACGCTATTGTCGGCGCGCTGCTTCTTTTTTTCGTCCTGCTTTTTACGGAAGGAGGAAACATAATCGTCCTCACTAAAGGAAACGCTTCCGCTGCCGATGAAAAAGATCTTTGTAACAAAAATGTCGCAGTCGACAATGTCGTCAGAGTCCAGATTTACCAGCTTTTTTACTCCCTCAAAGATCTCACTGTCGTCTGCAAACGCAGGAAGCGAAAGGGTCGAAAAGCTCCATAGCCGGCAATCCTTTCCTCTGTAGGGAATTATGTTACCGTATCTGTCATAGCAGATGACCTTGATATAAACCCCGAGAACCGATTTGTCTCCTTCGTTTGAAAAGGTCATCTGAAGGACTCTCTTTTTGCTCTCGGTATCAAAAAGGATAGCAACATCCGACACCTTTACTGGGCAATCCCCACACACAAGCCCGGATCCCTTTGCGTTATTCAGTTTTTGATATCTTGTGTTGTCCAAAATAACCTCCGCCGGAAAGTGCCTGGGATTTCAGCCCGGCTCTTTTTGGATTCAGAATCTTTAATGATTAAAATTCAGATAAGAGCGCCGTTGCTGTCAAAAGCAAAGGTTTCTCCGTCAATTTCGACCTCGCCGACAGGAATAGAACCGTCCTCATAGTAGTAGGATTTAATTCCCGAACTGCTGTCGCTCTGCCAGCCGTAAAGCCTCATTCCGTCCTCGTCGTAGAACCAGCAAAGACCGTCCTCGTCGATATATCTGCCGATAACCTGCGCACCGTCGTCGCCGAAAAAGTATGTTCTTCCGTCGACCGACTGCAGCCCGGTCTGCGCAATTCCCTGACTGTTGAAGTAATAGGTCTTTCCGCCAACCTCTTTAAGACCGTAGTCAAGAGCGCCCTTTGTATTGAAGCTGAAATAATCTCCGTTTATGCAGACAACGCCGTATTTCTTGAAGCCGTATTCGTCAAAGTAATAAAGCTTGCCGTCAACGATTCTGGTTCCGGTATACAGCCTGCCGTCAGACTCGTCGAAGTTGTAGAGCGTGCCGTCGACAGTGTACTGCGTGCGGAGCACCTTTCCGTTTTCGTCGGAATAGTAGGAAAAGCCGCCGTAGCTGTTCCAGCCGTAAAGAAGATAGCCCTTATATGAAAACATGTAGTATTCATTTCCGATCTTTTTAAGCCCCGTGTCTTTTCCGATGAGCGAGATGTGGTAAATTCCGTTCTTGTCCTCGTGCCATCCGGGAACGACCTTGTCCCTGAAGATAAAAATGAGCAGTAAAATAACAGCCGCAAGGATAATTGCAATAGCCGTCTTTGCTTTTTTAGAAAACAGGCTTTCTCTGTTCACGCTGTAAAAATCCATATAATTTACCGTGATCTTCGTAAAAGTGAAGATCTCCTTTCGTTTGAATCCTCAAATTCCTGATCGAAATCTATTCAAGCCCGAAAACGGGGAAGAGTGCAGGTTAAAGTCCGGATTTAAGCCGATAACCGATAATATTAAGTACATTAAAAGTATATAATATAGATTAATAACCAGTTTATATTATAACTGATTAAAAACTTTTAATCAATAGTTTTCAGGCTAAAAAAGAAAAAAAGAGATAATTTTGTTTAAAAAATGACAACAGAAAATGATCCTGTTTTTTTCGGCTGAGACAGCGCCGAAATCTGCCGAAAAATGATAAAAACCGTCGGCAATCTATTGACCCGAATGCAAAAATATGATATAATTTTACAAATGATTAATAACTTAAAAAGTGTGGTACTCAAAATGCAAATTAACGGCAAGAATTACTGCGATAACTGCTTCAGAGAACTTACGCATGACTCATGTGACTATTGCACGAAGAAAATAAAGGAAATAAACGGAGCGCTGCCTGTCGGAACGATCCTTTTTGACAGATTTATTGTCGGAAAGCCGATTGATCAGGGCAAATCCGCAATCTCATATTACGGTTACGATCAGGCGCAGAACAGGAGGGTGCTTTTAAAGGAGTTTATCCCGACCGGAATTGCAGAAAGGGCAGAGGACGGGATTACGGTTGCTGTCCTTGACGATGATGCCTTCGGGGTCGGGCTTGAGAGATTCTTTGCGGAAGCAAGAGCGCTGTCGAACTTTAAAAAGTGCGACGGAATTATAAAAATCTATAAGTTCTTTAACGAAAACGGAACATCCTACTATGTCACCGAGCTTCTTGACGGATATGACCTTGAAAAGTATTTAAAGAAGCTCAGCCGCAATATTCCGGAGACGGCGGCAGTAAAGATTGTTTTAAAAACGCTTGATGCTTTGGCAGATGTCCATGCGCTCGAGCCGTGTCACGGTCAGCTTTCGCCGAGGAACATCTTTCTTTGCAGCAACGGAATGGTTAAGCTTTCGGATGCCGGAGGGCTTTCCTCGGCGCCTGGCGATTATGCCTCTTTATATGCACCGATAGAAAGAAAGATCCGCAACTACGGCAGGGCAGCGGCGGCAACCGATATATATTCCGTCGGAGCGATCATGTATCAGATGATTACAGGAAAAACCGTTCCGGATCCTATAAGCAGACTGGAAAACGACACTCTTGATCTCGATTCGATATCCGATCAGCTTCGCCCGGTTATAAGGACGATGCTTGAAATTCTTCCGAAAAACAGATATCAGAGCATATCCGAGCTTAGGGTTGCCCTTAACGGAAGACTTACAATCAAAGCATCCCCGACCGCACTTCATGATGAGCATCATGAAAGTGTAAAGGAAGCAGAAAATGTCGGCAGAGCCGGAAACACAGGCAATATCGGTAATGCCGGAAATTCCGGAAACGAAGAGTATATAAGCACCGTACAGGATCAGGCGGCAACTGCCGAATTCGATTTTGCAAAGGCAGCTTCAAGAGCAGATACCGCAAGCACTGATATTCCGGAATATCCCAACTATCCGGAGCATGACGAGGATACCGATATGGAGAGCGTTTCGTACGATGAGGATCAGTTCTTCAGCGAAATGGAGGCTCAGTCGGCAGAGGAAAATAACTACGAAAGGCGCGGTAAGAGCCGTCTTAAAGGGCGGAATGCAAAGGACAGGCAGCGCCTGCTTACAACTCTTTATGTAATTCTCGGATGCCTTTCCGCACTTCTTGTCTGGGTGCTGCTCCTCCTTCTAAGATAAGAGCAAACAAATAAGAAGAGCAAAGCCGGAAATACCGCAAGACATTGCGCAGTAAAAGCGGCAGCCGTAGGATATCATGCTTTAAAACCGTAAAATTGAATCATGAAGCTTAAAACCCACAGACTGTAGCGGTCTGTGGGTTTTTGGTCTCATTTACGCCTGTGAGCTGAACTTCTGCTTTACTGCGTCAACCTTCTGCTGCTCTGCATTCTGTGGCGGATACCAGCCCTTTTTTGCCATTTTGGAATAGATCTCGCTCTGCATGCAGAGGGTGTCGTTAAACGACTGCGTAAAAGCGGTGTGGACATCCGGTGTGGAGGATTCGATAGCCCCGTGCATCATAAGGTCGCAAACACCCTTTGCGGAATACAAAATATTATCCATTATTGTTCTGTCGTCCATTTCAATACCTCCGTTATCCGAGAAGTCCGTACATGCGGTCAAACATTTTCTGGTGCTTTGAGCAGAGCTCCTGAACAAAGCTTTTCAGCTCCGGATCCTTCAGCTGCGAAGCAAAATCGCAGCAGGATTTCTTGATTTGCTCCTCGTGCCCTAATGCATCCTCGATATAAAGTAGTTCTTTCGGTGACATAATAATCGCCCTCCTGTTAAAAATTATCCCGGACAGAGACCGGTTCTTTGCAGAAGTCTTTTCCGGACAGTAGTATTATCGTCACCGAAAAAGCAGACTATTCGGGAAAACAAAAAAAGGACATCCGAAAATGTCCGAATATCCTCTGCCTTGGCTGCGTCGTTCTGCCGACCTTTTTGTTTGGGATCGCGTTCGGTTTTGCCGCACATCTGCAGGCTGCAGCCCTTGCGGATTGCTTCTGTGTATGCCGCTCCATGACCGCCTGCGTGCGTCCTATATGCCGTCTTGGCATGCCACATGTGTGTGCTCGCCTGCAAAAAGCTTTGCTCAGGTTCGTTTTTGCCGATTGCCGAAGAATCAGATTCTGCCGAAAAAGCCTGGGGCAATATTGCTTGCGTATCTCCAGATCAGCAGCCCGGAAACGATCAGTACTGCGGCGCATATGAAAAACGCGATCTTCTTTTTTTTGCTGTCCTTTGTATAAGCCCGATGCTGCTCTTTGTTTTCCTCCAGCATGTCATATTCAAGTCTGTAGTGAGAGCCTCCGAAGGTGCAGTCCTTCTCTTTTGAAGCTGTCTTTTTTGGGTTTTTGCCTTTGTTGATCAAAATGTCCTCCGTACGAGCCGAATGTATTGTAAAAGCGGCCCGTTCAACGAATAACAGTATAATCCGAAATTTTTAACGGTTTATGTATGCTTTGTTTAAAATCATTCTCTGCTTTGTAAATTCCTTTGGCATGGCAATTTTAAAAAGCCCCAACAAATAAACGGCTTACCAGCTGAATTTTGTGAGACTGCCTTCCTCTTCAAGTCCTTCAAAACCCCTTTGTCTTAAAACCTCATATACGGCAATTGCAGCCGAGTTTGACAGGTTAAGAGAACGGAGAGTGTTTCTCATCGGGATTCTTACGCACTCGTTCGGATGTGCATAAAGAAGCTCCTCCGGCAGTCCCTTTGTCTCCTTGCCGAACAGCAGAAACACGCGCTTCGGATATGAAATGTCCGCATAGCAGGTTTTTGCTTTTGTCGAAAAGAAGAACATGCTTTCGTTTTTGTTCTTTTCAAGAAAGTCGTCAAGCGAATCGTAATATGTGATGTCAAGCTTGTCCCAATAGTCAAGACCTGCGCGCTTCAGCTTTGCGCTTGTGATCTCAAAGCCGAGCGGTCTTACAAGGTGAATCGCAGCGCCCGTAACTGCACAGGTGCGGACAATATTGCCGGTGTTCTGCGGAATCTCCGGCTCGACTAAAACGATATTTATATCTGCCATTATAATGCTCCGGTAAAACTACAATAAATAAAAACATTTTTAATTATATCCGATAGGACGGCTTAAATCAATATAACGAAAAAATATTTACAAATTGTTGTACCATTCGGCAGATAAGATGTGCTATACTGATATGAATAGATGTTAAAAAAACACAAAATAACTATAAAAAGCATATAAAAGCATTCAGAGGAGAAGAAATATGAGCTTGCTAGATAAATTGATCGGAACATACAGTCAAAGGCAGATCAAAAAGATTACTCCCATAGTTGATAAAATCGAGGCGCTGGCAGACAAATATAAGGGCATGAGCGAGGATGAGCTCCGCGCGATGACCCCGAAGCTGAAGGAGAGACTTGCAAACGGCGAAACGCTTGACGATATTCTTCCTGACGCGTTTGCGCTCGTAAGAGAGGTCGACGACAGGGTACTCGGAAAAAGACCGTTCAGGGTGCAGCTGATGGGAGGTATTATTCTTCATCAGGGAAGAATTGCCGAGATGAAGACCGGAGAGGGAAAAACGCTTGTCGCAACCCTTCCGGCGTATCTTAACGCGCTTTCCGGCAAAGGGGTTCACATCGTAACCGTAAACGAATACCTTGCAAGAATCGCATCCGAGGAGATGGGAAGAGTATACAGCTTCCTCGGTCTTGAAACCGGACTTGTAATTCACGATCAGTCGAGTGCGGAAAAGAAAAAAGCATATAATGCCGATATTACCTACGGAACAAACAACGAATTCGGCTTTGACTATCTGCGCGACAACATGGTGCTGTATAAGCAGAACCTGACGCAGAGAGGCCATTCGTTTGCAATCGTCGATGAGGTCGACTCGATTCTTATCGATGAGGCAAGAACCCCTCTTATCATATCCGGACAGGGAGAGGAATCGACAGATCTTTATGACAAGGCGGATAAATTTGTCCGCACGCTGAAGCAGCTTAGAATCAAGGAGACCGATACAAAGGAGCTTGACGACGAGATTGCGGAGGATTATGTTGTTGACGAAAAGGCGAGAACCGCAGTCCTCACCGCAAAGGGAATAGCAAAGGCGGAGGCGTTCTTCGGACTTGAAAACCTTTCGGATCCGGAAAACAGCGAGATAAGCCATCATATAAACCAGGCACTCAAGGCGCACGGAGTTATGTTCAACGATGTCGACTATGTCGTAAAGGACGGAGAGGTTATCATTGTCGACAGCTTTACCGGACGTCTTATGATGGGAAGAAGATATTCCGACGGACTTCACCAGGCAATCGAGGCAAAGGAAAAGGTAAATATCCAGAAGGAGAACAAGACGCTTGCGACAATTACATTCCAGAACTACTTCAGAATGTACGACAAGCTCTCCGGAATGACCGGAACCGCGCTTACCGAGGAAAAGGAGTTCGAGGAGATCTACGGTCTTGATGTTATCGAAATTCCGACAAACAAGCCGATGATAAGGATCGATCATCATGATATCGTTTATAAAACAAGAGCGGCAAAGCTGAATGCAATTGTAGAACGTATTAAGGAATGCAACGCAAAGGGTCAGCCGGTGCTTGTCGGTACCGTGTCGATCGATAAATCCGAGGAGCTTTCGAGGATGCTGAAAAAGGAGGGCGTAAAGCACACCGTCCTTAATGCAAAGCATCACGAGAAGGAGGCGGAGATCGTTGCCGGAGCCGGAAAGCTCGGTACGGTAACAATTTCCACCAATATGGCAGGACGCGGAACCGATATTATGCTCGGAGGCAACCCGGAATTCCTTGCAAAGCAGGAGATGCTCAAGCTCGGATATGACGAGGAGACCGTCGGACTTGCGGTCGGAACATCGCTTTCGGTAAGCGACGAGGTTCTTGCGGCAAGAGAGGTTTTCCACAAGTTAAATGACAAATATAAGGAGCAGATCGCACCCGAGGCAAAGAAGATATGCGAGCTCGGGGGTCTGATGATCATCGGTACCGAAAGGCACGAGAGCAGACGAATCGATAACCAGCTAAGAGGCCGTTCGGGAAGACAGGGCGACCCCGGAGAATCGGTCTTCTATCTGTCGCTCCAGGATGATCTGATGAGACTTTTCGGCTCCGAAAGAATGATGGTGATGGTAGAGCACCTCGGTCTTCCGGACGACGAGCCGATATCCGCAAGAATCCTTTCGAATCAGATCGAAAACGCACAGAAGATGCTCGAGGACAACAACTTCGGAAGAAGAAAGAATGTCCTCC
>CAKSER010000045.1 GCA_934447715.1 uncultured Eubacteriales bacterium | reverse complement strand
GTTTGAGCCTGCTCCGAAGCGCTCATGCGACTTTCCGAGCATTGCGGAGGCATATACATACGGCTCTATGAGTGTAATGTCTGCCTTGTCGTTCCTCATCGGCGGAAGCGATGCACGGTAGATTTCGAACGCCTCGTCGCTTCTTCTGAGCAGCGTTTCGGCAATTACAGCCCATGTATTTGCATGGAAGAATACGCCGCCGTTTTCCTTTACGCCGCTTTTAATTCCGAAATAAGCCCTCTTCGAAAAGTCTCTGTAGGAGGTTGCCGGAGCGTGCGATATAAGTCCGAATTCGCACATCAGATATTTCATTACATTGTCAAACGCGCTGTCGCCCTGTTCCTTTGAGGGAAGCCTCGAAAGAACAGCCCACGACTGAGGATTCAGCCAAACCTTGTTTTCCTCATCCTCGTCGGTTCCGACCTTATAGCCGAAATCGTCATATCCGCGTATAAACCATTTTCCGTCCCAAAGCTGTCCGAATTTCGATCTGCACCACTCATAGTATTCCTCTGCAAAGGAAAGCTTTTCCTTGTTGTTTGTAGCCTTAAAGAGCTGAATCAGCTCATATGCGGCGTGTGCTGCCTGGAAGAAGACAAATGTGCTTTCCGCTTCGTTTGTTGTTCCGCTGATGAATCTGATGCTGTCATTCCAGTCGCAGTAAAGGAATTTCGGGATTCCGTGCTTGCCGACCGTTTTTCTTGAAAATTCCAGCGCTCTTGTAAGATGCTCGGTAACTGTAGCTTCGCCGCCGTCAACAAACGGGATTACATCATCAAGGATGCTGTAGTCTCCGCTTTCTCTTATGTAATTGCAGACCGAGAAGATCGACCAGAGGTGGTCATCCGATCTTCCTCCTCCCTCTGAGGTTTTGGTCGCAGGGAAGTATACGCTCTTTGCGCTTCCGTCTGAAAGCTGAATTCCCAAAAGAAGCTCGATTCTGTCCTTGCATGCCTTGGGGTCAGCATACATTGCTCCGAGGACGTCCTGCATGCTGTCGCGGAAGCCGAAGCCTCTTGTAACGCCTCTTTCATAATATGAAATGAATCTTGACCAGTTAAAGGTCATCTGGCACTCGTACGGATGCCATACATTAAGCATTGAATTCATCTCGGGGCAGGGGGTGTTTACCTGCTGCAAGGAAAGAATCTTGTCCCATTTTGCCTTCAGAGCAGCAAAATTTGCCTCTGCAAGCTTAAGATCGGTTGCTTCCTTTGCGCATTTTGTTACGTCCTCAAGCGTATCGGCATCGCCTATGCAGTATATAAATTCCTTTTCTTCACCCGGTGCAAGAGAAACAGAGCCGGAAAGGCTTCCGATTGCATAATCGGCGTTTATGTCGGTGCATGAAAGCTCGCCCCTTTCGACGGCAATCGGATTTGCTTCGTTTCTATAATTCCCGATAAATGCCTTTTTCTGGCATTCATATCCGTCGACCTTAAGGCTTGTTGCCATAAAGGCATAACGTCTTTCATAATCGGTGATCTCGTTTGAAGGGTCAAAAACGACCGTGTCCTTATATCTGTAGCAGTCAAAGAAGTATCTCGGCCACTCGGCAAGGATGTCGCACTGAGCGGAATAGCAGCTGAATTCCATATAGCTGAAAATCTTCAGCTCCTTTGCTTCGCTTGATTCGTTTGTCAGCTTTACCTTCCAGATCTCATAGTTTTTCCCGTCCGGAATGAAGTAGGTTACATTTGATTTTACATCGTCATATTTGAAGCTGATGCTTGTATATCCCATTCCGTGGCGGCACTCGTAAAACTGCGGCTCGCGCATCACCGGCTGCCAGGACGGCGACCAGTAGTCTCCGGTTTTCATATCTCTTATATAAAGATAATGACCCGGTCTGTCGATCGGCTGGTTGTTGTGGTTGTATCTTGTAATACGGTGATTTCCGGGATCGGAATCAAAAACAAGACCGCCTGCGTTGTTCGAAATCATTCCGCTGAATTTTCCGGTTCCGAGGTAGTTCATCCAAGGGGACGGCGTGTCCGGTCTTGTTATTACGTATTCTTTGTTTTTGTCGTCAAAGTATCCGTACTTCATTTTGCTGTTTCCTTTACAAATAGATTGAATTGGTTGAATATATAATTATTTTTATAATTTTCTTAATTAAGCTTCAAGCCTCGTAAAGCTCGGTAAGCCTGTCCGCAAGAAGAGCGAATTCTTTAATTCCGAGCTCCTCGCCTCTGACCGTCTCGTAAAAGCCGCAGGAAAGGACAATTTCCCTGAGCTGCTCCTTTCCGACCTTCTGAAAGGAGCCTGAAAGCGTGTTAACAAGAGTTTTTCTTCTTTGCGAAAACGCCGCGCGGATCACCTTTGTAAGCATTTCCTCGCTTTTTACCGTATAAGGCTTTTCATTATGCGGAATGATCTGCAGCACCGCCGATTCAACCTTTGGTGCCGGCATGAAGCAGCCTGCAGGAACATTAAAAAGCTTTCTTGCATTTCCGTATCTTGCAATCGCTGCGGTAATTGCGCCGTAATCCGGATCCTTCGGCTTTGAACACAGTCTGATTGCCACTTCCTTTTGAACCATTACCGTTATGCTTTTAAACTCGATTCCGGATTCGATAAAGAACATCAGAATAGGCGTTGTAATATAATAGGGAAGATTTGCGCAGACGCATATATCCATGCCGTCAAATTCCGTGCGAATCAGTCCCTTAAGATCGGTTTTTAAAATGTCCTGATTTATTATTTTTACATTGTCAAGGTCGGAAAGCGTTTCGTTTAAAACCGGAATAAGCCCGGTGTCGATTTCAACAGAAACCACCTTTTTTGCAACCTGTGCAAGCTCGCATGTAAGCGTTCCGATTCCGGGTCCGACTTCGATTATTCCGCAGCTTTGATCTGCGCCGCACTCGTCTGCAATGCGCATCGGGATTTCCGGAGATACGAGAAAATTCTGCCCGAAGCCCTTATTGAACCGTATCCCGTGGGATTCCATTAGCTTTTTAATCTGCGATGGGGAGGTTAAATTCATTTTAAAATCATTAAATCCTTTTGAGCTTTTAAAGTCTTGTAATCTGTGTCAAGCATCCTTTTAGGATATCTCTTGAAGATATTAAATTGATAAAACACTTGACAAAACGGAAGAATTGTGATAAAATTTCCTCCGTTGACAAATGCTGATGTAGCACAGTCGGTAGTGCAGCTGATTCGTAATCAGCAGGTCGTGCGTTCGAGTCGCATCATCAGCTATCATATTATCCGCAGTCTTTCGGCTGCGGATTTTTTTATTTATTTTCGGACTTTTCTTCTGTTTTTTCTGCTCGTTTAATAATGTCTTCACCCTTAAGATATCTCTTTACCTCGGCAAAGGCAACCTTTTCTCCCTTTTCTGCAAGGGTTGTAAGAAGATACTCCAGCTCGTCAGAGGTGTCCTTATTAATAAATCTTGTCGGCTTGCCCTTCATAAAATAGGCAAGCGCCGCGTCGTCCTTGTACTTTTCCTTCTGATAAATCTTGCTTGCGGCGACCCTGTCGCAGAACATCTCGGCAACATATTTTCTCGGCATTTTTACCGGAATGATTTTCTTTGTTACATAGTCATAGTCTGTCCAATGCTCGAAGTGATGCTTGTTTACGCCCTTGTGATGAATCCAGGCAAGGGAATAGCCGTATGCCTCGCGTTCGCCCTCGTTCGGACTTCTTGTGCCCTGATAATATTTGACTCCCTTTGAAAATTCGGTGACTCCGTATTTTGAAAGATCATGCAGAAGACCCCGAAACGGAATTCCCACCTTAAAGCAGTGCTTGATTACCTGATGCCTGTGCTTTGTTATTGTCCTGAAATGTTTAACCGCATTATTGACTGATCCCATGTTTTTTACCGATCCTTAAACGATTTATTGCTGTATTCTTTAGATAAGCCCGGCAGAGCTTTTCCGCCGGGCTTATTGTTTTCAGAAAATTTCTCAGAAAAGATCCGGGAGGTTAAGTTCGATCTCGTGACCGAGCTTAGCGGACTCAACGATACCGGAAAGGATTGCCTGATTGTAGAAGATCTGGCTTGTAGGTACGGGAGCAGGCTTGTTTTCCTTGATCGCGTCGATGAAGGAACGAACCTTGTTCTCGAACAGAGCGGTGTTGTACGGCTTTGACGGAATAACGGTTTCTGTCATTGTGCCTGCAACATCGTGATAAATGATCATCGGGCCGCCGACTGTTCCGTTCCAGCACTCTGTGGACGGAATTCTGAGCGCTCCCTCTGTACCGAAGATGATTGTGTCGCCCGGTGTGTTTACATGCATAGCCCATGCGATTCTGAAGTCGACAATGATGTCGCCCTCAAGACGGATAAAGCCTGCAGCAAAGTCATCAACGTCGAAGCGAGCTGCATCCTTCGGGTTGTTGTACTTCGGGTTCGGTCCGAAGTAAGCGGATGTGTATCCGGAAACGGTAAGAGGCTTCGGATAGCCGATTGCGTTAAGTACCATGTCAAGAGAGTAGCATCCGATATCGCCTATTGCGCCGATACCTGCAGTTCTTTTCTCGATGAATGTGCTGTTCGGAATACCTCTTCTGCGTCCGCCGCCTGTCTGGATGTAGTAGATCTTTCCGAGTATGCCGGATTCAACGATCTTCTTTACCATCTGCATGTTGGGGTCGAAACGCGGCTGGAATCCGATTGAAAGAACCTTGCCGCTTTCCTTTTCGGCCTTAACGATGTCGATAGCCTCCTGCTGTGTAACGCACATCGGCTTTTCGAGAAGAACGTTTACGCCTCTCTTTAAAGCGTCGATTGTGCACTCTGCATGAGTTGCATTGTAGGTGCAGATGCTGACCGCGTCAAGATTCTCCTTTTCGAGCATCTCGATGTGGCTTGTGTAGCATCTTGCGTTCGGAACGTGTACGCCCGGATTCGGGAAGCCGTTAAAATACTTTTCTGCTTTGCCGGGGATAAGATCCGCACCGGCTACTACCTCAACATCCGGGAATTTCTGATATGCCATTGTGTGGTATTCGGAAATCCAGCCGGTTCCGATAATTCCGACTCTCAGTTTACGGGATGTATCAACCTTTTTCTCCTCAACGGTGGGGGGAGTGAACTGGCCGAGTACTTCATCACCTGTTGCCATAGTAATATGTCCTCCATATTATAATTTTGTTTAAATGATCCAGTATTAATTACTTAGAATTACCATTTTGTTTATTATACATCAAAGCCCTGCCAAAGTCAACAATTTTTAAGAGAAAATTGCCGTATAAATGCCGTAAGGTAAAGGCAAACGGCAGATAATCCTCCACCGGAAAATCCGCCGTTTTTATATTATGTTTTGTATGCGCCAAAACTGAATCCGAGCAGTTCAGTTAAAGAGCTCGGGCAGATCCAGCTTGATTTCCTTTCCGAGCTTTGCGCTCTCGACAATGCTCGAAATGATTACCTGATTGTAGAAGATCTGGCTTGTCGGGATCGGTGCCGGAAGGCCGTATTTTACCGCCTCGACAAAGGCTCTTACCTTGTTGTCGAATATCATCGTGTTGTACGGCTTCTGAGGGATGACTGTTTCAACCCTTTCGCCTGCAACATCGTGATAGATTGTAAGCGGACCGCCTGTTGTGCCGTTCCAGCAATCGGTTGCCGGAATTCTGAGTGCCCCCTCTGTTCCCATTATTATAGAATCACCGGGAGAGTTTACATGCATAGCCCACGCGGTTCTGAAATCGAGGATGATATCTCCTTCGAGACGTACAAAGCCCGCTGCAAAATCGTCGACCTCAAAGAGCTTTGCCTGCTGTGGATCGTTATATTTCGGATTCGGTCCGAAATATGCCGAGGTGTAGCCGGTTACGGTTATCGGCTTCGGGTATCCTATGGCGTTTAGAACCGCATCGAGAGCGTAGCAGCCGACATCTCCGATCGCGCCGATTCCGGCTGTGTCCTTTCTTATATAGGTTCCGTTCGGAATGCCTCTTCTGCGTCCGCCGCCTGTCTGAATATAGTAGATTTTTCCGAGGACACCGCTGTCAACAACCTTTTTGATCATCTGCATACTCGGATCGTATCTCGGCTGAAATCCTACAGATACAATAAGTCCGCTTTCCTTTTCCGCCTTGACGATTTCGATAGCCTCCTCGGTTGTTACGCAAAGCGGCTTTTCCACAAGCACATTTACGCTCCTTTTAAGAGAGTCGATAATGCATCTTGCGTGCTGAGCGGTATATGTACAAACGCTTACAGCATCGAGTGTTTCGTTTTCGAGCATAGAAAGGTGATCTTTGTAGCATCTTACCTTTTCGGTGCGGTTCAGATCTACATATGCATTGTTTTCAAAGAACGCCTCGGCTTTTCCGGGAACAAGATCTGCTGCTGCAACAATTTCGACATCGTTCATCTTTTGATAAGCCAATGCATGATATGCTGCAATCCAGCCCGTACCGATAATTCCGATTCTCAGTTTTCTTCCTGTGTCAGCCTTTTTCTCCTCTACCGTCGGGGGAGTGAACTGACCGAGTACTTCGTCGCCTGTTGCCATTTTTTTGCCCTCCTGAATTCATCAGAGTCAATAAATATAATAAATTTTCCGACCGATTTTTCGGTCGTTTTCAATATATATGACATTATTTCAAATGTCAAGTTTAATTTTAAATTTTTTGATTTTTTTCTTTTCGGACTTCAATTGACAAATCGGAATTAATATTGTAGACTGTTGCAAACGGCTAAAAAAACGAATTTTATATTTGATTTCCGACTTGATTTTCGGGGGATAAAATTATGCTTGAAAATACCTTATATAAACTCAAAGAAGAGAAGAGCCTTAAAATTGCCTATTTCGGAGGCTCTATTACAGAGGGAGTAGGTGCATCCGACAGAAGCAGGTTCAGCTGGGCGTCAAGGACGACTGCATGGTTTAAGAAAAGCTTTCCGGATGCAAAAATAGAGGAGCTTAATGCCTCAATCGGCGGAACAGGCTCGGATTTCGGAGTTGCGCGTGTCGATGATCAGGTAATAAGAATCTTTCACCCTGATCTTGTATTTATCGAATTTGTTACCAACGATTCGATATGGCAGTACCATAATATTCAGGCAAATGTCGAGGGAATTGTAAGAAAGCTCAGAAGAGACAACAGATATATCGATATTGTCCTTCCGTTTGCATGCACCGTTTCTGATGACGAATCGCTTACCGACGGAAACAACTTTGAAAGCCGTTCTGCACATTCCTCTGTTGCATATCATTTCGGCGATATTCCGATGATCGAGATGGGTGAAGCCCTGCGCGTCGAAACGATAAAGGCAGGCGGAGACTGGATGACCTATACAACCGACAGTATTCATCCGAATGATAAGGGCTATGAAATCCTTTCCGACACTGTGATAAGGCACCTTTCGGGATATCTTTTGACCGAAAAAACTCCTGCACGCCTTAAGGAAAACGCTCTTCCTGAGGTGATTTCGCGTTCCGACAGATCATATGCATACTCGTTCGGCCTTGAGGATATTTATCACTCCTCCGATTTTGTAAGGGTCGATAAAAAGCTTGAAAGATACGACCATTACTATAAAGCGTCAAAGCCGGGAGCTGTGCTCAAATTCAAATGGAAGGGAAGAAAAATCGGAATCGAAATATTGATGACCGATTTTTCCGGTGAGTTTTCCTTCAAGATAGATGACGGAGAGACGTTTTTCAGGAGCGGATGGGATGAGCAGTGCAGTTTTTTTGATAAGACCTCGCTTCAGATGCTCAATTATACCGAAATCGAGGACGGAGAGCATACTCTGGAAATCAGACTGACCGATAAAAAGGCAGGCAGATCAAAGGGCTTTGATCTTAATATCTGCCGGTTTTATATCCTTTAAGACCGCTATTTGAAAATTAATTGCTGCCGGGGCTTTCCGGCCCCGGATCGGATTGATTTACTGTTTGTCAATTTGGCTATTGCATTTTTTTTAATAATGGTGTACAATATAAGTTACACTCTGACAAAATGAAAATATTTTTTCCGAAATGCTCTTTGATTTTAGTTATACTGCGTGATATTCGGATTTGTTTCTTTGTTTGGATTAAACTGAATTAAACATTTTTTCTTTAACCGGAAGGATAGTTATGAATATATTAAAGACGATTAATACTGTAGTAGCATTAATTTTTATGATTTGCTATTTTTATCAGTTTGTTTACATAGCAATAGTTATTTTCTTCAAGAACAAGAAAACATATCCGAAGGGTACACCGCATAAATTCGCCTGTCTCATTTCCGCGAGGAACGAATCGCTTGTAATCGGCGATCTCATTGACAGTATAAAAAATCAGACATATCCGAGCGAGCTTATTACTACCTTTGTAATTGCGGATAACTGTACAGATAACACTGCAGAGATTGCAAGAGATCATGGGGCTGTCGTATACGAAAGACAGAACAAGGAGCTTGTCGGAAAGGGCTACGCGCTCGATTCGCTGATCAAGTCGATCACAAAGGACTACGGCGACGAGTTTGACGGATATTTTGTCTTTGATGCGGACAACGTTCTTGATAAGAACTTTATCGACGAGATGAACAACACCTTCTCGGACGGACACGAAATCGTTACAAGCTACAGAAACTCGAAAAACTACGGCGATAACTGGATTTCGGCAGGATATGCTCTTTGGTATCTGCGCGAATCGAGATATTTAAGCCATGCAAGATCGATTGTAAACTCCAGCTGCGCCGTTTCCGGAACAGGATTCCTTTTCAGCCGCAGAATCAAGAACAAAATCGGCGGATGGCCGTTCCACCTTTTGACAGAGGATATCGAATTTTCGGTTGCACAGATTCTCGACGGAGAAAAGATCGGCTTTGCCCCGAAGGCGGAGCTGTATGACGAGCAGCCGGTCAGCTTCAAGCAGTCCTGGAGACAGAGACTGCGCTGGTCAAAGGGCTATTATCAGGTTTTCGGCAAGTACGGCTGGGGACTGTTCAAGGGAATGCTAAAGGGCAATTTCTCCTGCTATGATATGTCGATGTCGATTATGCCCGCGGCAATTCTTTCGATTATAACGATCATCTGCAACATAATTATCGGCACAATTATAATTGCAACACACGGACCGGCAGACGAGCTTATCAAGCTTGTTATAAACTTGCTGAGGGGTGTTTACGAGACTCTGTTTATTATCGGAATGATTACAACGATAACGGAGTGGAAAAAGATCAACCTCGATCCCTTCCGCAAGATTCTTTATGCGTTTACTTTCCCGATTTTCATGTTTACCTATATTCCGATCTCGGTCGTTGCAATATTCAAAAAGGTTACATGGAAGCCGATTCAGCATCATGGTTCCAAGAGCAATCTGCAGCTTGCAAAAAGCACCGACTCGGAAGCCGAAAATATAAAGAAATAAGAAAAAAATAAAGAAATAATAATTGAAAAGTGAAAGATAAAAAAGATATAAAGAGCCTGGTAAAAAAGCTTACAGAGAAAGCGAAAATCATTTTAAAAAAGATTGTCAGCTTTCTTCTCAATCCGCATCTTTTGATATGCTTCGGTATAGCATGGATGATTACAAACGGATGGAGCTATTTGTTTTTGTTCTTCGGCAGCATCTTCAAGATCAGATGGATGTTTGTCGTCGCTACCGCATATCTCGGCTTTTTGTGGATTCCGTTTACGCCGGAAAAGATCGTAACCGTTATCATTTCGATATTCCTGCTTAAAATCATCTTCCCAAACGATACAAGAACCCTTGCGATTCTTGAAAAGGACTTTAAAAAACTGAAAGATAGCTTGAAGCTCAAAAAAAATAAAAGAAAAAAGCACAATGCAGACGAAGGTTCCGGGGATGGCAGCACGGATGACCGGACTGCTTCGGATCGGTCAGAGGGCGAGGACGTAAGCTCCGATGACGGATCGGACGGCAGCAAAGACAGCAAAACCGTAGGTATAAAAAATAACGGCGAAGATGAAGATGGAGAAAATGGCGAAGAGGGCGAAGAGAATGGCATAAACGGCATTTCTCGCGGTGCAAATCTTCCCGGAAGTGAGGGCGGCGAAGCTGCTCATTAAGGGGTGCCGGGCATTAAAATGCGGTTTTGCGCGAAGCCTTCAGGTATATATCCGGCATATATTCCTTATATATTCCGCTTTTTTTATTTAATACTTGACAACAAAACATCTTTTTGATAAAATTACAGTATTGATTATCGCATATGTCAGAGAAAGGCATTAAAATATGGCAGAAAAGAAAATAACCGAATGGACCGAGATACTTGTTACACCGTGCTATGTAGATTCTGATGGAAAAGAAGTCAAGCTTTCGGATCAGACCCT
Organism: uncultured Eubacteriales bacterium; assembly: GCA_934447715.1. GTDB lineage: Bacteria > Bacillota > Clostridia > Oscillospirales > CAG-272 > HGM12657. Next base: position 1,398 of record CAKSER010000045.1, on the reverse strand, counting down.
TCCTATTGTCAAGGAGGAGCTGAAAAACGATGCCGATGTCGTTTTGGTAAGAGCCGACTGCGACTTTAAGCTTTCGTTCATGTTTACAAGATACGAAGGCTCATATATGTATCTGCGTTCGATAGATAATTTCGGAACAAACCAGATCAGACTCAGATTCGGAGAGGTCGAAAAGACACCGGCGCTTTCTGTCGACGGAAAGAATATTTTCTTTGAATTTTCCGTAAAATAAAAGCTTATAATCCCGAGTACCCGTAAAAGGGTACTCTTTTTTTATAAATTTTTTTCTTGCAGTTATAAAATAAATTACAAATTGTTTATCATTGCAAAGGCTAAATGTTTTATTATATTTATTGTAGTTTTTGAAATTTATCAGGAGAATTATAATGCTCGAATTAAGGAATATATGCAAAACATATCATACCGGAGAGCTTGTTCAGCAGGCTCTTAAGGATGTTTCGATAAGGTTCAGAAAAAAGGAGCTTGTCGCAATACTCGGACAGAGCGGATCCGGAAAAACGACGCTTCTTAACATAATCGGCGGTCTTGACAGATACGACAGCGGAGATATAATCATCCGGGGTGTTTCGACAAAAAAATATCAGGACAAGGACTGGGATTTTTACAGAAACCATTCGATCGGCTTTGTATTTCAGAGCTATAATCTCATACCGCACCAGACGATTCTTGCAAATGTAGAGCTTGCTCTGACGCTCTCTGGCGTTTCTAAGGCAGAACGAAGAGAAAGAGCCGAAAAAGCGCTTTGTGAGGTCGGGCTCGGCGATCAGATTCATAAGCGTCCGAATCAGCTGTCCGGCGGACAGATGCAGAGGGTTGCGATTGCAAGAGCGCTTGTAAACGACCCGGATATTCTTCTTGCGGACGAGCCGACCGGAGCGCTCGATTCCGAAACGAGCATCCAGGTAATGAACATAATAAAAAAGGTCGCCGAAAACCGTCTTGTTATAATGATTACGCATAATCCGGAGCTTGCAGCCGAATATGCAACGAGAATTGTAAGAATATCCGACGGAACGGTTGTAGGAGACAGCAATCCCCCGACAGATAAGGAGCTTGAAGATGCTGCTTATCCTGAGGAGGATAAAGGCAGCCTGAAGACGGCCGAACAGAAGGAGACAAGCCAAAAGGGAAAAACGAAAAAAAAGAAAAGGCGCACCTCGATGAGCTTTTTCACAGCTCTTTCGCTTTCACTCAACAACCTAATGACAAAGAAAACAAGGACGATTCTGACCGCCTTTGCAGGCAGCATCGGTATTATCGGAATTGCGCTTATACAGTCTGTTTCAACCGGATTTAAGACCTATATAAACCGCGTCCAGGAGGACACCCTTTCAAGCTATCCGATATCGATTCTTGCAAATGAGGTCAACATGTCGG
>CAKSER010000044.1 GCA_934447715.1 uncultured Eubacteriales bacterium | reverse complement strand
GAAAAGCCCTTTCGCTTTTTGCGAAAAGGCTTTTGTCTCATTTATCTTTTTCCGCACCCGGATTATCCGCGCTAAGTACCTTCCTTACAGCCTCGATCTGCTCTTCAACCGATTTAACAGAGGTGCCTCCCTTGCTGATCCTTCTTGACACGCAGCTGTCAAGATCGATTGCCTTGTATACATCCTCGCAAAACAGCTCGGAAAAGGCACGGTATTTTTCAAGCGGAAGCGTTTCGAGCACATATCCCTCTTTTGTGCACTCCGCTACGATCTGACCGGACAGCTTGTATGCCAATCTGAACGAAAGTCCCTTTTTTACAAGATAGTCGGCAAGATCGGTTGCGTTGATAAATCCGGTCTGCGCCGCCTTTCTCATGTTCTCGGTATTTGCCTTCATCGTTTCGATCATCGGGCAAAGCACATCAAGACACTTCTTTACGGTGTCGCAGGCGTCGAATACGCCCTCCTTGTCCTCCTGCATGTCCTTGTTGTATGCAAGCGGAAGCCCCTTGAGGGTCGCAAGAAGCGCTATCAGATCGCCGTATACCCTGCCGGTTTTCCCCCGAATAAGCTCTGCCATATCCGGGTTTTTCTTCTGCGGCATGATAGAGGAGCCGGTTGTAAACGAATCTGAAAGCTTAACAAATCCGAATTCCCAGCTTGACCAAAGAATAAGCTCTTCGGAAAAGCGTGAAAGATGCATCATCAGTATAGAAAGATCGCTCATCAGCTCGACTGCAAAGTCCCTGTCGGACACCCCGTCGATCGAATTGAGGCAAACCGAATCAAATCCGAGCTTTTCCGCCTCAAAATCCCTGTCGGTATCGTAGGTCGTGCCGGCAAGTGCGCAGCTTCCGATCGGGGAAATATTCATTCTTTTCCTGCAGTCAGAAAGCCTGTCAATATCGCGCAGAAGCATCATCGAATATGCCATAAGCTGATGGCCGAAGGTGATCGGCTGCGCCCTTTGCAGGTGGGTGTAGCCCGGCATTATTGCGGCTTTGTATTCCTCTGCCTTGTCGGTAAGAATACCGACAAGCTCCTTGAGCTTCTTTGTTATATAATCGGTCTCATCCCTTAAATACATTCTAAGGTCAAGAGCCACCTGATCGTTTCTGCTTCTTGCCGTGTGCAGCTTTTTTCCGACATCGCCGAGCCGCTCGGTAAGCACCTGCTCGACAAACATGTGAATATCCTCACACCCAAAATCGATTTTAAGCTTTCCCGATTCAAGATCTGAAAGGATCTCCTTAAGCCCTAAAATAAGGCTGTCGGCATCCTCTTCGGAAATAATTCCGGTGTGCCCGAGCATTAGGGCGTGCGCAATGCTTCCTTCAATGTCCTGCTTATACATTCTCGAATCGAATCCGATCGAGGAGTTAAAATCATCCGCAAGAGCGCTCGTATTTCCTTCGGTCACCCCTGCCCACATCTTTGCCATAGTCTTTCCTTCCGATCTAACGATCTGATTGTCTTAATCCGTCTCGTCCTGCTTGCCTGTCCGCTTGCCCGAACGCCCCGATATCCGAATACCGAAGCCTGTCTTATTATTTGCTTCTTATTTGCTTCTTATTTGCTTCTTATTTGCTTCCTTTTCCGTCAACAGTTGCCTGAACCTTGATCGGAAGTCCGTAGAGGTTGATAAAGCCTGTCGCATCCGTCTGATCGAAATCACCCTCGCCGAAGGTTGCAATCTCCTCGCTGTAAAGAGAATAATCGCTCCAGACGCCTGCCTTTATAATGTTGCCCTTGTAGAGCTTGAGCTTTACCTTGCCGGTAACCTTTTCCTGCGTCTTGTCAACGAATGCGGAAAGCGCCTCGCGTAAAGGTGTGAACCACTGTCCGTTGTAAACAAGCTCTGCAAAGGTAATCGAAAGCTTCTGCTTTTCGTGCATCGTCAGCTTGTCAAGGCAGATGCTCTCGAGAGTCTCGTGCGCCTTGTAAAGAATCGTTCCGCCCGGAGTTTCATATACGCCGCGGCACTTCATTCCGACAAGACGGTTTTCGACAATGTCGAGAATGCCGATTCCGTTCTTTCCGCCGAGCTCGTTCAGCTTGAGGATGATCTCCTTTGCACTCATCTTCTTGCCGTCAAGAGCAACAGGCGTGCCGCTTTCAAATTCAAGCGTGATATATGTCGGCTTGTCCGGCGCGTCGATCGGAGAAACACCCATCTCAAGAAATCCCGGCTTTTCGTACTGCGGCTCGTTTCCGGTGTTTTCAAGATCGAGTCCCTCATGCGAAAGATGCCACAGATTCTTGTCCTTTGAATAGTTCGTCTCGCGGCTTATCTTAAGCGGAATATCGTGTGCCTCGGCATAGTCGATCTCCTCGTCACGCGACTTGATGTCCCATTCCCTCCACGGAGCAATGATCGGCATGTCGGGCGCAAAATGCTTGATTGCAAGCTCAAAACGAACCTGATCGTTTCCCTTTCCCGTGCAGCCGTGGCAGACTGCGTCCGCATTTTCCTTTTTTGCAATCTCAACAAGCGCCTTTGCAATGCAGGGCCTTGCATGGCTTGTTCCGAGCAGGTATTCTTCATAAACCGCTCCTGCCTTCATCGTCGGGATAATGTAGTTGTCAACATAATCATCGGTAAGGTCAAGAACGTAGAGCTTGGAGGCTCCGGTCTTTTTCGCCTTTTCCTCAAGGCCGTCAAGCTCGTCTGCCTGACCTACGTTTCCTGAAACGGCAATTACCTCGCAATTGTTGTAATTCTCCTTGAGCCACGGAATAATTATCGATGTATCAAGTCCTCCGGAATACGCAAGGACGACCTTCTTTATATCAGCTTTGTTCATATCAATTTTCCTTTTCTGTTTTGCAGTGCTGTATTTTTATTCAGTATTATACAGACAAATATTCATTTTGTCAATAGGAAAATAAAATTTTTTTAATTATTTTTTCGAGTCTTCAAATTCGAAAACAGCCCAAACATCGGTTCAAAAGCCGCATATTCGGTATCAAGTAGCGCTTTTGCACGGTTGATTTAAAAATATTCCAATATTCATCAAAAAGTGAATATATTCATTTTACCGAATATATTCAGATTCTGCCTCGACAGCAGATCATACACAGGCTGAAATCGCCAAAGTCCGCAAGCTTTTTGAAAACCGGCACATGCCAAAAAGACGCAAAAAAGCCGCCGCCCGAAATTCCGGACGGCGGCATAAAGCAGCAAAAAATTATTTTACACCCCTGCTCTCGATAAAATATGAGGCTTCCATATCCGCAAACGACAGCGCAACGGCAAGTGGGAACATTTCAAACGCCGCACCGACATTTCTGTTGTCGTCATCTGTCGAAAATCCCATGTGATAGCGTATTGCAAACGCTTCCTCTCTTGTCAGCTTCATATAGCCGGAGATGACATATACCGATTTTTCCCCGTGTCCGTATGGAAGCTTGTCGTCAAACTCATAGGTCGGAACAGAGCGCCAGACGCCGTCCTCGCCCTTTACATTCCTCGAGCCCTTTTTATAGACATTTACCTTGCAGAGATCGTGCAGAAGCGAAACGATCGCAATGCTCTCGTCGGAATATGACATCCCGTAAAGCTTTTTCACCCTGTCTCTTTCAAGATAGTCCTTTAGGCATTCGTAAACGTTCAGACTGTGCTCAAGCAGTCCTCCCTCATAGGCGCCGTGAAATCTTGTACTTGCAGGAGCAACAAGAAAATCCGAAGCGCGCGAGGTGAGATATTCAAGCAGCTGATCCGCGCCGTCCCTCTTTATGTTGTCCTTATATATTTTGATGAATTTCTGTGCATTCGCCGAATTGTTTATTCCGTCAAGCATCGTATCTACTGTCCCTTTTCATAAATTTATTGACTGTAAAAATATCCTACCATAAAGGAGGTAAAAATTCAATACTCAGTTTTCAAGACCGTGGGAGGACATATAAAGGTGAAGCTTGTCGACTGCACTCTTTTCGATTCTGGAAACGTATGACCTTGATATCCCGAGCTTGTCGGCAATCGCCCTTTGCGTCTCCGGCTCGCTTCCGTCAAGACCGTATCTCTTTATCAGAATATCCTTTTCCCTGCTGTCAAGCAGCTCGTTTACCGCACCCATCAGGCTTTTCTTGTTCATTTTGAGATTGATATCCTCGACAATCGTGTCATCGCAGCTTATCACATCCTGATATGTAAGCGGATTGCCGTCCTTATCAGTATCGATCGTTTCGCTGAGCGACACCTCGGCTCCGAGCTTCTTCTGCGAACGGAAATGCATCAGTATTTCGTTCTGCAGACATTTGCTTGCATACGTTGCAAACCTTGTTCCCTGCTTTATATTGAAGGAATCGATCGCCTTGATAAGCCCGATGGTTCCGATCGAGATAAGATCCTCCTGATTCCGGTTTGCCGTGTAATATTTCTTTACAATATGCGCAACAAGCCGGAGGTTATGCTCAATCAGCTTTTCCCTTGCCCTCATGTCCCCTTTTTTCATTCTCAGAAAGCACTCCTTTTCCTCATCCGGGGAAAGCGGCGGCGGAAAGGATCTTGTCTGCCCCGACACCCGAAGGAACAGCGCAAAAAAGCCTTTTATTATCTCAAGCAGCATGGCGGCATTTTTCTCCTTTTATAATCCCTTTAATACTTTATGTCATTTTATGCAAAAAAAGAAAAAAAGAGACGGAAAAAGAGAAAAAAGGACATCCCCAAAAAGGAGATGTCCTTGCTTTTTCGTTTTTCAGTCTGCGCCGCTATCGCACATCAAAAGCTCGCCGGTCTGATTATTCTTCAACCTGCTCTGCTTCTTCCTCTGCCGGCTCGTCAGCCTCGTTGTTTTCGATAAGAGCTCTCATCGAAAGGCTGATCTTGCGGTTTTCGTCGTCAACGTCGACGATCTTTGCATTTACGGTCTGACCGATCTCCAGCTCCTCTGCCGGATTTGCGATCTTGTGGTTTGTGATCTGGGAAATGTGGATAAGTCCGTCAACGCCCGGAATAATCTCAGCAAATGCACCGAAAGGCATAAGGCTGACGATCTTAACCTCTGCAATATCGCCTACATTGTACTTGGACTTAAATATGTTCCACGGATTTGTCTCCTCGGTCTTGTAGCCGAGAGAAATTCTCTTCTTCTCGGGATCAAAATCCTTTACAAATACGTCGATCACATCGCCGACAGAAACAACCTCCGAAGGATTCTTGATGTGTCTCCAGGAAAGCTCGGAGCTGTGAACCATTCCGTCAACTCCGCCGAGATCAACAAATGCGCCGTAGGAGGTAAGGCTCTTAACCTCTCCCTTGAACTTCTTACCGATCTCGATATTTGCCCAGAATTCAGCCTCCTTCTGCTTTCTTTCCTCGTTCTTAACCACGCGGATAGAAGCAACTGCTCTCTTTCTGCCTTCGTTGATGTCGATAATTTTTGCCTTTGCGACCTGTCCGACAATAGAGTTAAGATCGCCGTCCTTCGGCACACCGCTCTGGGATGCCGGAACAAAAATCTTTACTCCCTTGTATCTGAGAATTACGCCGCCCTTGACAGCCTCAATGATCTTTCCTTCGATAACCTCGCCTGCGTTGAATGCAGAAACAACAGAATCCCAGTTAAGAGCACTGTCTGCGCGCTTCTTCGAAAGAGTTGCGACACCGTCTCTGTCGCTTACATGAATAACGGTTGCCTTGATTTCGTCTCCGACCTTAAATGCATCAAAGAGATTGATCGGGTCGTCGGAAATATCATCTGCGGAAATGATGCCTGTGAACTTGGTGCCAAGGTCAACATGCAGCTCGTTCTGCGTAATGGATGTTATAATACCAACGACTGTTTCTCCTGTATTTAAAGTTTTTAAAGAATTCTCGAGCAGTTCTGCGAAGTTCTCCTCCGCTGCAATTTTTGTGTTTTCGCTCATATGTTTTATTACCTCCTGTATTATAGCTCCCGGAGTTGAAGCCCCGGCAGTTATTCCCACTTTAAAATCGGGTTTCGATGCTATCCGATCCCCAAGCTCCTCTCTTACCGAAACCGCTTCGAGAGGATCCTCGACAAAAAACGTGTCCTTCAGATTGGCTTTGGCAGTCTTGAAAAGCTTTGCTGTATTCGAGCTTTCCCTTCCGCCGACAACAATCATTGCGTCAACCAGACGTGAAAGATTATCGGCTTCCTTCTGCCTTTCCTCAGTCACACTGCATATTGTATCAAAAACTAATGCATTTGTATATAGTTTTTTTATTTTTTTTTGACATTTTTTCCATTCAGCGGTACTTTGCGTTGTTTGTGAAACAACCGTAACCGGCAAATCGGCAGGCTCATCCTCCGGTCTTTCAAGTCCGTCTGCGGATTCGAATACCCTTGCACTTTTTTTTGCATAGCTGCAGATTCCGTCAACCTCCGGATGCTTCGGATCTCCGAAAACAAGAAGCTCCCGGTCTCCGCTCTGCCACACAAGCTTATGTATCTTCTTTACATACGGGCACGTCATGTCGCAAACCTCAAAGAAGCTGTTTTGTTTGCTGTATTCAGCCAGCTTTTCGCTCAGCTCCCTGCGTACACCGTGCGCCCTTATTACTATTATGCTTCGGTTGCTTTCGTTTGTCTTTTCAAATATCCGGTCGATATCTTCGGCAGATATAACCGACACGCCTCTTTTTTTCAGTTCTCCGGTTATCTGCGGATTGTGAATCAGATTACCGACCGTATATATTTTCACAGTCCTGCCGTCTGAAACGCCTCTGCTTTCGCCTGCGCCCTCGCTTTCGCCTAACGTCAGCGACATTACCTTTTCAACGGCTCTTTTGACCCCAAAGCAGAAGCCTGCTTTTTCGGCAAGAATAATTTCCATTAAAAAGCACCGCCGTCCTTGCTATCGCTGCCTAATTTGTCAGATCCGTATACTCTTCCGCTCCTGTCAAGCTGATCAAGCTCGCATATCTTTGAGAAGATGTAGCTTGCCTGCTCCTTGTAGGAATTTCCGGAAGCCTTCAGCTCCTCGATCGGTATCGGCTTGCCTATGCGCACATTTGTACGCCTGAAAATTCTGATTTTATACCTTGCGGTTTCGATAAATACCGGAAGAACCGTCGCCTCTGTGCGTTCAGCCATCATGGCAACTCCGAATTTGATGTCGGTATCCTTCGGATTTTTTCCCGGGCATCTTGTCCCCTGCGGAAAGACAGCAAGCACCTCGCCGCTTTCAAGAATCTTTATCGAGTGCTTTATCGCCGCGACGTCGCTCGTTTTCCGGTCTACGGGAATTGCACCGAGCGCTCTTACTATCGACCTTAAAATCGGCACCCTGAAAAGCTCCGCCTTTGCAAGAAAACGTAATTGCCTTTTAAAGCTCTCGCCGATAATCAGAACATCGCTGTTTGACAGATGGTTTGCGCAAATAAGCAGCCTGCCGTCCTGCGGCTCGTTTTCCGAGCCGAAAATTCTGACATTATAAATCCACTTAACAAATCCGGAAAGCACCTTTTTCCAAAACGCGTATGTTTTATTCATGGCTGTCAACAATACCCATCAGATATTAAAATTATTTATTTTCGCCGAGCCTTTCGTCTATCAGAGAAAGAGCCTTTTTCACGGTTCCCTCCCGGTCAAGGTCGGAATTGTCGAGCATATATGCATCCTTTGCCGGAACAGCCGGCGCGGTTTTTCTTGTAGAATCGTTTAGGTCTCTTGTTTTCATGTCGCTTAAGACCTCTTCGACCGTCGTCTCGATTCCCTTTTCCTTAAGCTCAAGATATCTTCTTTTCGCCCTGACCTCGTCATTTGCAAAAAGGAAGATTTTCACCTTTGCATCAGGCAGAATGACCGTTCCGATGTCCCTGCCGTCCATCACGACATTGTTTTCCCTTGCAATGCTTCTCTGCAGCTCAAGCAGAAAGTCTCTGACCTTCGGAATTGCGGAAACAGTCGACGCATACATCGAAATTTCCGGCTTGCGGATTTCTTCGCTTACATCCTCTGAATTTAAAATAACTCTCTGTCTTCCGTCATCTGAATATTCAAGCCGGACGCTTATGTTTTTAAGCATATCGCATACCTTTTTTTCGTCGCTCGGCTCTATACCGTTTCTTTTGGCATAAAGACCGATCGCACGGTACAGCGCTCCGGTGTCAACATATATATATCCCTTCCTTTTGGCAATCTCCCTTGCAAGAAAGCTTTTGCCGGAGCCGGAAGGGCCGTCTATTGAAATATTAATCACACAAACCTCCGAAAGAACAAGGCTACAGTTTAAATATGATACCTCATTTTAGAAATTATTGCAAGAGTTTTTTGTTTTTTTCCTTTGCCATTTTGAAAATATCAATTGAATAATCCGTTAATAAAAAAGAAAATAAATGCCGTAAATGTCAAAAAAGGAATTTACCTATTGAAAAAAACGGTAAAATATGATAGAATGCTATGGCTTTATTTGTATCCATTTTTTGTCAGTACAGCTTTTATTCAAAAGCCATCGGATAAAAACCGGATAATTTTTTTGCTTTTACAATAGCCGCAAGTCAATCGGCAAATTCAAAAGACGATTTGAAAGGTCAGATTTTATGCTTGAGAAAATAAAGAAAACGTTTATATTTGAAAAAGTTATCCAAAGATTATTTGCATCATGGCTGTTTTCGGCGACCCTTTTTATTTATGTATATCCCGGCGCACTTGACCGTGCCTCGTTTCCGACCCAGATAGGTCTTTTTACGATTCTCGCCTGTACTGCCGCGTTTTTTGCCGGAATAACGGTAATCAATGCGTTTCTTTCTAACAAGCTCGATTCGTTTATGCTTCTGGTCGCGGTGCTCGTCTACACGGTATCAACGGCAGTCCGCTTCAGGGACGCATTTTACACGACCTTCATGATCGGTATAATTGCAATCTGCCTTTACCAGCTTATTCAAAAGGACGGTTTTACGCTTAAGGTCGACATGACAAAAAGGTCGTCAGTGTCGATCACAGCGGTTTTCGGTGTTTTCATTATTGCATTTATCGGCACAACCATGACATTAAGATACCTTTGCTACGCCTCGCCTAACTTTGACTTCGGTCTGTTTGTAAACATGTTCCACAACATGAAAACAAAGCTGCAGCCGCTTGTCACAAGCGAAAGAGACGTTTTAATGTCGCACTTCGGAGTTCATATTTCTCCGATCTGGTATCTGCTTCTCCCTTTCTATGCAATCTTCCCGAGCCCGATAACCCTCCAGATAGGACAGGCTGTAATCGTCGGCATCGGAATCATTCCCGTATATCTTATAGCAAAAAGAAAGGGCGTTTCAAATACCGTAACGACCCTGCTCTGCATTGCATATGCGTTCCACCCGGCACTTGCCGGCGGATGCTTCTATGACATTCATGAAAACTGCTTCCTGATTCCGCTGCTTCTATGGCTCTTTTATTTCTTCGAGTCGATGCTGCAGGACGGCAAGAAGAGATATACCGTGCTTATGTACGTTTTCATGGTTTTGGTCATGCTCGTAAAGGAGGATGCACCTCTTTACATTGCGCTTTTTGCGCTGTATATAATGCTCGGACACAAGAAGTTCAAGCACGGAATTATCATGTTCATAAGCTCTGTTGCATATTTCTGCCTTGCACTCTGGCTCCTTTCGAAATTCGGCCTCGGCGCAATGACCTCGTCAAGATTCGGCAGCTACACGGTAAGTGAAAGCACCTCGATGTTTGAGGTTGCAAAGAATATCCTTGCCGACCCTGCAATGTTGATCGATAACATTTTCAACGCTGACAAGGTCGTCTTCCTGTTTGAAATGTTCGCATCGCTTGCATTCGTCCCGATGATGACAAAGAAGGTATCAAGATACATTCTCCTCTTTCCCCTCATCGTCGAAAACCTCATGCCGAATTATAAATACCAGTATTCGATACACTATCAGTATGTATTCGGTCCGCTTGCGTTCATTATCTATCTTACGATACTCAATGCCGCGGATATCAAGTTTGAAAAGCGGAAGATGGTCGCTATTCTCGTGGCAATTTCATCGATTATGATGTTCATGTCGCAGGATGCCTTTAAAATCCGTTATGTTTCGCAGTATATCGAAGAAAAAGCCGACTGCGACCAAATGACCGAGGTGCTGAAAACAATACCTAAAAACGCATCCCTGCGTGCCTCAACCTTCCTTATCGCACATGTTGCCGACCGCGACGAGATATACGAGCTCCAGTCGACACACTACACCGATTATGTTGCAATCGACCTAAGATACCCGAAGCAGCAGAATGCACAGGAAAGATTCGATGAGTATTCCTCAAGCGATAAATGGATAAGAGAGCAGTATATACCGGGACTGGTTGCGGTGTTCAGAAACATAACCTATACCCCGGCAGAATAGCAAAACCCGACTTAATTTAAAACAGCTAAATTCCAAAACCGATCGGCATTGCCGATCGGTTTTTTTACGCCTTTTGCAGCCTTCTGTTCTCTTTGCCGTCCTCTTTGTCCCTCTCTTTACTTTTTCCCTTTACCCTTACCTTTATCTTTTCTTTACATTTCTCCGTTTGCCTTTCCTCGCTCCTCCCGGCTTGATCTTTCTTGCTCCACCCTTATTTTCCTCCCTTGCTTCCCGTCTGAGTTTCCCTGGCGCTGCCCATTTCTCTCCACTTCTGCACGCCTTTTCCGGATTTCTTTCGAAAAACCTGTGCAAATCATGGCAGCGCATAGTACATGTCGGCAAAAATCACAAAATCAGTATACTTTTTAACATTCGCTTTGATAAATTCAATTGACTTTCCTTTTTTTTGGTGCTATACTGTTTTATGTCAGTATTGACTGGTAATTCGATTTTTAAATAACCGAAAGGAAAATATTAAAATGGAAAAATTAAGAGTCGGAATCATCGGAACCGGAGGAATCAGCCATTTCCATATGCTTGGCTACAGAGCTCAGCCGGACAGAGTAGAGGTGGCAGCGGTTTGCGATATCAATGAGGAAAAGGTTAAGAAATATGCAGAGACAAGAGGAGTTGACCGTTGGTATACAGACTATAACGAAATGCTCGAAAAGGAGCACCTCGACTGTGTAAGCGTTACAACCTGGAACTCCGAGCATAAGAATGCAGCAATTGCCGCTATGCGCGCAGGCTGCAACGTTCTCTGCGAGAAGCCGATGGCGCTGAATGCAAAGGAAGCAAAGGAGATGCTCGACGTTCAGAAGGAGACAGGAAAGGTTCTTCAGATCGGCTTTGTACGCAGATTTTCCTCCGAGGCTGAGATGGTAAAGAACCTTATCGCATCCGGTGAGTTCGGCGATCCGTACTATGCAAAGGTCAAGTTTATCCGCAGAGACGGCTGCCCGGGCGGCTGGTTCGGCGATAAGGCGTTCTCCGGCGGCGGTCCGCTCATCGACCTCGGAGTACATATAATCGACCTTGCAAGATATATAGCAGGGCTCCCGCAGCCGGTAAGTGCATACGGAAAGACCTTCAACAACCTCGGAATGAACAGAGCTGCCGGTGTCGAATCGACATGGGAGATCGAGGTAAACAACGGTCACCCGTTCAATGTCGAGGACTTTACCACCGCAATGGTAAAATTCGATAACGGCTTTACACTTCAGGCAGAAATGAGCTTTAACCTCAACATCAAGGAAAACGAAAGCTATAACATTGAGGTGTTCGGAACAAAATCCGGCGTAAGCTTCAGCCCGAAGTTCGAGGAATTCACAATTCGCGACGGACATTTTGCAAATCTCGAGCCGGAATATAAATCAAGAGACTTCGGTCAGATGTTCGACTGCGAGGTAAAGAGCTTCATCGACACCTGCCTCGGTCTCAAGCCGAATGCAGCTCCTGCAGAGGACGGATATGTTCTCATGAAGATCATCGACGCAATCTATGAGTCCGCAGAAACCGGCAGGTCGGTAAGAATTCCGAAGGACTAATCAAATAATCAAAAGCGCCGCAAAACGGCATATAAAAAATCGATCCGGAAATCCGGATCGATTTTT
>CAKSER010000043.1 GCA_934447715.1 uncultured Eubacteriales bacterium | reverse complement strand
AATCTGGGCTTATCAGAGAGAAAAAAACAATACAGTCATTATAATCAGCCACAGCATGGAGGACATGGCAAGGTATGCGGACAAGCTCGTTGTTATGAGCCACAGAAAGGTGCTCATGACCGGAAACTGCAACGAGGTGTTCTCGAAAACCGAAATTCTTAAGGATGCCGGACTTGGAATTCTTCAGATTACGGATTTTATGAAGAAGCTGAAGCAGAGCGGTGTTGATATCAACGAAAATGTCTTTACCGTTGATGACGCAAGAGATGAACTGATCAAATATAGGAAGCAAAAACTGAGGAACTGAATCGTAATGTTGAAAGATATCACACTCGGACAGTATTTCCCGGGAAATTCTCTGATTCACCGGCTCGACCCGAGAATAAAACTTATACTGTCTTTGTTTTACATTGTAATAATTTTTCTTTGCAAGAATGTATGGAGCTTTGTCTTTATACTTCTTTTCACCGCAATTCTTGTAGCAATTTCGAAAATCCCGTTCAAGGTGATTTTAAAGGGACTCAAGCCTATTCTGTTTATTATTGCTTTTACATCGATTTTAAACATATTCTTCACAAAGGGCGAAACGCTCCTTTTTGAATTTCATTTTATAAAGATATATCTCGAAGGAATCACAAAAGCCGTACTTATAATCGTAAGAATCATCGTGCTGCTTGCAGGGGTCAGTGTAATACTGACATATACCACGTCTCCGATTGCCCTCACCGATGCAATAGAACGGCTGCTTATGCCGCTCGGGCATTTAGGGATTCCGGTACACGAATTTGCGATGATGATGTCTATTGCGCTTCGCTTTATTCCTACGCTGATTGCCGAGACAGACAAGATAATGAGCGCCCAGAAGGCAAGAGGAGTTGACTTTTCGAAGGGCAGCCTTGTTCAGAGAGCAAAGGCGCTCATTCCGATCCTGATTCCGCTGCTTGTTTCCTCCATACACAGAGCAACCGACCTTGCAACGGCAATGGAGTGCCGCTGCTACCGCGGAGGAGAGGGAAGAACAAAAATGACGCGTCTTTCGCTTAATGCGATGGATTTTGTGATGCTCTTTGTCTTTGCTCTGGTATGCACCGGCGTTGTACTTATAAACGCCTACGCTCCCGGATTTGCTTTATGAAGCTGCTTTTAAAGCTTTCGTATCTCGGGACAAACTATTGCGGATATCAGGTGCAGAAAAACGGTGTCAGCATTCAGGAAAGGGTGCAGGACGCAATCGAGGCAGTTTACGGTAAGAGATACAGCATTACCGGATGCAGCAGAACCGACGCAGGCGTTCATGCAAGAGCATATTACTGCACGGTTGATGCGGGAGAGGACTGTATGAAAATACCGTTAGAAGCACTTCCCACCGTCTTAAATCAGAATCTCCCCTGCGACATTTCGGTAACCGATGCATCTGCTGTTCCGGATTCGTTTCATGTTCGTTACAACGTAAAGGAAAAGGAATACGAGTATCTGATACTCAATTCCGAGGTCAGAAATCCGTTTTTAGAGGACAGAGCATACAGATATCCGAAAGCACTTGACGCCCTGAAAATGAATGAGGCGGCGGCGAAAATTGTCGGGAAAAAGGACTTTTGCTCATTTATGGCAAAGGGCTCGTCTGTTTGCGACACTGTAAGAAACGTTACCGGCTGCAGCGTATACAGAGAGGGCGATCTGATTCATATAAGAATAAGTGCGGACGGTTTTCTTTATAATATGGTCAGGATTATCGTCGGAACGCTTATCGAGGTTTCCGAGGGAAAAATTTCGCCTGAGGATATTGAAAAGGTTATTTCATCAAAGGACAGAAGCAAAGCCGGCTTTACGGCTCCTGCATGCGGTCTTTACCTTGTTCGGGTCGAATATTGACTTTCCTGCTTTAAAAGACTATAATCAGCAAAAAAGCGGACAGCATTTTTAACATTTATGCTTAGGCGAGCCCATAGCTTTTTGAAATTTTGAAAGGAGATAAAAATGGAGGATCAGAAAAACAGCCGCAAAGTAAATACAGATTCAAAAAATGTCTCCCTGAAGGATATAAACGAAAAAAGCAAACGGGAAGCCGCAAAAAAAGGAAGCAATAAAACAGCGATTCCGGACAGCATGCCGAAATGGCGCCCGGAAATGGCATATGTCGAAAACAAATACTATACCGGAATTTCAAAGCAGTACCGAAAGCTCAAGATGGGCGCGGTAATCTGCCTTATCGTTTTCGTGCTCGGTATGCTTACCGTGTTCGGAAAGGATATTACTGTCGAAAATCTGAAATATCTGATCAAGGATTTCGATCTCGGTGCGCTGAACAATTCAGAAAACTACAGCAAAATAATTTACGACAGTGCGGTTTCGTCAGAATTCGGATTTTTCAAGGGAGATCTTGCAGTCGTCGGAGCCGGCTCGTCGAATCTTTACAACAGCACGGGCTCGTCTGTCTTTACAAGCTCAAACTCCTTTTACTCTCCGGTGCTGCTCACATCCGACAAGTATTTTCTTGTATATGACAAGGGAGACACCTCCTGCACATATTCGGTATACAACGCCTTTTCGGAGCTTAAAACCGAAAAAACCGAGTATCCTATAAGTCAGGTATCTCTTTCAAACGACGGCACATATGCGGTCGTCACCAGGTCCTCCGATTACCGCGGAGTTGTAAATGTTTATAACAGCAATTTCCAGCTGGTATGCAAGATACGCAAGGACAAATATATAATGAACGTCAAATTAAGCGATGACGGAAGAAAGATTGTCATTGTCTCCGCATACGATAAAAGCGGTGAATGGTGCAGCGAGATTTCTCTTTATGATATTTCGAAAACCGAGCCGGATTTTTCTTATGAGTATGAAAACGAGCTGTTTTTAAAGGTCGGATATTTTAAAAACGGCGGCTTTGCCGTATACACCGATAAGCGGCTGCTTTTCTTCAATTCCTCGCATGAGGAGGCAGGAGAATACGAATTCTCGGACAATTCTCCCGTTAAAATCCACTTCGGCACAAAATATACCGCTGTAGCCTTTAATCACAACGTCATCGGCCTTGACAAAAGCATTCTGATCTTTGACGAGAGCGGAAAGCTGCTGTATGAAAGCATTCATGCAGGAGAGGTAACAACAATCATAACCAGAAATGATAATTGCTTTATTCTTTTTGACGAAAAGGTCGATATGATAAATATCCAAAGCAAGGAAGTGGTATCAAAGAAGATTGATACCAACTGTCTTGATATCGTCTCTGTTTCGGAAAAAACTTTGCTGTTATGCTATTCCGGCTCTGCCGTTCCGCTTGATTTTGCAGAAGGTACAGACAACAGTGAAGCGACCGACAGCGCTGATGTCACCGCGGAGCTTGATCTGGGGGAGTAAATTTTATTTGTGAGGTAGAATATGTCGCTGCTTTTTGATTTAATTGTTGTTGCAATTTTTGCCGCCTGCGCATGGTTCGGATATAAAAAGGGCTTTGTGCGCACCGTTTGCGGCGTTCTGATATTTTTTATTTCTCTTGTTATTGCCATTAACTTTTCCGGACTTGTGACAAATTATCTTAACGAATCGGTCTTTATGGATAAGGTGACCGGGCAGATTACCGAATCAATCGAATCGGTGATCGGAAAATCGGTTGAATCCGCAAAGGTTGACGACCTGTTCAAGGACAAACCGTCCGGCTTTATTACACTTATCGAAAGATTCGGAGCGAATGTCGATGAGCTTGAAAGCTATTACAACGCAAACAAATCCGAATCAGAGGTTTCCGGAGTAAGACTTATTGCATCATATATCGCAGCACCCGTATCCGACCTTATTTCAAAGGTGATTTCGTTTGCGATACTGTTTTTCGGATCGATGCTTATTCTTACGATTATCAAGCTGATCCTCGAAGCAATTTTCAAGCTTCCGGTTTTAAGCTCGGTAAACAAAACCTTCGGGCTTGCCTTCGGAATTATCAAGGGAGGTCTTTTTGCCTGGATAATCAGCATCGTCCTTGTTCATATTTTAAATGTTCTTGTAATGATGTATCCGCAGTCGGTTTCTCCCTCCTTGATCGAGAATACCGTAATAATCAAGTATCTGGGAAATATCAATATTTTCAACATTTTAAGCTATCTGATCTGATAATTTCGATTATCAATATAAAACGCATATAACTAATCTTTAATGAGGTAACCAAATGGAATTGTGTTCAAGATGCCACAAACGCCTTCCTGTTGTTTTCGTTTCTAAATTTGTAAACGGAAAGATGGAAAGCGAAGGACTTTGTATAAAATGTGCTCGCGAGCTGGGCTTAAAGCAGGTCGAAACCGTAATCCAGCAGATGCATATATCCGATGAGGAAATCGAGCGTATGAACGAGGAGATCGACCCTAACGATCTGCCGGAGCTGTTTGATCAGGACGGAAATACCGACGATAACGGAAAGGCTCCGCAGATTGATCTTCGAAAGCTTTTCGGAGCGACCTTCGGAGGAGTTATTCCCCAGAAGCCGCAGGAGCAGGGAGCCGGCGGCAAGCAGTCAAAAAAAGACAGCGACCAAAAGGCACCGAAAAGAAAGTTCCTTGATGCATACTGTCTCGATCTTACAAGACAGGCAAGAGAAGGAAAGCTGGATGCCGTTATCGGCAGAGACAGGGAGCTTTCGAGAATCATGCAGATACTCTGCCGCAGACAGAAGAACAACCCGTGCCTTATCGGCGAGCCTGGTGTCGGAAAAACCGCTGTTGCGGAGGCTCTTGCTCAAAAAATTGTTGACGAAAAGGTGCCGTATAAGCTTTTAGGCAAGGAGGTCATGCTTGTCGACATGACCGCAATTGTCGCAGGAACGCAGTTCCGCGGTCAGTTTGAGACAAGAATGAAGGGGCTTATCGACGAGGTCAAGGCTCTTAAAAATATTATTCTTGTAATAGACGAGGTTCACACGATTGCCTCTGCAGGCGATGCAGAGGGAAGCATGAATGCCGCAAACATATTAAAGCCGGCTCTTTCAAGAGGAGAAATTCAGGTTATCGGCGCAACAACCCTTACCGAGTACAGAAAGTATATCGAAAAGGATGCTGCGCTTGAAAGAAGATTCCAGCCTGTAATGATCGACGAGCCGTCTGTCGAGGATACGATAAAAATTCTTGAAGGGCTCAAGGGCTACTATGAGAAATTCCACGGAATCCGCATTCCGTCCGAGACAGTAAAAAGGGCAGTCATTCTTTCGGAAAGATATATTTCGGACAGATTCCTGCCTGACAAGGCGATTGACCTTCTCGACGAGGCTTCGTCATATCTTTCGCTAAACAGCCCCGTTATTGAGCAGTACGACAAGACGAAGGCTGCGCTTCAGAGGACGATCGAAAGAAAGGAGCTCATTGAATCCGAAAGCCCGAAGGAGGATGAGCCGCAGGACAAGACAGAAGCAAGATACAAGCTTCTTGCCGATCTTAAAAGCTCGGAGATTTCAAAATCCCAGGAGCTTGAGCGTCTCGAAAACGAAAAGTCAAAAATCGAGCTTTCTGTTGAGGATCTTGCTCACGTTATCGAAATATGGACCGGAATTCCGTCAAGCAATATAACCGAAAACGAGTTTTCGCGGATTGACCGGCTCGAAAGCAATATAAAGTCCAGACTGATCGGTCAGGACAAGGCAGTAGAAGCGGTTGCAATGGCGATAAAGAGGAGCAGAGCAGGGGTTTCATTTAAAAGAAAGCCGGTTTCGTTCATCTTTGCAGGTCCTACCGGTGTCGGAAAAACCGAGCTTGTAAAAATTCTCTCGGAGCAGCTTTTCGACTCTCCGGAGACTATGATTCGCCTTGACATGTCGGAATTCATGGAGAAATTCTCGGTTTCGAGAATTATAGGAGCTCCTCCCGGATACGTCGGCTATGACGAAGCAGGTCAGCTGACCGAAAAGATCCGCCGCAAGCCGTATTCGGTAATTCTGTTTGATGAGATCGAAAAGGCGCATCCTGATGTTCTTAACATCCTTTTGCAGATTCTTGATGACGGTCGTCTTACCGATGCGCAGGGAAGAACGGTCAATTTTGAAAACACGGTAATCGTTATGACAACAAATGCCGGCTCAAACACCACCTCCTCAACAGCAGGCTTCGGGGCAAGCACTCAGGACCGCAGTGAGGACAGGGTAATGAAGGCGCTTTCCGACTTCTTAAGACCGGAGTTCATTAACCGCGTTGACGAGGTTGTTGTCTTCAATCAGCTTACCGAGGAGGATTTTGTAAGAATCGCAAAGATAATGCTCTCTGATCTTACAAAGGCGCTTGCCGAAAAGGAAATCACCTTGAAGTACACAGATGCCGTTGCAGAAATGATTGCAAAGAACTCCTACAGCCGCGTATACGGCGCAAGAAATATGCGCAGATATATCCAGAAGGAGATCGAAGGGGAGCTTTCGAACCGTATAATCGGCAGCTACAACCACAGCATAAGCGCAATTTCGATCGATTCCGACGGCGAAAAGCTGATCTTTGAGACAATTTGATTCATTTTATATTATTTTAAATCGAAATAATAAAGAGAAGTAAAAATGACAGACAGATGGTACGATAAAACAATTGAGCAGACAGAAACAAGTCTGAAGACCGACATTCACAAGGGTCTTACCGGATTTCAGGTCAAGGCACAGCGAAAGCGGTGCGGAAAAAACCAAATATACCCGTCAAGATCCTCATCTCTCGGCGGCTATCTGAAGCAGATTGTGACCGATTATCTGTCGCTCTTGCTTCTTGCAACTATTATCATCGCGGCGATCTTCGAGGAATCCGCCTCGACGCTTATCATGGCGGTGATTTTAATCGTATATTATTTCTTAGCGCTTTTTTCGTATGTAAGAGCATATCGGGTTCTTGAAGGACTCGGAAGCTACGGCAAGCCAAATGCAAGAGTCCTGCGCGACGGCAAGCTATATATGATAAGCCAGGAAAATGTAGTTCCCGGCGATATTCTGGTTCTTCAAACCGGAGATATAATCCCGTGCGACGCGCGGCTTATATCCTCCGATGAGCTTGATGTCCTTGAAACCAGCATAACCGGCGTACCGAAGGCGCAAAGAAAGGATGCCGAGTTTATCGACTACCACGATATTGCTCCTGCCGCACAGCTGAATACCGTTTTTGCGACAACGATAGTCACTCACGGAAAGGGAAAGGCGATTGCATGCATCACGGGTCAGGACACCCTTGTATGCAAGATGAAAAAGAACATTCCGCCCGTATCGGATGACAGGCTCGCAATCTTTGAGACAATGGGCAGTTTATGCAAGAAGTGGACGCTTATAATGAGCGCTGCCGTAATTCTTTTAACCGCAGCAAATCTTTTCGTTTCTGCCGGTCAAAAGGGAATTTTCGGGGTTTTCTTAACCTCGTTATCGCTTGCTGTTGCGTCTATGAGCGAGTTTTATACCGCATTTGTATATATCATTTTAGCCTGCGGAATTTTCAATGCCGTAAAGCACCACAGCCTGCACTATGCAGGAGCTATAATAAAGAACTCGTCAAAAATCGAACAGCTAAAGGATCTTACCTGTCTTATTGTTCCTAAAGAGGAAGCCTTTATCGTGCCGGATCTCCATGTCGTAAAGGTTTATGCAGACGGAAAGGACAACCTTTTAACAGAGCGCACATTTTTAAAGCACGGGCTTAAGACAATGTCGTATGCGCTGCTTTCTACCGGACTTTACGGAAGCAACAGGGTTCTTATCCAAAGTGAAAACGGCGGTGCGGTAAATGCCGAGGAGCAGATGATTGTCTCGGCTTGCGACAGGCTGAATATCGCAAACGAAAATTTTGAAAAGAAAAACAAGCTTATCGAGCATGTAAAGGCAAGCGAAACAAATCGGTTTGATACAACGCTTGTACATACCAAGGACGGATACCGGGTCGCTGTCAGAGGCGATTATTCAAAGGTTCTTGCCTCATGCCGGTATTATTGTGAGAACGGCAGGATCATCGAGATGACAAGAGACAAGCGAAATGAATTTCTTGTCACCGCGTCGATGATGGTAAAGGATTCCTGCAAGGTAATTGCCGTTGCATCGAAGGATACGATATATAACAATCTCCGCAAGCTGATTGCATGCCAGAGCGACATGGTGTTCGAGGGCTTTATCGCGGCGAGCAGACCGATGCTCCCGGATGTCGCAAAGAATGTTTCAAGATGCCTTTCGGCAGGTATGAAGATCGTCATGCTGTGCGATCAGGCAGATGAGGAAAACAGATATCTTGCCGAAACTCTCGGAATTATCCGCAGCGAGGATCAGATTCTGACAGGACGGGCGCTTTCGCGCATGAACGAGAGTGATTTTATAAGAAATGTCGCAAATTACAGAGTATATATCGGTCTTACCCCGTCGCAGAAATATGCCGTTTTAAAATGTCTTTCATCAAGCGGAGAAAAGATCGGCTTCCTCGGATCAGGGCTTAATGACATTGCACTTCTGCGTCAGGCAGATGTCGGCTTTGCGCAAAGCGTTACCGCATCTCCCAAGGCAGGCGGTGTCGATGTTTCAGGCAGAGGAAGTGGCGGCCCGGACCAAAAAAACAAGGGCTCCGGATGCGAATCGCTTAAATTTATCTCGGAGGTCATTATTTCCGAGCCTGACAGAAACGGAAACGGCGGCTTTAATGCAATTGTGGATTCGGTTCTTTGCTCAAGAGTAATTTTCATGAATCTGAGCCGAATGATCAGGTACATGATGACCTCGCAGACCGCGCGCTTTGTAATAGTGCTGCTGTCGGTTATTACCGGAAGAACATATCTTAACTCCACGCAGATACTTTTCTGCGGTCTTATTGTCGATTTCCTTGCTGTCATGGCAATTGCATTTGAAAAGCCGTCTCAGGACATGCTGTATTTGAAATCAGTGTCCTTAAGCAAGCTTCTGACCCCGTTTAAATCAAACGTCGTTCCGGTGCTTTACGGACTGATCTGGGCGGCTCTCGGATATTATGTTCCGATCTTCCTTATGCAGTATAAGATTATATCGACCGACATGCAGTGCTCGGCGGTAGTGTTTGCTTTATTTGTTATAACTCAGGTTTTCGTTCTTCTCGAAAGTAAGAAGGAAAAGAGCCTGTTCATTCCAAATGTCAGAGTCAACCGGATGATGATATTGGCTGTCACGGTTTATGCGCTTCTTATGGCGGCGATATTCTTAATCAAGCCGCTTTCGGCGCTGTTCGGAATTTCATCGGTTCCGCCGCTTGCTTTCTGCGGAATTATGATCGTACCGATAATAATGCTTATCGTTTACGAAGTATTCAAGCTTTTGATGCCGAAGGAATGATTACCAAAAACGGATTTTTAAAGGTACAAAAAAGGAAGAAACCAGGGGCAAAAAATAAGCAGAGCAGGTATTCATGCCTGTTCTGCTTTTGTTTTTTTATATTCTTTTAGATACAGTACCGGATTTAAAAATCGGCTTTGAATTGATTTTTCTTCTGCGCTTTCTTTAATGCTGCGATTATTTCGATTACAAATTAATCCAGATGCCTTTGTCCTTTATTTGTGCATCCGGCAGGCTGTAATAAAACCGCGTCGCTTCCTCATTTGAAGCAATCAGAGCGATTAATGTATCCGCACCTCTTTCCTTCAGTTTTTTGCGCAGGGTATTAATCAGCGCTTGAGCTACACCCTTGTGACGAATAGCTCTTTATAACGCAGATCCAGTCGAGATATGCTTTTACAGAGCCGTCAAAATGACTGCATATCAGAGTCGAGTCAATTCTGCCGACAACCTTGCCGTCCATATATGCAAGCAGGGAAAGCGAATTGTCAAAGGCAGGATTCAAAAAGCTCGCGCTTACGTCCGAAATATACTTTTCATCGATTTCCCAACCCCAGAAGTCCTCCTCCTTTCGCAGGTCAGACTCGAAATTCAGAACATCGGGAATAAGATCCTTTGTATATTGCTTTATTTCTATGCCGTTTTCACTGCATTTACTGCTCATTATTGTTTTCGTCTCCCGAATCTGCTGAATTTGCCGAAGCTTCAAAGAATTTATCGCAGAAGCGATTCCACTTTTCCTCATATTCATCATGGCGAAGGAGCACCATGTCCTTTGGGGTATAGATTCCGCGTTTCTGTGCTTCGGCTGTGAATGCATAGATATAATCATCCGAGCTTTCGATAACTGCACGAACATATTCAAAGCCCTTAAGAAACGCATAATACAGCCTTGTATGGCCGTCAAGAGAGATATATCTTTCATTAAAGGGCAAAACCTGAATAATTATATCCTCCGGCTTTTGAATAAATGTGCTGATTGCAGCTACCTTTTCTTCATCTACATAAAACTGTGACGGCTGAATCTCTTCAAGAAGTACGGTAAAGGGCTCCGCATGCGCAAATTCTTTTACTATATTGCAGTCTTCGTCAAGGAATTCTGTAATATGCGGAGCAAAAAAGCGAAATTCGTCGATTATATTATGATATTCCGATTTGTTTTCGCCGCGGACAATTGCTTCAAAATCAGAAACTATTTCAACTTCATACGGCTTTTGGTCAAGCAGAAAGCAGCCGTGCTGATATAACGCATTCTTTGAAAAACGCTTGTCGCTGTATGTATTTATACGTTCAATTTCCATGACTTTTAACTGATTTTAAAATATTTTCTGATAATGATTCTCTCGAAAAACCTTTTGAACCTGAAAAAGGAGGATTCCTTATCCTTGATCGGCTTTACAAGAATAGCAGTGAGCCCGAGGCGTTTTGCGGCAAATATGTCGGTAAATATCTGATCGCCTATCGCCGCTGTGCTTTTGCTGTCGCTTTGCATATTATCCATCGCCATAACAAGCATCTTCCTTGACGGCTTTTTGCTTTTACTTTTATAAAAATATCCGAGATCGCGGTTAAAATGACTTACGCGCTCTTCGTTATTATTTGAAATAAACGAAATTTTGATTCCCTCGTTTTCAAGTCCGCGAAGCCAGCCTAAAACCGGCTCGGTAGGAAGAAGGTCGTCATAGGTTACAAGCGTGTTGTCGATATCCAAAATGAGCGCAGAAATTCCGAGCTTGCTTAAAAAATCCGGAGTTATGCTGTAAATATCGTCAAGGTAATAGTCCGGAACAAGATATTTCTTAATCAGGCTCATACTTTCGGCTCCTTTCGGTTCTTTTTGTCTCTTTTTAACGTTTTGACGCTTTAATATTTAGTGCCCGGATTTCTTTACGGCATAGAGATTTATCTCCCACGCCGGAATGCAAAGCGTTCTTCTAAGGAAGAAATCGTAATCGCCGCTTATTTCGCTTAACATAATGGGAAGAGCAAAAATATCCCGGCTCTTGTGGTACACCGAAACGCAAAGCTCCGGCAGAAATTCCTTTATCGTCCTGCGCGAGCCCTCGAGCGCCTCCTTTTCGGTTCCCTCTACGTCGTATTTGATATAGTCGACACTGTTTCCGTTTGCCATATTATCAAGCGTATCCGCGCAGATCTCGACGGTTTTGGTTTTTCTCTGCTTGTTTACAGCAGCCCCTCTTCCTCTTCCGATATTGAATTCGAGAATCGTTCTTTCGTTCCAGGCAGCGGACAGAATCGGATTGATATTCGGTCTGTTCACCGTATTGAAGCAGAGCTTGTTAAACAGCTTTACATTCGGCTCGACGGCGTTGATTATGCAGTCCGGCTGCACATATTCGCACAGTTTAAGTGCCGTATCACCGTTATATGCCCCAAGATCGAAGGTGTTTTTATAATATTTCGGATGAAGAATATCGGTATATGCCTCATCCGGCTCAGAAATATACTTTGTTAAAAGCTCCGGCTTTCCGGTGAGCTTATATTCGATTATGCTGTCGTAAAGAAGCTTGGATCTTTCGTCAGAAAAGAGCTGTCTTGCTTTTTTGATCTCATCCTCATGCGAAAGATAGAATTCAGAGTCAAACAGCTCTTCTCCGTATGCCGGAACGTCCGGAATATATGTTTCGTGTATTGCTGCAATCGCATAGACACGGTCGATAACACTCTTTAAATTCGATCCGAACGCCACAAGGACGATAAAGTTCTTCAGCTGCCTGCAGACATCGGTATACGACATTACATCGATCCCTCTGAATGTCCTTTTTCTTACAAATCCGTCGCTTGCAAAAATTGCCGAAACAGATGCTCCGCGAGCCTCGAGAACATTGAGAATCTTATCGGCTCCGTCGCCGGTTCCGTAGAGTACAATCGGTTTTTCAGTTTCGGAAAGATATGTAAAAAGATCCTTCATACCGTTTTCCTTTCAGATTGAATTTCAGATTGAGTTATAAAAAAGCCGAATCAGAGATTTATAAACCTTTTTGCGTTATTGTAAAATATATCCTCGCGCTGCTTGTCTGTAAGATCAAGCTTCATAAACATATCAAGATATTCATCGAGATTGCAGACCGGATAATCGGTTCCGAACATAACCCTGTCATAGCCGCAGCCAGAGATAAGCTCTTTTGCGCGCTCAGGTGTCATTGCCCAGAGTGAGCTTGAGCAGTCGTAATATACGTTGTCAAATTTGCCGTACAAATGCTCCTTTGCGCTGTCCCACGCCTTATATCCGCCGAGATGTGCCGCTACGATATTAAGCTTCGGAAACGTCCTTGCGACATTTGCAACCCTTTCGGGATCAGAAAATCTGTACTGCGGTCTGTCGTCGCCGACGTGAAGATACAGCTTGAGATTTTTCTTTTCCATCAGTTCGTATAATTCCATAAAGCTGTCGCAATCGGCGTTTGCTCCCTGAATGTCCGGGTGCAGCTTGATTCCTTTAAGTCCGAGCGAAATGCATCTGTCAAGCTCAGCCTCTTTATTTTCGAAATCCTGATGCATTCCGGCAAAGCCGTAGGCCTCAAAGCCGTTTTTTTTAGAGCTTTCGCAAAGCGCTGCAACCGATGTGTTAACATGCTCGACCTGTCTTGCGTTTGTTGCGACGCAGAAAAGGAAAAATCCGTCTATTCCGGCGGCTTTTGCCTCTTTTTCAAGCCCTGAATGCGTTCCGTTTCCGTGAACAGTAAAATTATAAAATTCTCCGAGATTATGCACTGCCTTTTCGGCAATCTTTTCCGGATAAACATGCGTATGTACGTCTAAAACCTTAAAACCCTTAAACATTGTGGCTCCTAACTGTTAATTCTTTGAATTATAGCACATTACAGCCTGAAAATCAAGAATATACCTCCTCTGTAAATGTAAAATTTTGTAGGAATGTCAATGATAGGTGACAGTGACTCCAAAAAATATAAAGAAACTATATTATGATTTTTAGCCAAGGA
>CAKSER010000042.1 GCA_934447715.1 uncultured Eubacteriales bacterium | reverse complement strand
GGAGCAATGCTCTTTTTTTAACGAAATAAATCCCTTCAGCGTGTGTAATGCCCTTCGGTACGGGGAAAGAAAGCACGCTGCGGTGCTTTTGTGTTTGCGATTAGTAATTATCGGTGCCGGATTGCGATGCTGAAAATAGATTTCTGTTTTGTAAAATTGTCTTTTTTTGGGAAAAACCAGTAATTTTAAAATACTCTTCCCCATGCGCAAGTTCTTTATGGCTTTGCCTGTTTCTTTTTTCTGGCAGGAAGGGAGGAAGCAATCTACACATAATCCGGTGCGAAAGTAACAGGAAAATCTTCATTTTTTTACTATTTTGCTTGTTTTTTTTAGGCCAAAGGGCTATACTATAATTTAGTATGATTGAATATTTTCGAATTTATCATAACAGCGCTTTAGCGGATCATCTCGGGAGGAATTTCGGGGTGGTTTTTGCGGCGATTTAGGAATTTTAGGGATGATTTCTAACGAAAACCGAGGTCTTTTAGCCTGTTTTGCTGATCGGCCTATAATGTCCTATAATGTATCATAATTTTATGCTGTCATCGACAGCGGAACGGAGATAAAAATGAAAAAACGATTGTTAAGCATTTTGCTGTGCCTTGTGATCGTACTCGGGCTTATTCCTGTAAGCGCGATTTCCGATTCTACAGGGTCCGGCACGCACACTCACTGTGTTTGCGGCAAAAGCGATTGCGGTAACAAATCCCACGGCGGAGAACTTACATGGATAGGTATTGCCTCTTTGCGTGAAATCAAGGGAGACGGCAACTATTACCTGACGCAGAGTGTGACGATCGATGAACGGTGGCACCTCTTTAATGACGAAAACATCACTCTCTGCCTGAACGGCTATTCAATCAGATGCCGGAACAGCGTGCAGGGTGACACCATGTACACCACCATTCTTAATCACGGAAACCTCACGATAACCGATTGCGGCAGTTCGGGTACTATTGAGTACTATAACCCCAACCATCCGGGTGTAACCGTTTATAACCGCGCAGGCACCTTTAACCTTTGGAACGGTACAATCTCCGGCAACGACAGCGACAGCGGCGTATTCAACGGTGAGAACTTCAACATGTACGGCGGCAGAATCAGAAATAATACGAACCCTGATACATATACCGGAGCCGGCGTAATTAACGGCGGAACATTTAATATGTACGGCGGCGAAATAACCGATAACACAGCCACCGGCAAAGGCAGCAGCGGCGGCGTGTTCAACAGGGGATCAGCAACCTTTAACATGTATGGCGGCACAATCACCGACAATAAGGGCGTTATTGCCGGCGGGGTGTACCAGATCGGAACAATGAACGTCTCCGGCACAGCGACTATAGCAAACAACACGGTGGATAGCGTAGAGAAAAATGTCTATCTGCGTTCCAACGAGGTAGCAATTAATTCTGTAAACGACGGTCTGACAAGCGGCGCAAGGATCGGCATTTCGGGTATTGTTGGCAACACGGTTATAAACGGTACAACATTTACCACCGGATTTTTCAGCGACGACGCAGGTTGTGAGCTTGTAAACGACGGTGCAGGAGGACTAAAGCTGGCTGTTCCTGCCGTACATAACGACCACTGCATCTGCGGCGGTCACGATACCGACGGCTGCGATGGCACTTCACTTACATGGAAGGGCATAAGCGACTTAAACGAGATCAAGAGCAACGGAAACTATTATCTTAAAAACGACATAGCACTGGATGATGACATGTGGGTATGTCTTTATAATGTCAACCTCTGTCTTAACGGCAAGTCGGTTGTCGGAGGCACCCACAAAGCAACTATTGGCATTAATTATAATAAGAGCCTGACGATCACCGACTGTCAGGAAACGGTCGGTAAAATTACCCACAGAGAGGGTAAGGGCGGCAGCGGTATTGAAACCTATGCCGGCGCTGTTCTGACACTTTGGAACGGTATGATCACCGGCAACACAAGCAGCGGCGTATATAATAAGGAAGCTACATTCAATATGTACGGCGGCAGCATTTCGGAAAACGTCACCGGCGCGGACGGCGGAGGCGTGTTAAATACCGAAGGCGGCACGTTTAATTTGTACGGCGGAAGCATTTCGAAAAACGGTACCGAAAGCGGCGGCAGCGGCGGCGGTGTTAAGAACAGCAGCGGCAGATTCAATATGTACGGCGGAAGCATCACCGAAAACACTGCTTACCTGTTCGGCGGCGGTGTGTATAACGGCAGCATATTCAACATGTACGGCGGTGTAATCTCCGACAACATAGCAAAATCACAGGGCGGCGGCGTATACAACGGCCGCACATTCACCATGAACGGCGGAAGCATTACCGACAACAAGGGCGCTATTGCCGGCGGTGTGTACAACTACGGAACCTTCAAGCTTTCCGGCACGCCGATAATCGACGGCAACACCGCAGGCGACAGTGTAAACAATGTGTATGTAAAGGGAGTAATCACGATCGTTTCAGCACTTGCTTCCGGCGCAAAGGTCGGCATTTCCGGAACGGTCGGCAGCACTGTTGTAACCGGTACGACAAAAACAAACGGTCTTTTAAGCGACAACACGGGTTATGAGCTTGTAAACGACGGCGCAGGAGGACTAAAGCTGGCTGTTCCTGCCGTGCACGAGGATCACTGCATCTGCGGAGGTCATGAGATTAACGGCTGCGACGGCACGTCGCTTACATGGAAGGGCATAAACGACCTGAGCGAGATCACCGAGGCAGGCAACTATTATCTTAAGCGCGATGTAACGCTTGATGCCACATGGGTGTGTGATTTTGACGGAGTAAATTTGTGCCTTAACGGCAAGAGCATCATCGGTGCGGACGGCAAGGATGTTATCCGCATCACAAGCCGGATGAACATGGCGATTACAGACTGCAATGAGACGGCAGGAAAGATCACCCACAACGACGGCGGGACAGGCCGCGGCATCTTTATAAACGGTATTTTTACACTCTGGAACGGCAATATCACCGGCAACAGCTGGACCGATACCGGCGCAGGCGCAGGTGTCTACAACTTCGGGACGTTTACTATGAACGGAGGTACAATCTCCGGAAACTCTGTTTCCGACAGCTCTAAGGCCGGCGGTGTATACAACTACTACAGCCGCGATTTCAATTTGAACGGCGGCGTTATTTCAAACAACTCAGCTCCTTCCGGCAGCGGTGTATATAACGACGGAACAATTACCATGACCGGAGGCAGCATTTCTGATAACACAGGAAGCAGCTACGGCGGCGGTGTGTATAACAACGGAACGTTTGTTATGTCCGGAGGAAGCATTTCCGGAAATACCGGTGCAAACAACGGCGGCGGTGTGTACAGCAAGGGCACATTTACACTGTCCGGCGGAAGTATTTCCGGCAACTCTGTCGGCAACTACGGCGGAGGAGTGTCAAACGACGGAACATTTACCATGACCGGCGGAAGCATTTCGGATAACGAGAGCGGCGCCTACGGCGGAGGTATATACAACAGCAGCAAGCTCTTTATCACCGGAGGCAGCGTCACCGGCAACAGCGCGCGCTACGGCGGCGGTGTGTATAACTGGAAAACGCTCAATATAACAGGCGGAAGCATTACAAAAAACCTTGCAGCAGGCTCGCTTGATGCCCGCGGCGGCGGTATAAATAATAGCACGAACGGCACAATCACAATGTCCGGCAATCCGATAATAACCGGCAACAACAAGGGCGGAAAGCTGGAAAACGGAACGATTACCGGCGGCAAGACCGAAAACGTATATCTTACCAGCACCAAAACCATCGTTGTCGATGCAGCCGGAATGTCTGACGACGCAAGCGTAGGAATCACCGGCGTGCGCGGCAATACGGTTGTAACCGGCACGACGAGCACCACAGGATTTTTCAGCGATGAGACCGATTATTATCTTGCGCCCGACGAAAACGGCGGTCTGATGCTCACACGCGATGCTAAAGTTACAGGGAAGCTGCTTATAAAAGCAGGCGGCAGCGAGCTTTCGGAAAGCAAAAAGACATACGACGGCGAGGCTGTTGTCTGCACCGACCCGGTTGCAAAAATCAACGGCAGTGTTATAGACGGTTCGGTATTTACCTATGTATGGCAGATAAAGGGCGAGGATGGAACATATACCACGCTAGAAGATCTGACAGGCTCTGTCGGCCCGTCTGATGCAGGCGATTACAGGCTGACCGTAACGGCAGCAAAGAACAACGAGGAAATTGCAAGCACAAGCTGGGATTTTACTATCGAAAAGGCAGTGCTTAACGTCACTATCGATGTAAAGAATAAGGAATATGACGGCAGGACAGAAGCAGAGGATTACACATTTAATGTAACCGGCAATGTCGGCGATGAGCTGCTTTACAGAATGTCGGACGTTTGCTTTGCGGATGCGAATGTCGGAAATGACATAACCGTTACCGCAAAATTCAGCGTTGAGGGCGAGGCTGAAAAGAACTATATCGCACCCGAAACGGTGGAAGGCAAGGCAAGCATTACACCGAGATCGCTGACCGTCAATGTAACAGCCAAG
The DNA here is from genome assembly GCA_934447715.1 of uncultured Eubacteriales bacterium. Taxonomy (GTDB): domain Bacteria; phylum Bacillota; class Clostridia; order Oscillospirales; family CAG-272; genus HGM12657. The sequence goes on along the minus strand of CAKSER010000042.1, from coordinate 10,060 downwards.
GACAAGGAGTACGACGGCACCGCCAATGCGGAAGTAAATGCAGTCCTTGACAGAAGCCGTGTTGTAGAAAATGATGAGGTCACGCTCGTTACAAGCGGTGTGACGGCAGCCTTTGATACAAAGAATTTCGGTACAAACAAGCAGGTTATAATCTCCGGCAAATACACGCTCGAGGGCAAGGATGCGGCAAACTATGTGCTGATCCTGTCCGCAAGACTGACGGCGGATATCAATAAGAAGGAACTGACTATCGAAAATCTTGCTGTAGCAAGCAAGACCTATGACGGAACAGACAGAGCATCTATCAGCGGCACACCGACACTTGCCGGTGTTGTAAAGGGCGATGATGTTGCTCTTGTAAACGGTATGCCGAGCTTTACTAAGTCGGCAGCAGGCGAGAATATCGCTATAAGCTTTACGGAATTTACGCTTTCCGGCGCGGACAAAGACAACTACACTCTTGTTCAACCTGCCGGAATTACCGCAAGCATTAATCCTTATATTTCGGATAAGAGCGAATATTCTGTCAACTCGAACGACTGGCAGAATACTGACTTCACGGTTACGGCAAAGGATGAATGGCAGCTTTCATATTCGAATACTGCAGACAGCGAGTGGGTCGATATTCTGACAGCATCGGAAGAAACCGACAGCGGAAAAATGCGCTTCTATGTAAGAAATAAGACAAGCGGTATCATCTCCGAGGTTATCACAGAAGACTATAAGATCGACAAAACCGCGCCTGCAGGCGAGATCCGCATTGACAAGGACAATTGGTGGAGAGAGTTTTTAAGCACTGTCACCTTCAACCTGTTCTTCAATAACGATCAGACGGTAACAGTTTCTGCAACCGATAACGGCAGCGGAATTAATACAATCGAGTATCTTCTCAGCTCCGACGATCTCGGTATCAAGCAGCTCGAGGGAATGACCTTTAATGCATATGAGGGCACATTTAGTATCAAGCCGGATACAAAGCTTATTGTATATGTAAGAATTACCGATACAGCAGACAATGTAAACTACCTGCGCTCGGACGGAATTGTCCTGGATGCAACCGCTCCGGTTATAAGTGGTGCAGACGACGGCAGGACCTACTGCAGCTCGGTTACACTGACCGTCACGGATGAATATCTTGACGCCGTGACACTTAACGGCAAGGAAGCAACCCTGACAAACGGAAAGCTGACTCTTGACGAAGGCACATATACAATTTCCGCAGCCGACAAGGCAGGCAACAGGACGACAATCAACATAACGGTCAATAACGGTCACACATGGGGCGATTGGACATCGAACGGCAACAACACGCATACCCGTACCTGTGAAGTCGACGGCACACATGCCGAAACTGCGGACTGTAACGGCGGTACTGCTACATGCAAGACAAAGGCGATCTGCGATGACTGCCATCAGTCCTACGGCGAGTTCGGAGCACACGATTGGGATACGACCGCTTGGGGCTATACAGGTGCCGACGGACACGCTCACACCTGCAAAACCGAAGGCTGCACCGAACACAGCATACTTATTTCGCACATAAAGGATCGCGATGCGGCAACAGAGACCGAGCCTGTTAAGTGTGCCGAATGCGGTTATATTATTGAAGATAAACTCGGCCATATCTGCGCAAACCACCTTACCTATGTCGAGGCAAAAGTCGGAACCTGCACAGAGACAGGAAACAAGGCATACTACAGATGCGACTGCGGCAAGCTTTTTGAAGATGCAAACGCAAATACCGAGATTACAGATCCGGATAGCGTGGTTATAGCTGCACTTGATCACGATTGGAAGGAAGCAACCTGCACCGAACCTAAGACCTGTAAGCGCGATGGCTGCGGTGCCACAGAGGGCAGCGCTCTCGGACACAGCTTCTCTACAGAATGGAGCAAGGACGAGACCGGTCACTGGCACGCCTGCACAAACGAGGGCTGTAACGAAAAGTCAGACTTCGCAGAGCACACTCCGGGTGCAGAGGCAACAGAAACAGACGACCAGACATGCACCGAATGCGGATATATCATTAACCCGTCACTCGGTCACATCTGCGCAAATCATCTGACAGCTGTTAAGGCAAAGGATGCAGCCTGCACAGAGGCAGGCAACAAGGCATACTACAGATGCGACTGCGGAAAGCTCTATGCAGACGCAACAGCAAGTGTTGAGATAACAGAGGCACAGACTGTTGTCGCAGCCGTCGGCCACGACTATGAATGGAAGATCGATAAGGAAGCGGCAGCGACCGAAAAGGGTATCAAGCACGAGGAGTGCAGGGTGTGCCATGACAAGAAGGAGGCTGTTGAAATTCCGGCTACGGGCGAAAACAACCCCAAGACCGGAAACGGCAGTATGATGGGGCTTTGTATCACAATGCTGCTCACATCGGCTGCAGGCGTAGTCACAGCGGCTTATTCGAGAAGAAAAAGAAGCGGTAAATAATCGGTTTTGACCGATTTCAAATCGGCTTCAGATCTACTTCAAAAGGGAAAAAACCACAGGAAGCGGAGGTCTTTTACTTCCGCTTCCTCAGGTTAAGACCGAGACTATCCGAACTTTTACCGCTCGGAATGGCAATTCCCGGGCTTCCGTACTGAGTAATCCGAACGGAAACTCTTTCCTCAAAGCAGCAGGAAAGCTCCTGCCGTTTTGAAGGAGGATCGAAATAACAGGAGTTTTGTAATGGATGAAAGAGAAAAGAAAGAGCAATGCGGTTTAGATAAAAAAACCGCAAGTCCTGCCCCTGAAGCAGATCGCATTCCTTCGGCAAGCCGACCGCCGCGTTCGGGAGGTCGACCGTGCCCCACAGGAAGCCATTTGGCAGGAAGCCGAGGGCATCCTGCGGCAAGGCGAACACCATGTCCGCAAAACCAAACACCGTGTACGGAAAATCGAAAACCGGCAGCAAGCAGTCTTTCGCGCTCGGAAAACCGAACGTCGCATGCAGCAAGGCAGGAGGCGCAGAGCCCTAACCGTACTGCCCCCAGGATGGGCGGAGCATATGAAACATCAGGCAAAATAGGTTGCCGAAGCGGAACCGGCAGCGCAAACGGTCAGACGGGTTCTGCACAGCCTGCGGAAAACCCGGGAACAGGCAACCGAAAGCAGCCCCGTAAGCTGTCGAAAAAGAAGCGCAGACGGCTGCTTATAAGGGGATTATCTGTTCTGGCGCTTGCCGCGCTTATATTTGCGGTTGCTTTGATTGTCCGTTCATGCAATGGCAAAGCGGATGCCTTAAAAGGCACATGGGATCTTGACGGCGTTACTGTTTATTACTTTGACGGCAAGGGGAACGGCTCGCTTAACCTGCCGGAAATCAGCTATGCATTTACCTACAGTATACAGGACGGTACGCTTTATATCGATTTTGAAAGCGAAGCCGCACGCGACAGGGAATACGCCTTTACGGCAGACAAAAACACGCTCACTCTGACAGACGGCAAAGGAAAGGAATCGAAAACATTCTCTCTTACAAAAAAGGCTGATTAGCAAGCGGCGCAAGCCGAAGTCTGAGCAAAAGAGTATACAGACCGGTGGGTATGCGGTTTAATCTCGCTGCCCACCGGTCTTTGTTTAAAAATTCAATTGAATCTATTCTTCTGTGTTTTGCCCACCTTTTCGATTTGTCGGCAGCCGTCGGACGCCGACACTATGATTTTTCCGCCTTTTGCAGCTTCAAATTTCCTTTTTGCCCTAATTTATTTGACAAATATGCCCGATGATGATATACTCAAAATGTTATACTCAATGCGGTTATAAAAACGGAGGCGGATATGAAAAAATCGATTGCTTTTTTGTTTGCGGCTTTGCTTTGCATTTCTCTTGTCGGCTGCAGAGATAAAAACAGTAACGATCCGCAGCCGCTCGACCCGATCGAAACGGCAGGCGTTCCGTATGAAAAGAAGCCGCTTGAAACTGTTGCCGACCGGGATTTTGAGTTTGATATCTACACAACCTTTGCTGTGGTTTCCGCATACAAGGGAAGTGCCGAAAGCGTGACTGTGCCGTCCGAGATAAACGGAAAGCCGGTGCTTTCGGTCGGCGACTATTCGTTTGCCTATAACACATCGGTAAAAAGAGTTACAGTTCCCGAGGGCGTTCGCGAGATCGGAAAGGGCGCGTTTGACGAATGCACCTCTCTTGAGAGCATCTCGCTTCCGTCGACGCTCGAAACGGTTCTCGATTACGCATTCAGAATGACCGCGCTTGAGGGCGAGATTGCTTTGCCGAAGGGTGTTGCAAGAATCGGAACATATGCGTTTTATCTTACCAAAATAGAGAAAATTACAATTCCGGACGGTGTCGAAAAGATCGAAAGATATGCTTTTTACGGCATAGACACGCTCAAATCGGTCACGCTCGGAATCAGGGTGACCGAGATAGAGGAAAGAGCCTTCGGCGGCTGCACCGCTCTTTGCGAGTTTAATGTAAACGACCGCCTTTCTGTAATCGGAAATTACAGCTTTAACGGCTGCGCATCACTCGAATCGATCACGCTCGGTAGCATAAAAACGCTTGGCGAGGGGGCATTTTCCTCCTGCGGCAGGCTCACGGTCTATACATCAAACGGCAAAACCGCGGAGCTTATAGGCAAAGCCGGCTATAAATGCGAATTAGCCGAGTCAAAATAGAAAAATAATTATTAAACGGAGATATAAAATGACCGAGCTGCTTCTTCCGGCAGGAAACTATGAAAAATTCAAGGCTGCGATCAGATTCGGAGCTGACGCGGTATATTTTGCCGGCAACTCGTTCGGCATGAGGGCTGCGGCGGACAATTTTTCAATCGATGAAATATACAGCGCAGCAAAGTATGCGCATTCACTTAACAAAAAGGTATATTTGACGGTAAACACGATGCCGCACACCGGCGAATACAGAGCGCTTCGCGAGTATTTTGACAGCCTTCGGGGAAGCGGAATCGATGCGATTATCGCAGCCGATCTCGGCGTAATTACTCTTGCGCGCGAAATGCTGCCGCATACCGAAATTCATGTGTCGACGCAGGCAAGCGTCGTAAGCGCCGAGGCGGCAGAGGCATATCACAGACTCGGCTGCTCGAGGGTCGTGCTTGCAAGAGAGCTGTCGCTTCGGGATATAAAGGAAATCAAGAGCAAAATTTCAAAGGAGCTCGAGCTTGAATGCTTTGTCCACGGCTCGATGTGCATTGCGTGGAGCGGCAGATGCCTGCTTTCAAGCTATCTTACAGGCAGAGACGGAAACCGCGGCGCCTGCGCGCAGCCATGCAGATGGAACTACAGAGAGGTTTTAATCGAGGAGGAGCACAGACCGGAAAGCCTGATGCCTGTTGAGCAGAACGAATTCGGCACATTTATTATGTCAAGCAAGGATCTCTGCATGATCGACCACATTCCGGAGCTTGTCGAAAGCGGAATCGACAGCTTTAAAATTGAGGGAAGGATGAAGAGCGTCTGCTATACCGCAGTTACCGCAAATGTGTACAGGATAGCAATCGACAGATATTTAAAGGACCCGTCATCCTGGCAGCCGGACCCGAGGCTCATGCGTGAGCTTTGCGGCGTGAGCCACAGAGAGTTTTCTTTAGGATTTTTCTTTGGCAAGCCGATGGAAAACGCGCAGACGGTTACCGATCTCGGATATATCAGAGACAAGGCATATGCCGGAACCGTTCTTTCCTATGATAAGGAAACCGGAAGGGCAAATATTATGCAGATGAATAAGATATCAAAAGGAGACACCGTCGAGATTATCACTCCGGGAAAGCTCGGAATATCCTTTACGGCGGAGGATCTGAGAAACGAAAAGGGCGAACCGATCGATTCGGCTCCGCATCCGCAGATGAGGTACAGCATGCCTGTCCCGTTTGAGGTCGGAGAGGGAGATATTCTTCGCCTTTGAGCAGATTTAAATACAGATTGGAGCAAAACAGATGAAAATTACAGTTCTTGCAGGCGGATTCAGCCCGGAAAGGGATGTTTCACTTACCTCCGGAAGCCTGATTGCAAGCTCGCTTATAAGATCCGGGCACGAGGTCGCGCTTGTCGATGCATATGTCGGAATCGACCTTCCGGAAAACATTGATGAGATTTTTAAAACCGAGGGAGAATATAAGTATTCGATACCGGAAAGCGCGCCGGACCTTGATGCACTTAAGGCGGCACATCCGGAAAACGGCAGTTCGCTTATCGGAAAGGGTGTCATTGAGGCGTGCAGAGCAGCCGATATCGTGTTCCTTGCAATGCACGGAGCATACGGCGAAAACGGACAGCTGCAGGCGATGCTTGACCTGCTCGGAATCAGATATACCGGAAGCGGCTATGAGGGCTGCCTGCTTGCGATGAACAAGTGTATTTCAAAGGAGCTTTTTTTGCAGCGAGGAATAAAAACCGCCCCGGGAATCTGCTTAAGAGATTTTGGAGGCGCAGTTGAAGATACGGCGGACAGGATCGAAAATGAGCTTGGCTATCCGTGCGTTGTAAAGACCTCCTCCTGCGGTTCGAGTGTCGGTGTTTCTATTGTTAAGGACAGAAAGTCGCTTGCTTCGGCTCTTGAAAGCTGTGCCGAGTACGGAGACGAGGCTGTTGTCGAGAAGCTGATTCACGGAAGAGAATTTTCGGTCGGCGTTCTTCGCGGAAGAGCGCTTGCTCCGATCGAGATCATCCCGAAATGCGGATTTTATGACTACAAAAATAAATATCAGGCAGATCTGACGGTGGAAAACTGCCCGGCGGATATTACGCCGGAGGAGGACAGCATTCTTAAAAGCTCCGCGCTTGCAGTACATAACGCGCTTCGCCTCGGAAGCTATTCAAGAGTTGATTTTATCCTTGAAAACGAGACCGGAATCCCGTACTGCCTCGAGGCAAATGCTCTGCCCGGAATGACCCCGGCAAGCCTTCTTCCGAAGGAGGCAAAGGCGGAGGGAATATCCTACGATCAGCTCTGCAGCATGATAATCGGCTGCTGACGGCAGCACCCGAGCGGCATGGGGTACGGCAGCATGTCGGTACGGAGCGGTGCATTCGTACATTCGTATGTGGGTGTGTCGGCGCGGCGGCACGGCAGATAGCAGGGCATGCACAGACCGCCAAAAGGCGGAAATACCAAAGAAAAGCGGCAGAAAAGAAAAAACACCGCTTCCGGTCTTAATCGGAAGCGGTGAAACAGAATTCAACCTGCTTTGAAGTTATTTTGAAGCGGCGAGGGTTTCGCTCTCGAGCTCGACGATCTCAAGCGGAATCTTGTTGTCGTCGATATAGCTGCGTAAGGTTCCCTTGTAGTATCTGAAGCGCGGCTCGTTGTGCTCTCTTACGATGAGCTTTTCCGGAATTCCCTGATCGTTCTGCTTGATATAGATGATGATCGCTTCCTCGATCTCCTTTACAAGACCGAAAAATCTTTCATAATGGAGATAATCGAAAACGATACTGCGGATCAGTCCGGTTTTGATGCGGTAGTGCACAATATTGCTCTTGTTTGATTTATCGCAGAAGATGATCTCTTCCTTGGTTATTCTGATAGCATCCTCTTTTCTTTCGCCTGCCATGTGGAGTACCTCGCTTTAAAAATATATTCAACGCACCGAAAATGCGCTGATACTTGCAAATACATATATACGGATATATTATATCACCCACAAAAAAATATGTCAACAGCAATTTTCAAAAGGGAAGTAAATATGAATACAAATCAAGACAAAAATATGAATCGGGAAGAAAACACAGAGCCGAAGGAAAATAATGAGCTTGAGGCAAACGAAGTAAAAGAAGCAGAAAAGGCAACAGATGTAATTACGGAAGATGCAGAAAAAAAGCCGGACGGAACAAAGCGCAAAAAAGGCGTAAAAATAATCGCATTTGTTCTGGCAGCGCTTACACTTGCCGCCGGAATCGGCGTTGCGGCATACGCAATTATAAGAAAGCAGCCGGATTCGGTTGCAAAAAGAACGCTTAAGGAGATAATGACCTACAGTTTTTCTGAATGCGGATTTTTCGATGGCGGAAGCGCAGCGGATCAGCTTCAGGAGGCGATGAGTCTGTCAAAGAGCAAGCTTGACAGGACAGGCATGACAGAAAACTGCAAAAATCAGATTCTGTCGTCGGATCTGCCGAGAAGGCTTGCAAAGCTTTCGTTCGACAGCGAAAGCGATATTAAGGTAAAGAAGATCGAAATAACAACAGAAAGCGCCGCAGACGGAAGCTGCACCCTCGGCTTTGAGGCTACGCTCAAGGTAAAGGAAAGCGAGAGCAGAATTACCGGCACCTTGATTCTTATAAGTCAGGAAAACGAGTGGATCTGCGATTATTTCGCCGTTATCAGCTTTGAGTAATATCGTATTAATATAAATAAGTATAAAAAGGCAGCAAAAAGCAAAAAACCCTTGACAAGTATGTAAAAAAGAGTATATAATATAACTTGACCTTGTCTGAAATTAAGGTTTGAAAGGCCGTACATCGGTAAAAAATGCGATGTCGGCATCGGATAATTGGATAAGATAACAGGATAATAAAAAAGGAGTGATTTTACAATGCTTAGAACATACCAGCCTAAGAAGCGTCACCGTTCAAAGGTACACGGCTTCAGAAAGAGAATGAAGACTGCTGACGGAAGAAGAGTTCTCAAGAGAAGACGCGCTAAGGGAAGAGCCAGACTTACACACTGATTTGGGTTCCTTGAATTGAGGAGCCCTTCGGCTCTTTTAGGACTTTGAGCCCGAGGGCTTTTTAAAAACGGAGCTCTTTAAAGCGAGTACGGCACCTGGAAGCCGAGAGGGGATTTACGCATATTATGAAGGAATACGCGATAAAGGATAACCGATTGTTTTCAAGAGTGTACTCGAAGGGAAAGAAATTTGTCGGTCGGAATGTGGTGGTCTATGCCCTTTCGGATCCGCAGTCGGACAAGCTCGAAAGAGAAAATCCGAAGAAGGTCCGTATAAACCGGGTCGGACTGACTACGACAAAGAAGCTCGGCAAGGCGGTTAAACGCGTCAGATGCAGAAGAATAATGCGCGAGGGATACCGTGCGGCAATCAGCGAAAGGCCGCTGAAAAAGGGATATCTGCTCGTGTTCGTCGCAAGACACTCTGCAATCAACTCAAAATCGAAGTATTTAAAAAAGGATTTTGAGGCAGCGTTTGAGGCTTTAAGGCTGTTTGAGGACCAGGCAGATCTGCTTTCTTTAAAAAGCTGAAAAAGCAACACCACAAGGCAATACAAAAGAGCAGACAAGACCTTTAAGCAATTATAGGCAGGAGTTCGGATGAAAAAGCTGTTTATCCTTTTAATAAGGTTTTACCAAAGGTTTTTATCTCCGCTGAAAATGAGGTCTACATGCAAATACTACCCGACCTGCTCTCAGTATGCCATAGATGCCATTAAAGAATGGGGAGTTATGAGAGGACTCGGGCTTGCAATATGGCGAATTTTGCGCTGCAACCCATTCAGCAAGGGCGGAATCGATTATGTTCCAAGAAACGAAAAAAAACACAGATAGCCTCTGTGTGCTTGTTGCGGTGCTTGGAACATTTTTTTGAAATCAGACAAGATCAAAGCAGACTATAAGTTATTTTGCAAAAAAGGAAAAAGTAAATGGATATTATCAGAATACCGATCGGTTATCTGCTCGAAGGCTGCTATGCAATTTCACATAACTATGCAATAGCGCTTCTTTTGTTCACTATCGTTATGAACATTGTGCTTTTCCCTCTCGGGATCAAGCAGCAGAAGAACATGGTCAAACAGGCATCACTTCGTCCAAAGGAAATGGCGATCCGGAAAAAATACGCCGGAAGGAATGACAAAGTGACGCAGCAAAAGGTCAGCGAAGAAGTAATGAAGATGTACCAGGACGAGAAGTTCAGCATGTTCAGCGGCTGTCTCCCCATGGTTTTTCAGATGATAATTCTTTTTGCTCTTTATGCGGTTATCCAGAATCCGCTTCATTATGTAAACCATATCGGAGTTGATAACGTCAATAATATCGGAATCAAGATGGCGCAGATGTATAAGGAGGAGAAGCTTGTAACAGAGGGAACCTCACAGACCATCGTTTCGCGGCTTGATTCGATGAAGAAGAC
>CAKSER010000041.1 GCA_934447715.1 uncultured Eubacteriales bacterium | reverse complement strand
GCAATATACTCGCCCGTGGTTTTGCTTCTTAATGCCGCAGTTGTCGGTATTGTAATGCTGCTTTCCGCCTCCGGCAAAGCAGAGGTTCTTGCACTTTTCGGAATGTCGGTCGGTACCTCGGTTGCCGTAATCAACTATATTTCGCGCATTTTCTCTCCGATTGAGAGCCTCGGAATGGAGATACAGACAATTCAATCCGCAATGGCCGGAGTCAAGCGGATTGACGCTTTTCTTTCCCAAGAGGAAAGAGAAATACCGCACGAAAGGGAAAAAGCCGCATGCGGCGATGTTGTAATTTCCGATCTGACCTTCGGCTACAGCGAAAAGCCGGTGTTAAAGAACTTTTCAATGACCGTAAAAAAAGGCGAGCAGGTTACGCTCGTCGGTAGAACCGGAGCCGGTAAAAGCACGCTGTTTAAGCTCCTGCTCGGTCTTTACAAGCCGGAATCCGGCTCTGTAACAATCGGAGGTGCAGATGTTTCTGACATTGCCGACACCGAGCGCCGATCGTTGATCTGCTGTGTTGAGCAGCATTTTTCCCGTGTGCCGGGAACGGTTCTCGATCAGATTACGCTGTCAGATCCGAAAATAACCGAGGAAATGGCAATTAATGCGGCAAGGCTTGCGGGAATCGACGAAACGATCCGCTCGCTTCCCGACGGCTACACTTCGGTCTGCACAGACGGAATGTTCTCTCATGGCGAATGGCAGCTTTTGTCGATTGCCCGTGCATCGGCATCCAATCCCTCGGTGCTTCTGCTTGATGAAATTACAGCCAATCTGGACGCCGAAACCGAAGCCCGGGTGCTTAAGGCGCTTCGCCGTGCATCGGAAGGGCGCACCGTGCTTTCGATCTCCCACCGCCTTTATGATAATCTCGGCGGAAGGACTGTTGAAATAAAGCTATGCGATAAATAAAAAAGACAAAACCATACCAACCTTTTTTAAACTGCCGCCCCGGAGCTTGCCGGAGCCGCACTGCTTGTTCCGGTCGCAATTTTCGGTATACTTCTTGCATTCCTGCTTGGGCAGATGCCGGCAGAACCGAAAAAGGCACCTCTTATCCTGACGAAAAAAACCGAAACGAATAATTCGGAGAATTTTTAATAAAAAAAGACAGCACTGCAAGCCGTTTTTTTATGGCTTGCGGCGCTGATTTTTTTATTTTGAGGCAATTATTCAATTTTATATTCGGTTGAGTTGATTATCAGACAATTTTCGTTCTTCCAATAGATCTGCATGTTCTTATACTCACCCCATTCGCCGAGATAAACTCTTTGAGGCTTCTTTTTGATTTTGAAAATAAATATATTCAGCTCGCCTTCCTTGTACACATTAACAAGAGTATCTCCGCCGAGGGCACCCTGATCGCTGTCAATCACCTCGACATAATACATGCCGCCGGGGGACCTCACCGTTTGCATAACAGTATTTTGAACGAAATTCAGAGCAATAAGACTGATAAAGCTGAGCGAAGATGCAATTATTGAAGATAAAACAAGCGAGATAATCTTTAGCACCAGAGGCTTTCCGCATTTGACCGTTAAATAACAGCAGCAGCCGGCGGATATAAGCACGCCCACTATTACCAATGTGTTGTGATATACTAAAATATAAAAGCAAGCGTTAAATAAGGATAACGGAGTGATTATTACCGACAGAATCCGGAATGCTTTGCTGTCAGATGATGCTTTGCATATAAGCTCGAAAGCGATTATGAATAAAGATAGGAAAACAAGTATACAAACAAAAGCCGAGGGGTGTATAAATTCAAGGCGATACCCAAAGTACATGGCAAAAACAGCACATGCAGGGTAGAAAGCTGTCAGCACGAGAAGCAGGCAGAGCAGAATAAATATCACTGCTTTCACTTAATTTATCCTATTCCTTTCCAAGCATCTTTGCATATCTGCCCGAGAGAAGCTTTGATAAGATGCATAATATTATCGTTAATACTATGCCGATCAGGCTTTTTAAAAACAAATCAACAAAATTCATTTCGTAATGAAAGCCCGACCATATATAGGCGCACAGGGTTATTAAAAATGTAGCTGCTAGAGAAAAACAGGAAAAAGCTTTTCTGCTTTTGTATAGCTTAACAAAGTACCAGTTGGCAAGCGAAAGCATAAATCCGGTTACCGGCACGACAAGATTCAACGCCCAAAAGCCGTTTTGGCTGCCGAACGGAGTTTTCGCCTCCAGTGCAACCCCCACCGTAATCAGCCCAAACGATAAAAACAACAGCACCGACTGCAAAACAGATGCCTTCCAGTCGTTAAGCCTGTCAAAAGGCTTTAAAGGCTCCGGAATTGTAATAATTTCGGATTGTGATTTCATGCTTTCATATGTTTTTTTGCATTCGCTGCAGCTTTTTATATGCTCGCTGACAATTTTTCCGCTTTCTTCGCTGCAGCATCCGTCAATGTAAAGCGGAATCAGGTCCTTTACAACATTGCAATTCATAATGTTACTCCATTCTTTCTGATAGTTTTTGTTTGGCACGGTAAAATGTAACCCGTGCCCAGCTTTCGCTTTTTTTGAACATCCGGCTTATATCTTTGAACGAAGACCCACCTAAAACCGAAAGTAAAAAGACTTTTCTGTAGGGCTCTTCCAGCTCGCGCAGGCAGATAAGCGCCCTTTGCGAAAGCTCCTTTTGTATAACCGTGTCCTCTGTGCTCTCATCGCTGCTTACTGCTTCGAGATGCTCAAGCGAGTCTTTTTTCTTTTGCTCGTTGTACCACGAAAAGTATGTGTTCTTTGCAATCTGACAGAGCCATACAGAAGCCTTATCCTTGTTTTTAAGGGAGGTGTAGTTCATATAAGCGCGGAAAAATGTTTCCTGTGTAAGCTCCTCGGACAGCGGAGCATTTTTCGTCATTTTCATCAGATATCTGAAAATGAAATCTCTGTTTTCACAGAAAAGCTTTTCGAATTCAGTCACATTTTCACCGCCCTTTCAGCTATTAGATCGAAAAACACACAAAACGTTACAACAATTATATCGGATTTTTAAAAAAAATCAAAAAAGCTTTAAAGACAGGGTATTCTTGATTCGGCAATAACGTATATGCCGTACGCGGATTCTGATGCGGCAAGTAAAAAAGACGATGACGGACTTTTGCCGCCATCGCTCTTTTTTTGCGTCTTTAGATGTGAAAAAAACGGGTCTGCCGGAGGTTTATTTCCCACGCATAAAGACACTAAAGAAAAAGCAGCGCAGAAAACCGTCAAAAATCGGTTTATGCGCTGCTTTTAAGCGTTCCCGAGGTGATTCGAACACCCGACCTATCGCTTAGGAGGCGATCGCTCTATCCTGCTGAGCTACGGAAACATATTTAATGGTTTTGTACCAAACTGTCACCCAAAGTCAAATAATATCCTCGTACCCTTAGACAATTCAGTATTGCATAGTATAGCACACTTTTTTTCATTTTACAATAAGTTTAAAAATAAAAATATTGAAATATTTTGTTTTATATTTTATAATGATATAGTAGTTAAATGAATTATGTCTTTTTTGATTTTATAAATATTGCAGGGGGAGGCTTATATCATGATATACAAAAGATTTCAGGATCTTAAGCTGTCGGCTCTCGGACTCGGAATGATGAGACTGCCGACAATCGATGGAGATGATTCGAAAATCGACGAAGCGCGTACCGCTGAAATTGTCGATAGGGCTATCAAGGGCGGAATAAACTATTTTGATACGGCGTGGGGATACCACAGCGGAAACTCCGAGCTTGTCGCCGGAAAGCTGCTCTCAAAATATCCGAGAGAAAGCTATTATCTTGCGTCCAAATTCCCGGGATATTCGCTTTCAAATATGGGCAAGACGGAGGAAATATTCGAAAAGCAGCTTGAAAAATGCCGCACCGAATACTTTGATTTCTACCTTTTCCACAACGTCTGCGAGATGAATATCGATTATTACTTAAACGATGAAAAATACGGAACCTATTCATATCTTATAAAGCAGAAGAAAAACGGAAGAATAAAGCATCTCGGATTTTCCGCGCACGGAGATCTTGATGTATTAAAACGCTTCCTTGACGCATACGGAAAGGATATGGAATTCTGCCAGCTTCAGCTGAACTATCTTGACTTTAAATTCCAGAACGCGGAAAAGAAGGTCGAGCTTGTAAAGAACTATGGAATTCCGGTTTGGGTAATGGAGCCGTTAAGAGGCGGAAAGCTCTGCAATATGCCGGAATATTACAAAAATAAGCTGAAGGAGCTTCGCCCGGACGAAACTGCTGTCGGATGGGCATTCAGATTTATACAGTCGATAAAAGAAGTCTGCGTGACGCTTTCCGGAATGTCAAGTGTCGAGCAGCTTGAGGAAAATCTGAAAATCTTTTCGGAAGATAAGCCGCTTAACGAAGCCGAAACGGCAGTTATTTCGGAAATGGTTGACGATATGGTAAAGAAAAAGCCCCTTCCGTGCACCGCCTGCCACTATTGCGTAAGTCAATGTCCGATGGGACTTGATATCCCGAAGCTGATCGAGCTTTATAACGAGCATGTATATTCGGACGGCGGATTTCTTGCTCCGATGGCAATTTCGGCAATTCCCGAGAACAAGCGCCCGAGCGCCTGTCTCGGATGCAGAAGCTGCGAGGAGGTTTGCCCCCAGCAGATAAAGATTTCGGAAGCAATGGCGAATTTTTCAAGGCTTTTGAGCAAATAACTATAAGTGCTGCAAATAGGTAAAACGAAAGGTTAGATTTAGGTCGGAATGAAGATCACACTGAATCCGGATGAAGAAGTGGTAAAAACAGTAAAAGAGGGTCTTAAAAGAAGAGGAGGCTACTGCCCGTGCCGCCTCGAGAAGACCGAGGACACAAAATGCATGTGCAAGGAATTCCGTGATCAGATAAAGGACGAAAACTTTGAGGGATTCTGCCACTGCATGCTGTATTACAAATCAAAATAAAAAGCAGATTTAGCAGATTTAAAAGGAGGTTTAGTTATGGCTGAAATAAAGATTACAAAAGAGAATTTTGAAGATGAGGTTTTAAAGTCGGATATTCCCGTTCTTGTAGATTTCTTTGCGACATGGTGCGGTCCGTGCAAGATGATTGCTCCGACTGTAGCAGAGATTGCAGAAGAGAAGGCAGGAGAGATAAAGGTCGGTAAGATTGATGTCGACGAGCAGGCGGAACTCGCACTGAAATACGGAGTTGTATCGATTCCGACGCTGCTCCTTTTCGAGGACGGAAAGGTTATGGAAAAGAAGGTCGGCTATTGCGAAAAGGACGAGCTTCTTGAAATGCTTTAAAAAAATGCCGCTTTGAACGGTATTTTCACTGTAATTACTATAGCAACCGAGACTCAGCCGGAGGATTTCTGCCCTCCGGTTGTTGTTATAAAACAAACCGCAGCTTTTTGGCTGCAAAAGAGCGCGAGGAAAATATCGCATGCAATCTGAACGATACCTCGTGGTTTGAAAAAATCGATGCATCCGGCGGAGCGGTATTTTTTGCGGCAGGAGTGTTCTATTACTTCCTTTCGGAGCAGGTGAGAACGCTTTTAAAGAAAATGGCGGACACATTCCCCGGCGGTGTTATCGTATTTGATGCTGCAAACCAAAAGGCTGTCAAGCTCATGCTAAAAACATGGATTAAGGATGCCGAAATCAAGGATGTGGGTGCATATTTTGCGATATCCGACGCCAAAAGCGAGATTTCAAGCTGGGACAAGCGCCTGAATGTCACAAGCCGCGGTTATATGCTCGGGTACAACGACCTTCGCGATCCGTCAGTAAGCCGGTTTTTCCGCTTTCTTGCCAAAGTCGGCGACGGCATGATGAAAATGCAGATTGTTAGAGTTGAATTTAAAAAATCCTGATAAATGCCGGATTCGTTGTCACTTGAAAAGAAATCCTTAATATGATATACTAAAATATACTTAGACACACTGCCTAAGCACGAAATACAGTCAAACGGAGGACTTTTATTTTGATCTATCTGGTTGAAGACGATGAAAATATAAGAGAGCTTGTGGTATATACTCTGACAAGTACCGGGCTTGATGCTGTGGGCTTTGACCATCCGGCAAAGTTCTGGGATGCAGTCGGCAAAAGCCTTCCGTCTCTGATACTGCTTGATATCATGCTTCCGGACGAGGACGGACTTTCGATTCTTTCAAGGCTTAAGGAAATGCAGTCGACAAGGGATATCCCGGTCATCATGCTCACCGCAAAGTCCTCCGAGATCGACAAGGTCAGAGGCTTTGATTACGGTGCGGATGACTATATTTCAAAGCCGTTCGGTGTTATGGAGCTTGTTGCAAGAATAAAAGCACGGCTTAGAGGAAAGGAAGGGGACCGTTCGAAATTCGACTATACGATCGGAAGCCTTTATGTTTGCCCGGCAAAGCATGTCGTCAAGGTCGGAGACAGGAATATTACTCTGACGCTCAAGGAATTCGAAATGCTGAAGCTGCTGCTTGAAAACAGAGGAATTGTGCTTACAAGAGATCAGATTTTAAACCGTGTCTGGGGCTATTCGTTTGACGGGGAAAACCGCACGGTGGATGTACATATAAGAACCCTTCGCCGTAAGCTCGGCGAGGTCGGGGATATAATCGAAACCGTGCGCGGAATCGGGTACAAAATCGAGGGTGACGAATAATGCAGAAAAAGAAAAAAGAATGCAGAAAAAGCCTTGTTTTGTCGGTTTTTCTGCCGGTTTTGGCGGTATGCGTTTCTGCAATAGTTATTTCGGTTGTTGCCGTGTGCCTGATGGGCTCTGATAATTTATCGGATTTTCTTCACCGTCTTTTAAGCTGTTATCCGGCGCTTATAATAGCTACTGCAGCTGCCGTTCTGATTTTTTTCATTATAAAAAAGAAGATTCTGTCAGCCGAAAAGCAGCTTGAAATGCTTGATGCGGATGATCCGGATGCAGCACAGGTATATCCGGAATTCAGAAATCATATAAATAATCTCTCGATGATAAAAAACAGGTACGACTCGAAGGTGGAAGCTCTTAACAAGGAGCATGAAAAGCAGGACATGATGCGAAGAGAGTTTACCGCAAACGTATCTCACGAGCTTAAAACTCCGCTTACATCTATTTCCGGCTATGCAGAGATTATTAAAAACGGAATTGCAAGGGAAGAGGACATACCGCGCTTTGCCGGAAAGATCTGCGATGAATCCCAGCGGCTTATAACTCTTGTAGGAGATATAATCAAGCTGTCTCAGCTTGATGACAAGGAAATCGATGTAAAAACCGAGGATATTGATCTGTATGAGCTCTGCGAGGCGGTGATCGGTCATCTTGAACTGGCTGCAAAAAGGAATGATGTCACAGTTTCCTTAAAGGGTGAGCACCTTATAATTCATTCGGCAGAGCAGCTTGTTGAGGAAATGATCTTCAATATATGCGACAATGCAATCAAGTATAACAAAAAGGGCGGATCTGTTTCTGTTTCGCTCAAGCAGTGCGTTGACGGTGTTGAGCTTTCCGTAAAGGATACCGGAATCGGCATTGCAAAGGAGGATCTGCCGAGGATTTTCGAGAGATTTTACCGTGTTGATAAGAGCCATTCAAGAGAGATCGGAGGAACAGGTCTCGGTCTTTCGATTGTAAAGCACGGAGCGATGTTTGTCGGAGCCACCGTGACTGTCGACAGCACATTGGGAAAGGGAACGGCTGTCCGGGTTCTTTTCTGAAACAAGACCGTTTTTTATCCAAACTGTACAGACTTTACCTTTGCCCTTTAAAAATTAATAAAAAATCAGAGCATCATTTTATAAAAGACTTATAAAAATGATGCTCTGTTTTAATTTTCAGCATTCAAACCAGGTGCTGCCCTCGTCAATATCGACGAGCATCGGAACGGAAAGATTAACTGCTCCCTCCATTTCTTTTTTGAGAATCTCTGCTGCCTGCTTTGCACAGTCGCGGTGCGATTCGAGAATTATCTCATCGTGAACCTGAAGAACGATTTTTGCGTCGATTCCGGAGCTTTTCAGTGCTTTATCGACATTTATCATTGCGATCTTGATAATGTCGGCAGCCGTTCCCTGAATCGGGCTGTTGAGCGCGACACGCTCTCCGAACGCCTGAAGCTGTTTTTTCGGTGAGGCAAGCTCGGGGATGTATCTTCTTCTTCCGAACAGCGTAGTTACAAATCCGTCTGCTCTTGCAAGCTCCACGATGCTTTTAAGATAGCTTTGCACCTTTGGATAGTTTGCAAGATAATTTTTTATATACTCGTTTGCCTCGTAAACCGATGTTCCGATATCCTGTGCAAGCGAAAAGCCTCCGATTCCGTAGACGATTCCGAAATTGACAGCCTTTGCCTTCTTTCTTTGCTCCGGCGTTACCTCTTCATCGCTAAGCCCGAAGATCTGCGCTGCCGTGTGAGTATGAATGTCTGCACCTTTTTTGAAGGCTTCAATCATCTTCTCATCTCCGGATATTGCTGCAAGCAGACGAAGCTCAATCTGCGAGTAATCAGCGTCTACAAAGACGTAATTTTCGTTTTCCGGAATGAAGAATTTCCTGATCTCACGTCCAAGCGGAGTTCTGATCGGAATATTCTGCAGGTTCGGATCGGTGGAGGAGAGTCTTCCGGTCGCGGTTACCGTCTGGTTGAATTTTGTATGGACACGGGATTTTGAATCGAGCGCCTTGAGCAGTCCTTCGGCATACGTCGACTTGAGCTTTGATACCGTTCGGTATTCAAGCAGCCTGTCGACAACCGTGCTGAACGGACGCAGTCTTTCAAGCGTTTCCGCATCTGTTGCATAGCCTGTTTTTGTCTTTTTTGATGAGGGAAGCCCAAGCTTTACAAACAGCACCTCTCCGAGCTGCTTCGGAGAATTGAGGTTAAAGGTATAGCCGACCTCGTCATAAATGTCTGTTGCATATTCGTTGCACAGATATGTCAGCTTGTCAAGAAAGTTTTCAAGCCCCTCCCGGTCAATCTTCGAGCCGGTCTGCTCCATTGATGAAAGAACCGGTGCAAGCGGAAGCTCAATTTCCTCATACAGCTTCAGCTGCCCCGTTTCGGCAAGCCGCTGCTTTAAAACCGGATAAAGTCTGTATATAAGGCTCGGCTCGTTTTCCTTTGAGCCCTCGTCATATTCCGAAAGATATTTAATCGACAGCCTCGAAAGGGAGTAATCATTGTCGGATGAGGAAAGCAGATAGCCTGCAAGCGACAGATCAAAAAGCCTGCATTTGTATTCTGTAATTTTAAGACGGTTGCAGATTGCCTTTGAGTCAAGCACGGCAAAGGCTTTTTCGGGGTCAAGAAGCAGCTTTTTTACCGTATCCTGATCTGCTGTTTCTTCGGAATCTCTATTGTAGATTACCGCACTTAAATCATCCTTAAGGACAAGAGAGGGAATATATTCGGCATTTTCTGTTGCTTCCGGCTCGCTTTTCTTTGCCGGATCGGACTTTTTTAAGCTGAGCTTCAGTTTTTTCATAATAGAGGCAAGCTCAAGCTTCTGAAAGAGATCGATGCATTTTTCTTCGTCGATTCCGTTGCATTCAAGGTCGTCAAGCGTAAGATTAAGAGGCGTATCGGTTTTGATTTCCGCAAGAGTTCTTGAAAGGTACGCGCATTCCTTTCCCTCGGCAAGCTTTTTCCTTGCTGCCGGCTTTATAGAAGCCGATTCAAGATTTTCATAGACCTTGTCAAGCGAACCGAATTCTGATATAAGCGAAACAGCGGTCTTTTCTCCGATTCCGGCAACACCCGGAATGTTGTCCGACGAATCTCCCATAAGAGCCTTTACATCAACAAACTGCTCCGGGCAGATTCCGGGATATTTTTTTTCGAATGCCTCTCTGTCAAATCTGACCGTTTCTCCCGTGGAGGCATAAAGAACATTTACATTGTCGCGGATAAGCTGAAAGGAGTCCTTGTCGCCGGTAAGAATATAGCTCATAAGCTCACTGTTATCCAAGGAGAACATAGAGCAGGTTCCGAGAATGTCGTCGGCTTCAAAGCCCTCTGCTTCGATGAGCCTGATTCCGAGCGCACTCATTGCCTCCTTTGCATACGGCAGCTGAACTGCAAGCTCCTCCGGCATGCCCTTTCTTGTAGCCTTGTACTGCGCATAAAGCTTGTGCCTGAAGGTCGGAGCCTTGAGGTCAAATGCCACAGCGCAATAATCCGGCTTTTCGGTTTCGATATGCTTAAGTACAATATTTGTCATTCCGTAAACCGCATGCGTAAAAAGTCCGGATGAATTTGTAAGAGGCCGTATTCCGTAAAACGCTCTGTTTAAAATGCTGTTTCCGTCGATTAGGAGAAGAGTTTTCATTACTTTATCCTTTTATCCTTAATTTGTTCTTGCTTTATTCCTACTTTATCCTTACTTGATTCTTACTTGTCCTTTCAAAGGCTCATATAGCAGTCGACACGCAGCAAACAAAGCTGCTGCGTGCCGATATTAATATGCTTTTCAGACCTTTTTTCTTGCCTGCGCTTTAAGGCGAAGCTCGGTGTTGAGGATTCTCTTTCTGATTCTCATAGACTTCGGAGTGACCTCGATAAGCTCATCGTCAGCGATGAATTCGATTGCCTCCTCAAGGCTGAATACGATCGGGGTGACAAGACGTAGCGCCTCGTCTGCTCCTGCGGAGCGGATTGCCGTAAGATGCTTCTGCTTGCAGACATTGACTGCAATGTCGTCTCTCTTCGGGTTCTCTCCTACGACCATTCCCTCGTATACGGAAGTGCCTGCGCCGATGAACATTGCTCCTCTGTCCTGTGCATTGAACAGACCGTAGGAGGTGCTTTCTCCGGTTTCGGAGGCAACAAGCGATCCTGTTGTTCTTGACGGAATGTCTCCCTTGTACGGACGGTAGCCGTCAAACAGGGTGTTTAAAATTCCCTCGCCGTGTGTATCGGTAAGAAATTCGTTTCTGTAGCCGAAAAGGCATCTTGACGGAATCGAATATTCAAGACGCATTCTCGATCCTACCTGGTTCATCTGAAGAAGGTCGCCCTTTCTTGAGCCGAGCTTTTCCATTACCGCACCGAGATATGTGTCCGGTACATCTATTATTGCTTTTTCAAACGGCTCGTTCTTCTGACCGTCGATTTCCTTATAAAGAACCTTCGGAGTGCTTACGCAGAATTCATAGCCCTCTCTGCGCATTGTTTCCATAAGAATTGAAAGATGCATTTCGCCTCTTCCGGCGACCTTGAAGCTGTCGGTTGTTTCGGTGTCCGAAACACGGAGGGAAACGTCCTTTAAAAGCTCCTTGTAAAGACGGTCTCTTAGCTGTCTTGATGTGACAAACTTTCCTTCCTTGCCGGCAAACGGGCTGTCGTTTACAGAGAAGGTTACCTCGATTGTAGGCTCGCTGATCTTTACAAACGGGAGCGGAGTCGGGTCCTCGATAGAGGTGACGGTGTCGCCGATTGTGATCTTTTCTGCTCCCGAGAAGCATATAAGATCGCCCGGCATTGCGGATGCAACCTGCTTCATTGAAAGACCGTCAAACTGATAGATGTTTGCAATCCTTGCCTTTTGGGGAGCTGCATCCTTGTTGTGATAGTTGCAGATATAGACGTCCTGATTCTGCTTTATGCAGCCTCTTTCGATTCTTCCGATTCCCATTCTTCCGACATAGTCGTTATAGTCGATTGAGGAAACGAGAAGCTGAAGATTTCCGTTTTCGTCACCCTCGGGGGCAGGGATATAGTCAAGGATCGTTTCGAACAGCGGAACGAGATTTGTTCCTTTTTCATACGGAGAAAGCGATGCGGTTCCTGCCTTTCCGGAGCAGAAAATCATCGGCGAATCAAGCTGCTCGTCGGTTGCGTCAAGATCCATCATGAGCTCGAGTACCTCGTCCTCGACCTCTTCGATTCGTGCATCCGGCTTGTCTATCTTGTTGATTACAACAATTACCCTGTGGTTGAGCTCAAGCGCTCTCTGGAGAACGAATCTTGTCTGGGGCATCGGTCCCTCTGCCGCGTCGACAAGAAGAAGTACGCCGTTTACCATCTTTAAAATACGCTCGACCTCACCGCTGAAGTCCGCATGTCCCGGTGTGTCGATTATGTTGATCTTTACGTCTTTATAATGAACAGCTGTGTTTTTTGCAAGTATTGTAATTCCGCGCTCGCGTTCGAGATCGTTCGAGTCCATGACTCTTTCCGCAGTTTCCTGATTTTCACGGTAAACTCCGCCCTGCTTCAGCATTTCATCGACAAGTGTCGTTTTTCCGTGGTCGACATGTGCGATTATTGCAATGTTTCTTAAATCATTTCTTACCAAAACAAATCACTCCGAATATATCATTTTAATTTTTAGTTTTACATTTCATTCTAACATACATTTATTCATTTTTCAATAATTTTTTACAAAAAAAGTAAACGTATATGCTGTTTTTGCTTCCTATAAAGGGCAAACAAAATATATCTGCCAAAATAAACGCTTAAAAAAGCTTATAAAGGAGTAATGCGCTTGAAATTCCTTTTAAAATGAGGTACAATAATGCAGTACACAGTTTGCCCGAAGCCGAATAGACGGTTTCGGTGATTTAAACTTAATCAATTAAAAAATCGGAGCGTGTATGTTAAAGAAGAATGATATTTTTCGCGTCGGTGTGACCGATATCAATAACCTCGGAAACGGGATTGCAAGGGTCGACGGGATGGTGGTATTCATCTCCGGAGCGGTTACCGGCGACGAGCTTGATATAAAAATAATCAAGGCGGCAAGAGACTATGCTGTAGCAAGAATTGAGGCTGTCGCTACTCCGTCTCCTTACAGGATAAGTTCCGACTGCTCCTATTCAAACAGGTGCGGAGGCTGTGTATACCGCAATATAAGCAGGGAATATGAGTTTGAATTAAAGCAGAGCTATGTAAAAAACGCATTTCACAAGGCAGGAATCGACGCTAAGGTTTATGAGACCGTGACCGACAATAAAGCCGACGGCTGCCGGAATAAGGCGCAGTATCCCGTAAGCCGCGAAAACGAAATCGGATTTTATGCAAGACACAGCCATGACGTTGTAAAGTGCGACTCATGTCGGCTTGTTCCCGACGAATTCAACGAAATTCTTAAAACCGTTTCCGGTCTGATAAATAAATATAACATTTCTGGAATCAGACATGTCTGCATGCGAAAGGGCTTCGGTACGGGAGAGATCATGCTTATCCTTGTTTCGTATCGGTCGGAACTTGATTTTAAGGATGAAATAGTTGATGAGCTGATTTTAAAGCATCCGTATATCAAAAGCATTGTCCTTAATGTAAATGATGAGGACACCAATGTTATTTTGGGCAAAAAATGCATCGATTTATACGGAAACGGAGAAATTGAGGATATCCTTTGCGGTCTCAGGTTCGGAATTTCCGCTCTTTCGTTTTATCAGGTCAACCACGATATGGCAGAAAGGCTGTATTCCGAGGCAATTGAGCGCGTAAAGTCATCGAATCCGAAAAGCGTCTGCGACCTTTACTGCGGCACGGGAACTATCGGGCTGATACTCGCTTCGGCACTTGACGGTATCGCGCTTACCGGAGTTGAAATCGTGCCGGAGGCTGTCGAAAACGCAAGGAAAAATGCAGAGAAAAACCGGATAAAAAAAGCCGATTTTATATGCGCCGATGCAATGAAGACGGATGTCGGAGGATATGACTGTATCGTGATCGATCCGCCGAGGAAGGGAATGGGAAACGAGCTTATTTTAAAGCTTCTGAAGGAAAAACCGAAAAAGCTTGTGTATATATCCTGCAACCCGGATACGCTTGTAAGGGATGCAAAGCAGCTTATTTGCGGCGGATATAAAATGTCTGATGTAAGGCCGTTTGATATGTTCCCGAGAACCGGCGCAATCGAATGCGTTACCGATTTTACGCTCCCCGAATCCGAAAGCTGATATAGAGCCGAAAACAAAGAGGAAGCAGAATGAGAAGCAGCTATAACACAAGGCAGAGAGACGAGATTGTCCTTGCGATAAAGGCAATGGAGGAAAGGCATTTTACCGTGTCGGATATCATTGTCTATCTTACCGAAAAGGGGACCCCGATCGGAAATGCGACCGTCTACCGCACAATCGAAATGCTTGAAAAAAACGGAACCCTGAGAAAATACATCATCGATGAGAGCAGCTCCGCGTGCTATCAGTATGTCGGAGACACGGCTTTAAAATCCGGCTGTGCGGAACATTTTCATCTTAAATGTCTTGAATGCAAACGGCTTTTTCATGTCGACTGCGATCATATTAAGGAGCTTAGCGAGCATATGAAAAATGATCACGGCTTTACCGTGGATATGTCGAAAACAGTGCTTTACGGCATCTGTAAGGAATGCAGGGCAAAGGATATGCAAAAATAATAGTCTATTTGCATCGGCATGGTCATTTCACCGACTTTGAGTGGATTTTAAAGAGAAAAACCTTCCGGTCGCGAAAAAAATGCTTGCAAAAAATATGCCTATATGGTATAATTAACAATACATTATCGATTTTGCCGTATTCCGGCAGACGATAAAAAGTATGCCGGTGTGTTGGAATTGGCAGACGAGGCGGACTCAAAATCCGTTGGGCTAATACCCCGTGCGGGTTCGACCCCCGCCACCGGCATAAAATTGCCGCCGTAGTTTAGAAATTACGGTGGCTTTTTTCTTTTATATGGCTTCTTTTTAGTTTTTTGCCTTATTTATCCGTCCTTACGGTCGAAGGATTATACCTTTAAGACAAAGTGGCTTTTGTTGTAATCGATAAGCCCCTCATTTCGCATCCTACTGAGTTCGAGCGACAGTCCGCTGCGTTCGATTGCAAGATAATCAGCAAGCTGCTGTCTTGAAAACGGAATGTCGAATTCATATTTTCCGAGCCGCTGTGCCTCGGATGAAAGGTAGGGCATCAGCTTTGAGCGTGTCGTGCGCTGACCCATATGCGTGAGCTTTTCGCTGATGCGCAGATTCTTTTCGGCAAGCACGCCGAGCAGATTCCGGATCATCCGGCTGTGGTGTGTACAGGCGGACGGACACAGATTCAAAAGGCGGTTTATATTTAGAAAGATTGCAGTGACCGGGGTTTCCGCGATCACGCTTACGTTCAGCACCGAACCCGGGGCGCATGCATACGCTGCTGCAAAGGTCTGTCCCGGCCCCACC
>CAKSER010000040.1 GCA_934447715.1 uncultured Eubacteriales bacterium | reverse complement strand
ACGGCGAGATGGCGGTCAAACCGAAGAATCCAAAGTACATCCCTATACCGTAGGAACAAATGAATTATCCCGGCGACCGACAGCTTTCCGTCAAGCATGGCACGCATGCCTTCCTTTATATATTTAAGCGAGCGGAAACCCGTCAAAACCGTCGAAAACGGGTCAGGAAGAAACAGCATGAAAAGGCAGCGGTTTATAACGGTCGAATCCAGCTTGTCCTCAAACTCCCGGTTAAGCCCACGGGAGGTGTGCTTGGGAACCAGCCTCAGCGCCTCTGCCCTGGCAAATGAAAAGCCGGAAAATGCACGGATAATGCTTTTCCGTTCGGTATCATACTGCACCACGGCATCCTGCGTTCTGTCATAGACCTTTACGCTTTTTTAACAAATCACAGCTGTTAACTTACGCTGTGCGCTGTTTTCATAGAGTTCGCCCATATACGAAACGGCATAAACCCTTTTATCTTAATATTATAAATGCATATCATAAAAATTTCAAGGACAAAAACATGTAAAATCGACAAATTGTACGAAAAATTTGCAATTGTTTTTGCCAGGAAATGAACAAAAGCAACAGAAGCGGATTTTTAGTTGCCGATTCGCAGTCGGATAAGCAGTCATGCGCGCTGCGGCTGTTTTGATATGTTTGATTTTTATAAATTTTATCTGAAAATTAAGAAAAAAACGGAGGTTTTTAAAATGAGAAAAGGTGAAAATATTTTTAAAAGAAAGGACGGACGGTGGGAGGCAAGGTATATAAAAAGCTATGAGCCCTCCGGAGAGGCGAAATACGGCTTTTGCTACGGAAGGACATATAAGGAAGCAAAGGAAAAGACAATACGGATTTCTGCCACGCTTCAGCGGCTGCGCGACACGGAGCGCGGTACAGAAAACAAGGACGAAAGTCGCACGCGGATTGTGGTAAGTACGCCGAAAACCGAGACATCGGTGCGGACAATTCCGCTGACCGACTATGCAATCGGACTGTGTAAAAGATTTGCACTTGAAAATCCACTTGCATATGTCCTGACCGGAACCGAGGATTGTATGGAGCCGAGAGTCCTGCAGTACAGAATAAAAAAATATACTAAGAGCTGCGATCTTGACGGCGTTCATGCCCATACATTGAGGTACACCTTTGCCACGCGCTGTTGAGGTCGGGTTTGATATCAAATCGCTTTCGGAGATTCTCGGTCATGCCAGTACAACAATAACGCTTGAACGGTATGTACACTCGTCGATGGAGCTTAAGCGCTCGAATATGGATAAGCTTACAGCGGTAGGACTTTAATATTTGCAGTCGGACTTTTGGTCTTTTCTGAAAAAGATATTCGAAAACTCAAGCCGCAGCGCCCTCCTTAAAATTTCTTTCATGAATGGGCGAACTCTGCGAAGAGGCAATTATGAACCAAAAAAGTATATCCCGGCACAAACGCAAAACAATTTTCAGGGCAGAATATTCCGTTTTACGAAGACTTTTACTACCCGCCACTTTGAAAACGCTGAATTATATCCTTAAAATTATGAAAATCATGCAAAAATTATGGGTCTTATAACAGATCCGATCGGAGGACAAATGAATGACTAAAGGCAACACTTCAAAAAAAGTCCTGTTTATTGCAGGCGCAGTGCCGTGCTGCATATTTGCGATTATGCTTGTATACAATCTGATAATCATTATAAAAGGAGTTGTCAACCCAAAAGTTCCGCCGTCTGTCTTTCCGGAGATCACTCTGAATTCCGGATGGATTGAGGGAAATAACAACATATATTACTACACTGAACCGATAGATTCCGGCGAATATACAAAAAACGAGATGTGCAAGCCGTTTACACTTATCGAAAAGGAAGTACTGCGCGGCACAACGGTTACAACGGTATACCAGGTTGTTGAGGTATTTGCCGAAGCCATTCAGGCAGAGCCTGACACCGCGGCAAAAGAGGCGTGGAACGTGACTATTGACAAAAGCGGAACAATTACCGCCGCAAACTAAAGACTTTGGGACGAACCAAAGGCTGTGGGGCTACGGGATAAAAAAAAACAAAGCACAGAACGCAATCAGACTTAGTTCTATCGCGTCCTGTGCTTTTTTCTGTTCTCTGCCCTTTTTTCGCATTATGATTAATATTATGCATCCGGCTTCGGATACGCCTTTTGCCGGTTTTGAATTTTTTAAAGAAATTTTGATTTACCTATTGACAAGGTAGGTAAATCCTGCTATAATACTACCAACCTAAGAGGTAGGCAATATCATCGACAGTCAACAAAGGTAATAATCATGAAAAAAATTTTTATAAAGCTCTTAAGAGCCAATTTCCGTTTCGGACGAATGTGATTGCTTATAAGGCGATTTTAAAGCACAGGTCAACACATTTAAGCAGATTATAATAACATCACGAAACGAAAGGAAATAAAAATCATGTCAGAATATAAATTTGAAACACTTCAGCTCCACGTAGGTCAGGAGAATCCGGATCCGGCAACAGATGCACGCGCGGTTCCGATTTACGCAACCACATCATATGTCTTTAAAAACTGCGAGCACGCAGCTGCGCGCTTCGGACTGTCGGATGCCGGAAATATATACGGAAGACTTACAAACTCAACTCAGGATGTTCTTGAAAAGAGAGTTGCCGCGCTCGAAAAGGGCGTTGCCGCACTCGCTCTTGCATCCGGAGCTGCAGCTATCACCTACACACTCGAGGCACTCGGTCAGAACGGCGGTCATTTTGTATCGCAGAAGACAATCTACGGCGGAAGCTACAACCTGCTTGCCCATACCCTGCCGAACTTCGGAATCACGGCAAGCTTTGTAAACATCCACGATCTTAATGAGGTCGAAAACGCAATTCAGGACAACACCAGAGCGATTTATATAGAAACTCTCGGCAACCCGAACAGCGATATTCCGGACATTGATGCTCTTGCCGAGATTGCTCACAAGCACGGCATTCCGCTTGTCGTTGACAACACCTTCGGCACCCCGTATCTCATCCGTCCGATCGAGCACGGTGCTGACATTGTTGTTCACTCCGCCACAAAATTCCTCGGCGGACACGGAACAACACTCGGCGGAATCATCGTCGACTCCGGAAAGTTCGACTGGGCAGCAAGCGGAAAATATCCTGCAATCTCCGAGCCGAATCCGAGCTATCACGGCATCTCCTTTGCAAAAGCCGTCGGTCCTGCCGCATTTGTTACATATATCCGCGCAATTCTTCTGCGCGACACCGGTGCAACAATTTCCCCGTTTGCGGCATTCCTGCTTTTACAGGGAATCGAAACCCTGTCGCTCCGTATTGAGCGTCACGCCGAAAACACAAAAAAGGTTGTCGAATTCCTTGCAAATCATCCGCAGGTTGAAAAGGTCAACCATCCGTCGCTTCCCGACCATCCGGATCACGCCCTCTATCAGAAATACTTCCCGAACGGAGGAGGCTCGATCTTTACCTTCGAAATCAAGGGCGGCGTAGAAAAGGCTCACAAATTTATCGACAGCTTAAAAATATTCTCGCTTCTTGCAAATGTTGCGGATGTTAAATCGCTTGTTATCCATCCTGCAACAACAACCCACAGCCAGTTAAGCGATGCTGAGCTTGCAGAGCAGAACATCACGCAGAGCACGATCCGTCTTTCGATAGGCACCGAGCATATCGACGACATTATAGCAGACCTCAGCCAGGCATTTGACGCAATAAAATAAGCAGCCTTGCCTAAAGGTCATTTATTCCATCACTTTATTATTCTGAAAGCATTTTGAAAGCATCTGAAAGGAAATAATCATGTCAAAAATATATACATCAGCCGATCAGCTCATCGGCAGAACTCCTCTTCTTGAGCTCACACATATTGAGAAAAAATACAATCTCAAAGCGAAAATTCTTGCAAAGCTCGAATATTTCAATCCTGCCGGATCTGTAAAGGACAGAATTGCAAAGGCAATGGTTGAAAAGGCAGAAGCCGAGGGCAAGCTGAAGGAAGGCTCTGTCATCATCGAGCCGACAAGCGGAAACACAGGCATCGGTCTTGCCGCAGTAGCTGCCGCAAGAGGCTACAGAATAATAATCACTATGCCGGAAACGATGTCGATCGAAAGAAGACAGCTTATAAAGGCTTACGGAGCCGAAATCGTTCTTACCGAGGGCTCCAAGGGAATGAAGGGTGCTATTGCAAAGGCGGAGGAGCTTGCAAAAGAGATTCCGAACAGCTTTATTCCCGGACAGTTTGTAAATCCGGCAAATCCGGAGGCACACAGAAAGACCACCGGTCCCGAAATTTTTGAGGATACCGACGGAAATGTAGATTTCTTTGTTGCAGGTGTCGGCACGGGCGGTACGATTACCGGTGTCGGCGAGTATCTGAAGTCCAAAAAACCGGATGTCAAGGTTGTCGCCGTAGAGCCCAAGTCATCTGCCGTGCTGTCTACCGGCGTTGCAGGCGCACACAAGATTCAGGGCATCGGCGCAGGCTTTGTTCCGGAGGTTTTAAACACAAAGGTTTACGACGAGATCATTCCGGTATCAAACGAAGATGCATTTGCCTTCGGAAAGGAAATCGGCAAAAATGAGGGAGTGCTTGTCGGAATTTCTTCGGGAGCAGCTGCGTTTGCTGCAATCGAGCTTGCAAAGCGCCCGGAAAACGAAGGAAAAACAATCGTTGTTCTTCTTCCCGACACCGGTGACAGATATCTTTCAACTCCGCTTTTTGCAGAATAAGCGCATAGTATGAAAATATGAAAACAGCCGGATTTTGCCGTCTTTCAGAAGTTCAGACTGCTGAGTCCGGCATATCCGGCGCTTTTTAAATCTACAGACAGGATAAAGACAGGAGAAACCGCAATTATGATGATTTCAACAAGAGGCAGATATGCCCTTCGCGTGCTGATTGATCTTGCAGAGCACAGCGGCGGCGGATACGTTCCGATGAAGGATGTTGCCAAAAGGCAGGGCATTTCTCTTAAATATCTTGAAAGAATTATACCGGTTCTTGCAAAAAACAAAATAATCGACGGCGTCCACGGCAAGGGAGGCGGATATCGCCTTATAAAGGA
This sequence comes from uncultured Eubacteriales bacterium, assembly GCA_934447715.1. GTDB lineage: Bacteria > Bacillota > Clostridia > Oscillospirales > CAG-272 > HGM12657. The sequence continues at coordinate 10,129 of CAKSER010000040.1, read as the reverse complement.
TCCAAAGGACTGCAAAATCGGCGATATTCTCCGTCTGACCGAAGGAGACCTTGCGCCGGTCGCCTGTCTTGAGCGCGGTGCAAAGCCATGCGAAAGAGCCTTTGAATGCCGCACATATCCTATGTGGGTTGAGTTTTACCGCGTAATAAACGACTTCTTTGACGGAAAAACCCTGCAGGATCTTATAAGTACCGACATGGCGGACAATTATTCGATATAGCATATATAATTCGATATAGCATAGATAAAAGAAAAGCGATAGAAACGTTTGTTCTATCGCTTTTTTATTATTTATCATTTATTATCGGTCATTTCAGCACGGCACGGATGATCCGAAGCTGAAGCCGCCTTGGAAGCATATTTAAAAGTCTTAGCAGCGGATTTCTGTTAATGCTGTATGCAAAGCCCGGATTTCGTTTTTCAATAATACAGCGTGCTTTTTCGGCAATCCTTTCCGGAGGTATGCTCTTTGCTTCAACGCTGTCAACAATCCGTTTAAATCTCTTTGCGTTGCAGCTGTAAAGCTTTGTATTTTTACAAAAGCTGTCAAGTGCACTTTCGGATACAGCAAGCATATCGGTCCTTACCGCCCCTGCCCTAAGGACAGAGACGCTGATCTCAAGAAGCTGAAGCTCCATCCGAAGAGAATACGCATATCTGTCAAGAGATGCCTTGGTCACTGCATATATCCCGGTAAAAGGAAGCGGATCGAGCGGAGCAAGCTCGCTTGTCGTTACAAGAATCCTGCTCCCCGGCTTTAAAAGCGGCATAAATGTCTTGTTTACAAGAAACGCGCCGAAGAGATTGACCCTAAAAATTTTCTCAAAAGCTGCGCTGTCCATCTCCGCAAGCGAATCAAGCATGTATATACCGGCAAAGTGAATTATCGCATACAGCTCGTCTGTTATGCCGCTTACTTCCTTCATTGCCTGTTTTACGCTTTGTTCGGAGGTTATATCCGCTGCGATCGGGAAAACATTTTCCTCCTTTTCGCATGCCGTTTTGTCAAGAGCAAAGACCTTATATCCGTTTTGCTTAAATTCCTTTACCGTCCTGCTTCCCATACCTCCGCAGGCCCCGGTTATCAGAACATATTTTGAGCTGCCGTTCATGCTGTCTTTTGACATCTTGAAAAAAGTCAGTTTATCTCGGATTTAACGATACAGTCCGCAGTTGATCTGTTTGTCGCAATCGGGATATCGTAAACGACTGCAATTCTGAGCAGCGCCTTGACATCCGGATCGTGCGGCTGAGCAGAAAGCGGATCCCAGAAGAAGATCACAGCCTGGATATTTCCCTCTGCAATATTTGCGCCGACCTGCTGATCGCCGCCCATAGGTCCCGGAAGAAACTGTCTTACCTCAAGACCTGTCGCGTCGGAAATCAGCTTTGCCGTGTGACCTGTTCCGCAGAGATCAAATCTCGAAAGCAGGCTCTTATTCTGCATCGCCCAGGCGACGATTTCCGCTTTTTTATTATCATGTGCTATTAAAGCAATTGTTTTTTTGTTTTCAGACATTACCTAATCCTTCCCTTTTTCGTTTCAGGCTTTTTCCCTGTTCAGAGAAAACATTTTCCTGCAGCGATTAACGCTTGATATTTACTGATTAATTATAGTATAAGTATAATATATGCAATGACGGTTGTCAAGTTTTGTCGACCGAAACTGCACCGTTTGGCAAGCTTCTGTTGCGACTTTTTATAATGAAATATAATACTGAGCCCTGAAATGTCAAAAAGGATATCCCCACAGAGCCGCTTAAAAAACGTTTTTAAGCAGCTTCTCTGTGGGGATAGCTTTTTTCTATCTGCCTTCCTTGTGATTTACGGCAATAATGCGGCTTTCACCGTGCCAAGGCAATGCAAAGCTATTTTACTTTGGTTATTCTTCCAAGAATCCGATTTCGTTCAGCACCCCGGAGAGCTTCTCCATCTGTGCGTCGTTACCGGAGCATTTTTCAAGCGCCGCAAGCGCTTTATCCTTCAGCACCTTCTTGCCGCTAAGATCATCATACATACGGCTGTAAAGCTCGAGAAGCCTTTGCAGGCTCTCCTCTCTGCGGTCAAAAACATCGGTTATTGCTTCGATCTTTTTTAAAGCAATCTCATCATGAGCCGAAGCATTTTCTGCAACCGGGCTTTTCCCGTCTGCAACACTGCTTATGCTCTTTACCGTGCTTTTTAGATCAAGCAGCTGATCCTGTACCTTTACAATCTGCTTTACAATATAGTCTACCGAGAATTGCTTGGTGCTTTTAAATTCCGACATATTAATGTCCTCCGATTTAGAATTTGGTGGGCACAGCAAGCATATTTTGTTTTCATCAACAAAGCGTGCCCTGCCCTTTTTTACAAGCCCTTTTGCCCGTTTTGTATAGGTAGTTTCGTATTCATTTCCGTTTTCATCAATAACGATTACGTTTTTTTCGATGGGTGCCTCCCCCTTTTCCTTTAAAGCATATCTGCAGTCTTCGTTTTTTTTAATGGGTGTCTTCCCCTTCTGCAAATACATATTATCTCAAAAGCAGCGTGTAAACGCTGGAAACGGCAAAAAGTAACTTTTGCTGTTGCAATGTCCGCACCCGTGCAAAGCACGGATGGGCAGCTGCCCGGAAAGCAAGCCTTCTGTGGACATTTTAACACAAAATCCGCGTGTAAGCAATACTGTTTTTGCATTTGCAGAATTTTAAAAGAAAACACTTCGGTTCATTTATAAAAACATAAGGAAAGGCGGCTATCCTTTAAACAGCCGCCTTAATATTATTCTGCTTTATCTGTTATATCTTCTCTTTCTGCCTATTACCAAAGCTCCGATTATGCCGCAGCTGATAATAAGCAGGAAGGCCCACATGATACTGCCGTCTGCTGTCTTCGGAGAAGTATCATCGTTTGTTGTGCTATCGTCGTTTGCTTTACTGTCGTCGGACAGCTTTTCGATAACCGTGTTTTCATTGCGCTTTGCGCCGCAAACGGTGCATTCCTCATGCTCAAGTCCTGTCTCGTCCTCGGTTGGAGCCTTATCAACCTTCCACTCAAAGCTATGTGCCGCCTCGTCTGCCTTTTCGCCGCATGCGCATTCGTGCCAGTGGCTCTTTTCATCGCTCTTCCACTCGGTTCCGTAGTCATGTGTATGCAATACCGCTTCCGCCTTGACCTCAAAGCTTGCGCTGCATTCTCCGTCGCTGTATACGACAGTCAGAATATGATTACCGACCGTCAGCTCGGAAAGAAGATCGCTGCCAAGCACAACCGTATTCGAATCCGAATCGACGGTATATTTGCCGGAAGCAACTGCAGCACCGTCAATCTTAATGCCGGTAAGCTTTGCAAAATCGCCGTCTGCACGGAAGGAAAGTGTTTTGTCTGTATTCTGTACCCAGCTGCTGCCGTCGCCTTCAATAATGCTGTAGACAGGAGCATCCGTGTTTGTAACAGTCAGGGCCGCGGACTTGCCTGCGTTATAGTTTGCACTCTCCTTATATCTTACCTCATAGCTGCCTGCAGCAAGACCGATGATTTCGGTATCGGTGCAGGAAATCCACTCGGATGTGCCGACCTTGCGGTATTCCATATCCGAGCTTACACCGGTAATCTTACCGTCGCTTTCGCCTGCGGCAGATGCCTTTACTGTGCCAAGCCCTGTGGGCGCGTCCTTATCAGCCTTATAAATATTCCACCTAAATTCCTTTTCGGCTGAAGAGCCGTCAGCCCACTGCTTGCCATCTGCAGGCTTGATGTATACAACATATTCTCCTGCATCTGTTGCGGTATTTGTACCGGAGGAAACGACATAATCGCTTCCCAAGGCTATACCGGTATGCTCTTTTCCGTCATATGTGCAGCTTTCGGGAGTGGGTTCTGCCACCTTCGGAACAGTATATTCCGGAACATAGCAGCTGCTTATCGGAGAAGCAAGCTCCTTCAATGTGCTCTTATAGCGGACCTCATAGGTGCAGCCCGGCTCAACCGCCTGGTAACCTATATTGCTGCAGTCGATCCATTCATCGGTGCCATGCTTGCGGTATTCCATACCGTAAGATGTTCCGTTTATATATCCTTTGCCGTCCGCAGTCTCAGGTGCCGTGCCCCGGACTCTCGGTGCCGACTTGGCTGTCTTTGCCGTTGTAACAACCGTTATCTCAACATCCTTGGTCGGTGTACCGGTAATCGAAATCGTCTCGCTTTCGCTTACGGTTGCTACATACATGCCCGTTCCGTCAAGCTTTGCATTGATTGCTTTGATATCGTCATTGCTGAAGTAATGATTGCTGTCTGCCTTCAGCTTTACGAGCTTATAATCATCGCTGCCTTCCTTTACGGTCTGCTCAAGATCGCCTGTGTTCTCTACACGGCTTGCGCTGCCGTTTGACGGAAGATTGATCTTTACGGTATAGGATTTTCCCTCTGCCACCTTAAGAATTACATATCCGTCCGAATCTATTGCTGTTTCAAATGATGCATTGTCGGAAACAAAGTAGTTCTTTGTTACCGTGTCGCCTGTTATCGTCACTGATTCGGCTGATGTCGGGTCGAAAGGCATAGTCACACCGATTTTTGCGCCGGACACAAGACCTGCCGCCATGACTTTAAGATCGGTTACGACAAAAAACAGGTTGTTGTTTGAAGTGCTCTTTTTGTTGCCTGTAATATTAAGGCTGCCGCCAAGTGTCACCGTGTTGCTGCCCGAAACATACACACCGCCGCCGTTTGTAATTGCGGTGTTGCCTAAAATCTTTCCGCCCGAAGCGTTCAGCTTGCCACGGTTTACATAGATACCGCCACCGCGTCTTGCATTGTTTTCGGAAACTGCACCGTTTTTCATTTCAAGTGTGCCGTAACCGCTGTATCCGCTGCCGGAGAAGTATATTCCGCCTCCGTTTCCGTTGCTGACATCTGTAGAATCGGATGCAGTATTGTTACTGATCAGTGCATTTTCCGACATTGTCATTTTAGAGCCGCCGGAGCTGATGCACACACCTCCGCCGTTTGCCGCCTTATTATCCGTTATTACGGCAGTGCCCGCCATTAAAAATTCCGCGGATGCCTCCTTGTCTGCGACGCTGAATACGCCGCCGCCGGCTGCATCGGCAGTATTATTCGAAATTGTTCCGCCGGTCATAGTGAAGGTTGCAGACTTTGTTGCCGCTGTGGAATATGCATCCGCATAATTGCAGACACCGCCTCCGCAGTTGCTGCGATTTCCGGAAATTTCACCGCCCAGCATGACAAATGTACCGAGATAGTTGTCTACACCTCCGCCGTACGCACTGTGGTTATCAGGATCGGTGTAATTGTCCTTAATAGCCGCAGTTCCGGACATTGTAAAAATACCCTTATAGTTGAAGATTCCGGCTCCGGAGCCGTTTGCATAGCAGCCGGAAATCGTTCCGCCGCGCATTTCAAAGCGGCCTTCGTTGTACACACCGGCGCCGTGATTGTAATCTATGAGTCTGTTGTTTGATATTGAGCCGCCGTACATGTAAAGAAAAGCGGACGAACTGTTATATATTCCTGCACCGACGCTCTTTATGCTGTTGTCACATACAGATCCGCCCCAGATGGTTACTGTGCCGCCGTTGTTGCTTATACCGCGGCCGGTCGCTCCGCTTGTGTGAGTAATCTTGCCGGTTTTGTTCGTACTGCAGTCTGTTAATGTAAGTCTCTTATCTGCGCTTACCTTTATTACATCCTCAGATGCACTGCAGATAATGCTGTATCCGTTAAGACACAAAACAGTTTTGTCCGGAGGATTCCAGGATTTCGAAATGGTCACATTGTTTTTCAGATAATAGTAGGAACTTCCCGAGCTGATTTCATCAAGGCTCGATATGCCTACCCATTCGGTATCAACCCTGTGGGTGTGGATAATATGCTCCTCTGCTGTACCAAGACCGCATATGCAGTGCTTGTGCGCAGGCTCTGCCGCCCATACCGAAACAGGCAGCAGTCCGACTGCCATTGTAAGGCATAGCAGGATCGAAAGCAATTTTTTCTTCATAATTTGCTCCTTTGTTGTTTATCAGAATTAAAAAATATTAACAGATTTGTTTTGAGGCAGCTTTTTTGCGAAAAACCCGGTTTAAAGCAGCTTATGCAATCAGTCGGCTCCGGCGAAGGCATAAATAAAATATCTGCCGAAAGCTTTAAAATCGGATGAAAAATGAAAAATGTCGGATTCAAAGCGCATCGCGCCATGTCCCCGAAATTCGTCTATGTTTGAACTTTAAAATGACTTGACATACCGAAGAGGCGGCAATGTGCACCTGCCGATCCGATAGCAATGTAGTATTTCATGCATCGCTGTCAAATTTCTCCCTAAGTGCATACTGTAGGGGTCGAAAAAAGTGAATAACTACTGTTTATTCTACTTGTATTATATAATTATTTTTTAAAAAATTCAAGTAATTTCAAAAGATTTTCATAAGTAATTTCAACAGTTTTCTGGGTGTAATTATATCTGTATTTTACGCAGTAAGTTTTCAATATGCGCAAAATATAACAAAAGTCGTCTCCGTATAGCGGCACAGACGAAAAGGGTCAGAGAGACGTAAAGGAAAGCGGAAGGGAGTTTATTGACAAAAGCGGCAAGGTGCATATTGAGCTTGACATTTCCGCCGGTCCTGTAGGCGCTGATACTCTTATGTATGCCGCCTCGCACGAGCTGACGCACTTTATACGGCAGTTTGACGAGCAGGGGTACAATGACTATGCCAAGTTTCTTTTTGACAATTACATAGCCCGTGGCGAGTCTGCAGACGAGCTTATCGAAAGAAAGCGGTCTTTTCTTTCCGGTCTTGAGCAATACAATGAGTACACCGAAAGCGAGCTTTACGAAATAGCGCGAGAGGAGGTTATCTGCGACGCTTCCGAAACAATGTTAAAGGACTCGGATGCCTTTGACAACATTATGGCGCTGCGCAGAAAGAACAATTCTCTTGCAAAGGCAATAGCAAAGAAGCTCGGGGAGATCGTCGAGGCAAGCAAAGAGGCATACAAAGAGCTTCCCTCCGGCAACTACTATGCAAGAGCTCTCCTTTCGAATGCGGAGATCTTTGCAGATGCAAAAAAGCTATGGGAAAAGGCGCTTAATACTGCTCTTGCAAACTATGACACAATAAGGGCTTCGGGAAAGGGGACAGGCAGCGGCAGAACGAATTATTCAATAGGCGTGCTTGAAAACGGTAACACCTTTGTTATATACGACCGCAATGTTATAACCTCGTCGGATGTTTCGACTATGCGTCAGCAGATAACCGACTTTTTCGGCAAGCTCACAGGCGAAAACGGCAGCATTGAGATCACGGCAATCGACGGCGACGTGCTGACCATAACAAGGGAAAACACCGGCTACAAGGCAAGAGACAACTTCAAGCAGGAGGGCGGAAAAAAGGTCAGGCTGACAGAGTCTGAATTCGCGCTCAAGCTAAGAGCCGAAAGCCACATAGACGAGCTTAGCGAGGTATCAATAAACAGAGATATCCGGGCATCTGATACAAAGACTCACGATTTCGCAAAGGATGGGTTTATATATAAGACTGCATTCTTTAAAGACTATGACGGGCAGTATTACAGGATAACTTTGTCAATCGGCATGAATGACGATGTGGCAACTGTATACAATGTCGGAAGAATAAAAAAAGACACACTACCTTCAGTCAACTTAATGACCGTCGTGGGGTCTAAGCCCCTTGGTAGTGCATCTGATAACAGTATATCCGATCAAAACGGATTTGTCAACACCTTCGACAAAAAAAGACAGGGCGAAAAGAAATTTTCGATTACAGAGGACTTTAACGAGGGTGAAAAGGCGGCTGTTCCGATAACGGTTAAGGATGTCGAAATGCTTCGTGAAATAACAAAGGCCCACGGCGGAAAACGCGTGAGCATAAACGATTTTACAAGCGAGGATGTTCAGAAATCTAAAGAATGGGCGAGAAAATTCTACCGGGAGCTGGGAACGAAATCCCCGTTTTTCCGTGCGTGGTTCGGAGAATGGCGTGCGCATGACAGCACGAGAGTAAATACATCCGACATGGAAGATCGCAGCGGTAAAAATCCACGAGGGCAATACCGGAACAACGACACCGGATGGACGATCAACTCCTCAAGTGTCGGATATGATGAAACAATGTCCCACAGTGGGAAAGACAAAAAGTCTGTAATTGCTATGCGGAACATTGATAAAATCATAGAAAATTCAATTTTGCTTGATACAGAAACGTCCGAATATGGTCGCGGCAAAAAGTCAATCTATACAGCTTTTATGCATAAATTCTATGCGCCTATTACAATTGACGGCACATTTTACATTGCTAAAATGGCAGTAGATGAGAGCTATTTGCCGGGGCAAAATGAGACAAACAAGAAATTCTATCATGTTCGGTCGATAGAAATAGAAGAAGTGCCCTCCGTGGGGATAGGCAAAAGCCACACACCCATTATGGAGAACACCTCTTCTGCCTATACTGTATCAGATATTATTTCCCTTGTCAAGCGGTTCGACAAAGATTTTACACCGGCACGCGATGTTGCTCCCGATATGCTCAACGAGGACGGAACGCCGAAAGTGTTCTACCACGGGACCGATGCGATTTTTTCGGCTTTTGACATGTCAAAGGGGCGCGCAAACATGGATATACAAGGAGCGTTCTTTTCCATGTGGAAAGAAGAAGCTGCTGGCTATGGCGAAAAAGTCGGAGAGTATTATCTTAATATACAAAACCCTGCGACCGAGGAAATTGGCTATAAGGCGCTCAATAAATACAAGGGGCAGAACGAAGCCGGCATTAAGGCAAAAAGATATTTGGAATCGCTCGGATATGACGGCGTTGTTAATTATGATGAGGTAATTGCTTTTTATCCCACCCAAATCAAATCTGCAACCGACAACATCGGTACATTTGACGGCGGAAACAACGACATCCGGTATTCTGTTACCGAGGAAGAGCTCACCGACCGGAGCATACTTGCAAACGCTCTTGAGAGTGCGGCGCAGACCGGGGAGGACAGGAAGATACTTTCCGACTACAAGGAAAATCTTTCCCGTGTAAACTCTCTTCAGGCGGAGCTCAACAGCGTCGATGAGGAAATTCATCGGATGTTCTCCGACGAAAGCAAAGAGAGAAAGGCGCTTGCGGAAGAAGGCATCAACTATCACAGAAGCGAAGCTTTCAGAGACAAGTACAGCCGGTTAAAGAAAAAGAGCGACTCGCTTAAGGCGAAGATCAAAAGCGAGGATGCAAGGCTGCTTTCCCTTGAGGCGACAAAAAGCCTCAAAAAGGTCCTTGACTTTGAAAGAACGAGAATCAGAAGAGAAGGAAAGGCAAGGCTGCGCGAGTACAAGCTCGGCAGAGCAAGATCGCAGCTGAGGGAAACGATCTCGAGAAGAGTCGGACGGCTCAACACCCTTCTTTTACGCGACGACAAGTCAAAGCACATTCCGGACAATCTCAAGTCCTCGGTTGCCTCTTTACTGTCCTTTATTGACATGCAGAACGAGATCAGGTATGACAACTACACAAGGGACATAAACAGGCTGAACGAGCAGATAGAGCGTTATATAGCCGACGGAAACGAGGCAGGGATTGTTGAAAGCGCCTACAAGCTTCAGGCAAAGGAGCAGAAGCAGGAATCGTATGCCGAAAGGCTCCGGGAGATCGGCAAGGCATATGCCGACGCTATGGGAGTTGACGGCTATTCCGAGGAGATTCAGGGGGAGCTTGACGGTCTTTCAAATGTAATCGGCAATACCCCTATAAGGGAAATGAGCAACGAGCAGCTTGATGCTCTCAACAAATCCCTTTCTCTTGCCGAAAGCATTGTATCGGAGGAAAAGGCGAACCGGATAAAGGAAAGGCAGCAGGACATTCTTGACTCTGCCGAGGCGGTAATTGACGAGGTGAAGCAAAGCGCACATAGCCTTTAAAAGCATTTCCAATTTTTCATGGGACACAAGTCCCACTTCATTTTTCATGCGCGTCAGGTGCGCTTCAGCGGCAGTAATCAAATGAGTATTTCATGTATTCGTTATTCGCCGGCAAAAAATACTCATCCGTGCTTTCTTTCCCCGTACCGAAGGGCATTACACACGCTGAAGGGATTTATTTCGTTAAAAAAAGAGCATTGCTCC
>CAKSER010000039.1 GCA_934447715.1 uncultured Eubacteriales bacterium | reverse complement strand
GTATGATGCCGAAATGTGCGGCAGGTTCTGCTCCTTTGAAATCCGACCGATTGCCGTGTCGGGATAACCGAGCCTTTTGGCTTTTTTATAAAGCTCGGGCGTAAGACCCTTTTCAAGCTCCTTTTCAAAGTCGGCAAGATTTTTCAGCTTGTATATAAAGAACAGGTCTATGCGTGTGATTTCGTGGATTTCTTTCGGTGTAATTCCGCATTTAAGCGCTTCAAATACCGTAAAAATCCTTCGGTCGTCGCAATCAGCGAGCCGGCTCTTTACATCGAGCCCGTCTGTTTTGCCGGCGTTAAGGGTGTCAAGTGATATTTCCGCTCCGCGCACTGCTTTCATAAGTGCCGCCTCAAAGCTGCTTCCGATCGCCATTACCTCTCCGGTAGCCTTCATCTGGGTGCCGAGCTTTCGGCTGATACCGGTAAATTTGTCAAAGGGCCATTTCGGGAATTTTACCACCACATAGTCAAGTGCCGGCTCAAAGCAGGCGCAGGTTTTGCCTGTGATGTCGTTTTTGATTTCGTCAAGAGTATAGCCGAGTGCGATTTTCGTCGTGATCTTGGCAATCGGATATCCTGTCGCCTTGCTTGCAAGAGCCGAGGATCTGGATACACGCGGATTGACCTCGATTACCGCATATTCAAACGAATCGGGATTTAAGGCAAATTGGCAGTTGCATCCGCCGATGATGCCGAGCGAGGAAATGATTTTAAGCGACGCGCTGCGCAGCATCTGAAGCTCTCTGTCCGAAAGCGTCAGGGCAGGGGCTACAACTATGCTGTCTCCCGTGTGCACGCCGACCGGATCCATATTTTCCATGCTGCAGACGGCAATCGTATTGCCGATTGAATCACGCATGGTTTCAAATTCGATTTCCTTCCAGCCGTAAATATAGCGTTCGACCAGAACCTGCGAAATCGGAGATGCATCCAAGCCGGTTTTGGCTGCCTCTTCAAGCTGCTCCTTGCTTTCCGCAACGCCTCCGCCTGCACCGCCGAGTGTAAACGCAGGGCGAATGATGACCGGATAGCCGACCTTTTCTGCTACATCCAGCGCCTCTTTTACGGTGTGGGCAATTCCGGACGGGACGGTCGGCTGACCGATTTCCTCCATCGTTTTCTTAAACAGCTCCCGATCCTCCGCACGGTCGATTGCATCCGAGTCTGTTCCGAGCAGTCTTACGCCGTGCTTTAAAAGAAATCCATCCTTTGAAAGCTGCATCGCAAGCGTAAGCCCTGTCTGCCCACCAAGTCCGGCAAGGAGGCTGTCCGGCTGCTCCTTGATTATTATTCGTTTTAAGGTTTCGACATTCAGCGGCTCAAGATAGATTTCGTCAGCCAGCGCCTTGTCGGTCATGATCGTTGCCGGATTGGAATTTACAAGAACAACATTGATTCCGGCTTCCTTTAACACGCGGCATGCCTGCGCGCCGGCATAATCAAATTCGGCTGCCTGTCCTATTACAATCGGACCGGAGCCGATAACAAGTACCTTTTTTATATCTTTAGAAAGCGGCATATTACTTTTCCTCCGTCATTCCGATAAAGCGGTCGAACAAAAATGCAGTATCCTGCGGTCCGGAATGCGCCTCCGGATGAAACTGCACCGAAAATGCACGAAGATCCGGATAGTCAATTCCTTCGCAGGTTCCGTCGTTTGCGTTGCAGAAGCGCAGCTTCCCGACTTCCTTTACGCTGTCGGAAATTACCGAATATCCGTGATTCTGGCTTGACATGTAGGTTCTTCCCGTTTCAAGATCCTTTACCGGCTGATTTACGCCGCGATGGCCGTATTTAAGCTTCTCGGTTTTTCCTCCCATTGCAAGCGCAAGGAGCTGATGCCCGAGACAGATTCCGAAGATCGGAACCTTTGAAACAAGCTCTTTGATTACCGAAATTTCATTTTCGTTTGCTGAAGGATCTCCCGGACCGTTTGAAAGCATTACACCGTCGGGACAGAGAGCAAGAATCTCCTTTGCGGTTACGGTATGCGGCAGAACATGTACAGTGCATCCGCGTCTTACAAGCTCGTTTATGATATTTTTCTTGCAGCCGTAGTCAAGCAGCACAATCCGGCGCGACGGCTTTTCAGGCGAAACGGTGTACGGCTCCTTACAGGAAACCGCGTCAACGGCGTCGGTTATACGATAATTATTGATTAAAGCAAGGTCTGGTGACGGGTCGTTGGTGATCATTGCATTCATAACGCCGCTTTCGCGGATTTTTTTCGTGATTGCCCGTGTGTCCACCTCGCAGATGCCGGGAATGCCGACTTTTTTAAGATAAGCGTCAAGCGTCATTTCGCATCTGAAATTTGAGGGATGCTCACACCACTCCCGTACTATATATCCGCACGCAGCGCTCTTTCCTTCAAAGTCCTCCGAAATTATTCCGTAATTGCCGATGAGAGGGAAGGACTGGAGAATGATCTGTCCCTTGTAGCTCGGGTCGGTAAGCGTTTCGATATATCCGCCCATTCCTGTGGTAAATACCAACTCTCCGAGTGCCGTGCTTGTTGCTCCGAATGCCGTGCCCTCGATTACCTCTCCGTCGGCAAATACAAGATAACGCTTCATATTGCACCTCCGATCATGGCGGCAAGCACAGCCTTGATGGTATGCATCCGGTTTTCCGCCTCCTCAAAGACCACCGACTGCTTGCCTTCAAACACCTCGTTGCTCACTTCCATGGCGTCGAGTCCGAATTTTTCGCATTTTTCCTTGCCGATTACCGTGTTTTTGTCGTGATATGCCGGCAGGCAGTGCATGAATATGGCATCCGGCGCGGCATTTTTCATCAGCGCTTCGTTTACCTGATACGGCAGGAGTGCTTTGATCCGCTTTTCCCATACCGTATCCGGCTCTCCCATCGAGACCCAGACATCGGTATAAACCACATGTGCACCATTTACAGCCTCGGTCGGATTTTCTAAAAAGTTCAGGACAGCACCGGTTTTTTCTGCGATTTTTTCGCATTCGCTTATCAGCTTTTGATCAGGGAAGTATTCCTTCGGAGCGCCTACCGTAAAGTGCATTCCCATCTTTGCACAGCCGACCATTAAGGAGTTGCCCATGTTAAAGCGCGCGTCTCCCATATAGGTAAGATGCACACCCTTCAGCTTGCCGAAATGCTCCTTGACGGTGAGAAAATCTGCCAGAATCTGCGTCGGGTGGAATTCGTCGGTCAGTCCGTTGAAAACAGGAACAGATGCATATTTTGCAAGCTCCTCGACTATGTTCTGGCCGAATCCGCGGTATTCAATACCGTCAAACATCCCGGAAAGGACGCGCGCGGTGTCTGCGATGCTTTCCTTCTTGCCTATCTGCGAGCCGGAGGGGTCAAGATATGTTACCCCCATTCCGAGATCCCTTGCAGCCACCTCAAAGGCGCAGCGTGTGCGCGTGCTGGTTTTCTCAAAAATCAGGGCAAGATTTTTCCCCTCGCATAAGCGGTGAGCCTCGCCGTTTTTCTTTTTTTTCTTAAGCTTTTCAGAAAGCTCAAGCAGCTGTTCTATTTCCTCTGGGGAAAAGTCGAGCAGCTTAAGAAAATCTCTGTTTTTAAATGTATTCATGCTTCCTCCCTTGCGCAGACTTCCTTTATGACTTTTACTGCGCGGACAAGAAGCGGCATCGGAATGTTAAGCGCAGGCAGAAGACGAACCTTTTCCTTTGCGCTGATTACCAAAACCCCATTTTCCATACATTTTTTTATTACTTCCTTTGCCCCAAGCTCAGTTTCGATCCCCAGCATGAGTCCGAGTCCGGTTACCGAGCGTATGCCGGTAGCACCGGTAAGCTCGCTTATAATGTACTCCGAACGCTCCTTTACGCCGGCAAGGGTGTCCTCGTCAAGACGCGAAAGAACCGAGATTGCTCCGGCACAGCAGACCGGGTTTCCTCCGAAGGTGGAACCGTGAGTTCCCGGGGTCAGTACATTCATTGTTTTTTTGTTAAATACCGTAGCTCCGAGCGGAAGTCCGCCGCAAAGCCCCTTGGCGGTTGTAAAGATATCCGGCTGAATGTCGTAATTCATATATCCGTACAGCTTTCCGCTTCTGCCGTTTCCGATCTGTACCTCGTCGCATATAAGAAGCACGTCGTTTAAGGAAAGCAGCTTTGAAAGCTCCTTTACAAATTCCTTCTCAAGCGGAATCACACCTCCCTCGCCCTGAACAACCTCAATCATCACTGCGGCTGTGGGGTATGTGTCAAGCAGCTTTTTTATACCGTCAATATCGCCCGGGACGGCATAGTGAAAGCCGTCTGTAAGCGGTGTAAAGTCCTTGTGAAACGTATCCTGACCGGTTGCGGCAAGCGTCGTGATTGTACGGCCGTGGAAGCTGTTTTTAAGGGTTATGATATGGTAATATTCCTTACCTTTCTTTTCCGCTGCGTATTTTCTTGCCGCCTTAATTGCACATTCGTTTGCCTCCGCTCCGGAATTTGAGAAAAAAACCTTTTTCATTCCGGTTTTTTCGCATAGCATTGATGCAAGCACCGCGCACGGCTCGGAATAATACAGGTTTGAGGTGTGCTGAAGACTTGTAAGCTGCTTTAATGTCGCCGCCTGCCATTCTTCGTCTGCAAAGCCGAAGGTGTTTACCGCAATTCCGGTTGAAAGGTCTATATATTCTTTTTCGTTTTCATCATATACCAAAGAGCCCTTCCCGTGCTTGAGCACCAGAGGGAAGCGGCTGTAGGTGTTTGCAATATAGCATTGATCAAGATCACAAATATTCTGCTTTATCATAGTATTTCTCTTATTTCTCCGTTATTTTTCGTCACCGGGTGTAGGAGGAGTATCGGTGAACATTGTTCCGATTCCCTCGTTTGTCAGCATTTCAATAAGGATCGCATGCGGAATCCGTCCGTCAATAATAAAGACGCGGTTGACGCCCCAGCGGATGGCGTTGATGCAGCATTCAACCTTCGGAAGCATTCCGCCGACGATCGTGCCGTCTTTAATAAGCTTAGGCGCATCGTCTGTGCGGATAACCGGAATCAGCGTCGAGGGATCGTTTTTGTCCTTCAGTATTCCTGCAATGTCGGTCATGGATATAAGGCTTTCGGCACCGAGCTCTCCTGCGATTCTTGCTGCTGCCGTGTCGGCATTTATGTTGTATACATTTCCGTCGCTGTCGCACCCGATTGTGGAAACAACCGGGATATAGCCCTTGTCGATAATGTCAAGAATCGGAGCAACATCGACCTTTGTGATCTCTCCCACATACCCGAGACTCTCATCCTTGGTTTTTGCCTCGATCATGCACCCGTCCATTCCGGAAAGCCCGATTGCTCTGCCTCCCTTGTTTCCGATCAGCGCGACAAGGCTTTTGTTGACCTTTCCGGCAAGCACCATCTGAACAATGTCGGCTGTTTCCTTGTCGGTAACGCGCAGACCGTCCTTAAATACGCTTTCCTTGCCGATCTTTTTAAGCATTTCGGTAATCTCCGGGCCGCCTCCGTGTACAAGCACCACCTTGACTCCGACCAAAGACAGCAAAACGACATCTCTTATTACCGAATCCTTCAATTCTTCATTTATCATGGCATTTCCGCCGTATTTGATAACGACAATCTTGCCGGTGTACTCCTGAATGTACGGCAGAGCGTGTACAAGCACCTCCGCACGTTTAGCATTTGTAATATCCATTTTGTATTCCTTATCCTCGGTTATCTTTTGTTATGTCCGGTAGTCGCCGTTGATTTTTACATAATCATATGTCAGGTCGCAGCCCCATGCAGTGGAAGCGGCATCCCCCGAATTCAGGCAGACCAGAATCTCAATTTCGCTTTCAAGCAGGATTGCTTTCGCATCCTCCTCCGAAAAAGGAATTCCGGCACCGTTTTTGCAAACCTCGACTTTGCCCTTTGGCGAACGGAATGCAACATCGATTTTCGCAACATCCACATCCGCACCGCTGTATCCGATGGCGCAAAGTATTCTGCCCCAGTTTGCATCCGAGCCGAACATTGCAGCTTTGACAAGGGAAGAGCAGATTACGCTTTTGGCAACAGTTTTGCCGGTTGCCTTGTCCTTTGCACCGGTTACCTTGCATTCCATGAGCTTTGTCGCGCCTTCTCCGTCTCCGGCAATCATGCGGCAGAGATGAACGGTTACGGTGTTCAGCGCCTTCATGAAGGTGTCAAAGTCAGCACCCGGCTCGGTGATTTCCTTGTTTTCCGCTTCTCCGTTTGCAAGAATCGTGACCATGTCGTTAGTTGAGGTGTCTCCGTCGACACTGACCATGTTGAAGGTTTCCGAAACATCCGACAAAAGAGCCTTTTTCAGCATTCCTTCGCTTATCGCACAGTCGGTAGTAATAAATACCAGCATGGTTGCCATGTTCGGGTGAATCATTCCGGATCCCTTGGCAATTCCGCCGAGGCGGCAGGTCTTGTCTCCGATCGAAAATTCTACCGCGACCTCCTTGACTTTGGTGTCGGTGGTCATAATGCCGAGTGCGGCGGACTCTGAATCCTTTCCGAGAGCCTCAATCAGCTTCGGAATTCCGGCGGCAATCGGCGCAATGTCAAGCGGCTGACCGATTACGCCTGTTGATGCAACTACAACATCATTTTCCGAAATTCCAAGCTTCTTTGCAAGGAGCGAGCAGGTTTCTTCTGCAATTTCAACGCCGCCTGCATTACAGGTGTTTGCGTTTCCGCTGTTGCAGATTATCGCCTGCGCCGTGCCGTCTGCAAGATGCTTTTTCGTTACGATAAGAGGCGCACCCTTTACAAGATTGGTTGTATAGACCGCCGCGGCCGCAGCCTTTTTCTCGCTGTATATCAGCGAAAGATCCTTTTTTTCCTTGTTTTTTCTGATACCACAGTGTATTCCTGCAGCAAAAAATCCCTTTGCGGCGCAAACGCCGCCTTCTGTTATCTTCATCCTTTACTCCTCTGTTTAATTTTTACAGGCAAAGCCCCTTGGTCGGCTCTGCTCCTAAAACCATATTAAGACATTCGATTGCCGCACCCGATGCGCCCTTTCCGAGATTGTCGTAGACCGCAAGCAGCAGCATCCTCTCTTCGTTTCCTGTTATGCTGATATGCATGCAATCTCTGTTTTGCATGGCGGCGGCAGAAAGAAATCCGTTTTTGTCGTCCGGCTCGGTAAATGTAACGATTGGACCCTGATACGTTTTTTTATAAATTTCGGTAATTTCTTCGATTGTGCCTTTCGCTGTGCATTGAGATGCAAAGAGCGGAACGGTAACCTGCATTCCGCTGTAGAAATCCCCGACGACAGGGCAGAACACAGGCGCCGGCAGACCGCTCTGCGCTGCCATTTCCGGCAGATGCTTGTGCGATTGAGAAAGAGCATACTGACGCGGTGCGTGTAGTTCCTTCGGGGTCGGTTTTGCTTCATATTCCGCAATCATTTTTTTGCCGCCTCCGCTGTAGCCGGTAAGCGAAAAGCATGAAAAAAGTGTTCCCTCAGCAAGAATTCCGGCTGCACGAAGCGGAGCGGTCAGCGCGATAAAGCCGCTTGCATGGCATCCGGGAACTGCAATCCGCTTTGCTTTATAGATTGCATCCTTGTGAACTTCGGAAAGCTCCGGGAAGCCGTAGACCCATCCGGGTGCGGTGCGGTGTGCAGTCGAGGTGTCAATTACAACCGTGTCCGGGTTTTCTATCATAGAAACCGCCTCGCGAGCTGCTATATCCGGCAGGCAGAGAATTGCAACATCAGCCTCATTCAGTGCAACTGCGCGTGACGCACTGTCCTTTCGCTGCTGCTCCGGCAAAATAATCAGCTTGATATCGTCTCGTTCTGCGAGCCTTTCATAAATCCGAATCCCGGTTGTCCCGGCACTGCCGTCAATAAACACTTTTTTCATTGTAAGATACTCCCACCATTTTACGGTCTGCTCATTATATGCATAATTATACGTATAAATATAGCAAATGTCAAGTAAATATTCACTAAAAATGTATATTTATTTATTATGACCGATGAAAGAGTGTTTCTTTTTTTACTTGTAGGTAAATTTAACGACGGAAGGTTTTTAAAGATGAAAAAAGCACCCATTAAGGGTGCTTCTATTGCTGTGCTTCCTTTAATACGTTAATAATTTTTTTGCACTTTTTTGTTGCATAATCCAAGGCAATCTTAGTGCCGCTTTTTCGAGTGGCTGGGGTTACGGCTTCATCATAATATACTATACAATAGCAGCTGTTATCTATCATTTCATAGCAACCTTTTCGTCCACAATCAACTTTTCAATTATATCAACAAGCCTTGATTTTATTTCTGCGGTTTCGTTTATCTTTCTATGTCCGAAAAAGCAACATGTATTTTTACACATAATAATTCACCACCGGCTTAAGTTTACCATATATGGCCTAAAAGCCCATATATGGACGATGTTATCTTTTTAAAAGGCATAAACTATACATAAAGCTTCTTAGGGGTGATATTTATGGATACAAGAAAAGCCATAGCAAATAGATTATTAGAATTATGCGAGGAAAAGAGACTGTCGGTAAATGCCTTGGCAAGAATCTCCGCCGTTCCGCCTTCAACACTGAAAAATATAATAAACGGCGGAAGCAGAAATGCAGGTGTTGTTACACTCAAGAAACTATGTGACGGCTTGGAAATTTCTCTTTATGACTTTTTCAATACCGAAACATTTAAAACTCTGGAGCAGGAAATCAAGTAATACTATATTAAAAGAAAACTCTCTGCTGAAATTCAGCAGGGAGTTTTTCTGTGCTTTAAAGTACAATCCATAATGATTTTATAACTGCTTCTCTGTATCGTACTACGGAAAAGATGTTGTAAGGTGAAATATCCGGCTGCCGCCGGATGTGAAATAATTTCTCGCATGCTCGAAATTGTGAAATGCTGCTCCTGCAGTTGCAGCGTGAAATGAAATAAATCCACACACGTCCGCAGACATTTCACATGCCGAAGGCATATTTCACGCGCGAAGCGCATTTCACAAATCCTGAAAGGATTTATTTCGTTGAAAAAAACACTTGCTTAAGAAAGTGTTTTTTTCATAGCCGCCCCGTTCAAATCCTTCTTGTAAGAAACAAAGAAAGCACCCCTTCAGGGTGCTTTCTATATACTGCGGAAGAAGGATTTGTTCTCGTCTGCGGACTCGGTCAGGGTCGGATCTAACCTGCCACCGGCAGGTCATTCAACACCGACCCGTTCAAATCCTTCTTTGTTAGAAAGAGAAAAGCACCCTTTCAGGGTGCCTTTATTATACTGCGGAAGAAGGATTTGAACCCTCACAAACAGAGTCAGAGTCTGTCGTGCTGCCATTACACAATTCCGCATCACTTAAGAACAGATGGTATTATATCACTTTAAATCTTGATTGTCAATACCTTTTTTAAAAAAAATAATGTGACCAAATAACATAGACAAAAGGATTTCAGCATAAATTCTATCAGATGCTACTTGAAAGGAGGGCAAGCTTTGCGAATCATTATCTGCGGTGCGTGCGGAAGAATCGGTAAGGAGCTTACCGCGCTTTGCGACAAGGGCTTTCGATCCTGTACCTGTGCTGCAAAGGTTGATCTTACCGGTGGGGACGACTGCTTCGGCTCTCTTTCGGAATACCGTGGGAACGCCGATGTCATTATCGACTTTTCATCGCATTCCGCCGTAAACGAGCTTCTTTTCGAGGCGGAAAAACGCAGCCTTCCGGTGGTTATTGCGACAACCGGGCACACAAAGGCAGAGCAGGAAATTATTGATCGGGCTTCTCTTGAAATTCCGATATTTCAAAGCTGCAACATGTCAATAGGCATGGCACACATAATCCGGATGATTTTTGAACTTACAAAATTTTATCCGGATGCGGATATTGAGATAATCGAAACTCATCATTCAAGAAAAACCGATGTTCCGAGCGGGACGGCTCTTTTGCTTGCAAACGAAATCATTAAAAACAAAAAAGGCTCATATGCCGTCGTAGGCAGAAGCAGATCGCAGAGAAGAAGCAAAAACGAGATCGGAATACATTCCGTAAGGCTCGGCAACTGTGCCGGGACTCACGAGGTGATTTTCTCTTCGGGATATGAGACCATTACATTAAAGCATGAGGCGCTCAGTCCGATTTTGTTTGCAATGGGAGCAATCGAGGCAGCCGAATTTATTTTAAGGCAGGCACCGGGGTTATACGGAATGAAAAACATATCGGAGGAATATTATGAAGGTTGATTTTACCAAAATGAGGGCAGGCGAAAATGATTATGCGATTATTTTTTTTGAAAACGGTCTTTCTGAGGAGCCAAAGCAGTTTTTTTCGGTTTTTTCGAATGCCTTTACCGAATTCGAACGGATAATTGTTGTTTCACACTCAAAAACGGCAGATGCAGAAATGCAGCTGTTTTCTTTGAACGGAACCGAAATTATGCCGTGTGTAAATTCGCTTTCCTGCATCGGAAAATATATTTATGAAAAGGGGATATCCGACTCTCCGACACCTGTTGTAAAGACGATGGACGGCTTTAAGAGACTTCTTTTGCGAATCGACGCTGATCGGATAAAAACGGTTACGGTGTGCCTCGGGAACGCCTCATTTCCGGATTCGGACGGGTTTTGTCAGACCGTAAGACTTTGCGGAGAGCATAAATTTGCCTTTTGCGACGATCTTTCGCAGGTGCCATGTGAGCTTGCGGATACCAAGATCGGTCTTATAAAGGTAAACGGCAGAAGGTCGCTTTCCTTTTATCAGGCCGGTAGTGAGCAAAACAGCTGTTTCTCTTGCGGAAACGAAATCTGCGCAGCTGTTGCCCTTGCGGTGAAAAACGGCTTTGTCGATCCTGACATGCCGATATTTGCAAGCTCCAAGAGCGGCGGCGTGATCGTCGTCTGCACGTCCGGATATAATCTTTATCCCAGCGGTTCTGCGGATTTTATCTCTCACGGAACATTCGACACAAAAGATTGATACATATAAAAAACAAACCGACCCGATTTCCCATCTGCGGAAAACCGAGTCGGTTTATTTTTGGTAAATCACTGTACATTTGCACCTTCGACAGCCTTTTCCATATCCGGATTTGTGTTGGAGCTGCTGCCTGTATTCTTATCCTTAAAGAACATCTTTAAGCAAACCGGGCAGACGATCGAGGTTATTATAATCAGCATAATTGTTGCAACAAGCGGATCGATGCTTGCGGTGTTTCCGGCTGTTGCACGGTTTATCAGCGTGCCGCCGGTAGAATAGACTGCAAGTGCGACCTCTCCGCGCGCGACCATTCCGAATCCGATCGCAAGCGACTCTCTGTTGCTGAAGCGGAACATTTTTCCGGCAAGACCGCATCCGACGACCTTTCCGATAATTCCGACCAGTACGAATACCAGACCGAAAAGAAGATCGGACAGCTTAAAGTGGCTGAAGTCGGCGCTTATTCCGATGAAGGCAAAGAAGATCGGCGTAAAGATCATATAGCCGCTTACAACGACCTTTCTGTCGACAAAGGATGTATCCGGCATTCCACTTGTCATAAGACCTGCCATATATGCCCCGGTGATGGCTGCGATTCCGAAGATTTTTTCTGCAACATATGCATAAACAAGGCACATTACAATCGAGTAGATTCCGATTCTTCTTGTGTGCGGCGAGATTTTTTCAAGATATCTGAACAGCTTTCTTAAAAGCCATCCTGCGCCGACAGCAAAAATGAAGAAGCCTATTGCTTTTAATATAGTAGACCAGACGCTGCCCTGACCGTTGAGGCTCGTTACAATACTCAAAACAATTACGCCGATTACATCGTCAATAATTGCAGCGCTTAAAATCGTTGTGCCGAGCGGAGTCGATAATTTTCCCATCTCTCTCAGCGTTTCGACCGTAATTCCGACGCTTGTTGCTGTCAGTATCGTTCCGACAAAAAGCGCGTTCATCAGGATATTGTGATCAGAAAGAGCCGAAATTCCTCCCATGAACAGTGAAGCGACGACAGTCCCCAGCGCAAGCGGAACCAAAACGCCGATAAAGGCAATTACGGTTGCAGCCTTTCCACTCTTTTTAAGATCCTCGAAGTCGGTCTCAAGTCCGCTTGAAAACAGAGTAAAAATTACGCCGAGCTGTGAAAATGAGCGCAGCACGTCCATTTCCGCATCCGACGGATTAATAAGTCCGTTAAACGGAATGTCAATATTCTTGAAGATCGCAGGCCCGATTAAAAGACCGGCAAGCACCATTCCGGCGACCTGCGGAAGGCCGAGCCTTCTTGCTATAAGTCCCATTGTTTTCGTTGCAAACAGGATTATTGCAAGATACATAATTATGTTTAAAATATCAAAATCCATCAGATTACCTCTTTTTAAGTATCGGAATAATCAATTTGACAAAATAATATTATATCACTCATAAAAGCCGGTGTCAACCAGAAAAAGCTCTATATTTATCCTGATCTTTTTGAAATTTTTATTATAAATGGCAAATGTAACAAAATAAGTTGAAATAAATCGAAAATACATTTATAATAAGGGAAAAGGGCAACCAAACAGGGTTTGCCGTCTCTTTAAAAAGGATATCTGAAATGAAAAATACTGTACTTAAAAGAATTGCAGACGGCTTTCTTGCCGGGATAATGATAACAATCGGCGGAACCGTGCTTCTTTCCTGCGAAAACAGATATGTCGGTGCCGCGCTCTTTACGATTGCGCTTCTTGTAATATGCCTAAGAGGCTTTTCTCTTTATACCGGAAAGATCGGATTTATTGCGGCGTCACACACAAAAAGGGATTTCAGCGTTATTTTTCTCGGGCTTTTGGGAAATGCTTTGGGGACGGTGCTTTTCGGATGTGCCGTACGATATTCTCTTTCTTCTCTTTGCCAAAGAGCTTTTGAAATGTGCAGCCTGAAGCTTGCCCTTGATCTTCCCGTTGCTTTTATCCGTGCCGCTTTCTGCGGAATTCTTATGTATATTGCAGTTGAGATATACAAGGACAACAAAAGCATTGTCGGAATTCTTTTCTGCGTTCCGGTTTTTATTCTGTGCGGATTTGAGCATTCGATAGCTGACATGTTTTATTTTGCTGCGGCAGGGATATACACCTTTGAGTCATTTCTGTTTATTTTGACTGTTGTGATTGGCAATTCTCTCGGCGCACTTCTTGTGCCGATGCTTCTTAAAATAAGAGAACGCAGCTGACGGATTTCTGCGTTTTGTGACAGTCGAAAAAAATCGAATCGGAATTTATGAATTAAATTATTCAGTATTCCGATTGACATTGCAGGAATTATCTACTATAATGTAGAGAATATAATAATTGATGTCTAAGGCATATACTGAAAACAAAATAAAGGAGAAATAAAATGGCGTATTACTGCGAAAAACCGTCACACACATTCAGCGAATATCTTTTGATACCGGGATATACCTCGGAGGAATGCATTCCGTCGAATATAAACCTTAAAACACCGCTTGTTAAGTACAGAAAGGGCAAGGAAGAGCCCTCGATCTCACTTAATATTCCGATGGTTTCCGCGGTTATGCAGTCTGTATCGAACGATACTCTCGGAATTGCGCTTGCAAAAGAGGGCGGAATGTCGTTTATCTATTGCTCCCAGAGCATCGAAAGCGAAGCGGCTATGGTTGCAAGGGTCAAGGCATACAAGGCAGGCTTTGTTGTCAGTGCGTCAAATCTCCGTCCCGATTCTACCTTAAACGATGTCCTTGAGCTCAAGGCTCAGAACGGCTTTTCCACCGTTGCAATTACCGACAACGGCGAGGCAAACGGAGTGCTTTTGGGCATTGTTACAAGCCGCGATTACCGTGTCAGCCGTATGACCGGCAACGAAAAGGTCCGCGATTTTATGACTCCGAGAGAAAAGCTGATAACCGCTCCCTCGGACACCTCTCTTAAGGAGGCAAACAATATAATCTGGGAGCACAAGATCAATTCTCTTCCGCTTGTCGATAAGGACGGACATCTTTGTTATTTTGTTTTCCGCAAGGACTATGACAGCCACAAGGAAAATCCGATGGAGCTTCTTGACGGCGACAAGAGATATATGATCGGCGCAGGTGTCAATACAAGAGACTACGAGCAGAGAATTCCGGCGCTTGTAGAGGCAGGCGCGGATGTGCTTTGCATCGATTCGTCGGAGGGCTATACCTGCTGGCAGAAGAAGACAATCGACTTTGTCCGTGAAAAGTACGGCGACAGTGTAAAGATCGGAGCAGGAAACGTTGTTGACCGCGACGGATTCAGATTCCTTGCCGAAGCAGGAGCAGATTTTGTAAAGGTCGGTATCGGCGGCGGCTCGATCTGCATTACAAGAGAAACAAAGGGCATCGGAAGAGGACAGGCGACGGCGCTTATCGAGGTGGCTGCTGCAAGAGAGGAGTACTTCAAGGAGACCGGTATTTATGTGCCGATCTGCTCTGACGGCGGAATCGTTCACGACTACCACATTACGCTTGCGCTTGCAATGGGAGCCGACTTTGTCATGCTCGGAAGGTATTTTGCAAGATTTGACGAAAGCCCGACACAGAAGCTCTTTGTAAACGGTTCATATGTCAAGGAATACTGGGGAGAGGGCTCGAACAGAGCGAGAAACTGGCAGAGATATGACCTCGGAGGAAGCTCCAAGCTTTCGTTTGAGGAAGGTGTCGACTCTTATGTAACATATGCAGGAAGCCTGCATGATAATGTCGAAAAGAGCCTTTACAAGATAAAATCGACAATGTGCAACTGCGGAGTTATTACAATCAAGGATCTCCAGCGCGACGCAAAGCTCACACTCGTTTCCTCCGTCAGCATTGTAGAGGGCGGATATCACGATGTTACTCTTAAAAACACAGTGACAAATAAATAAAGCATTACATTTTAAAATTGCAGGAGCAGATTTCGTTCTGTTCCTGCTTTTTTGCTTAAAAAATGTTTATAAAAAATGAAACGTGCAATATTAAATATACGGGCTGTTAAAAAGAGAAAAGACATCGTTTATGTCGGCAAAATCTTGAATTATTTTCCACTAATAAAAAAAACGATACGGATTATAATAATGACAGAGCCGAAAAAGCCGGCAGCGCAAGATTGAGCCAATGAGCCCTCTTTCGCTGAGGGCAATGGCTCGATGATATAGATGACAAGAAAAAATCAAAAGGAGATATCCTCATGGCAAGCAACAAGAATGTAGTACCGGAGGCTAAGGCTGCTCTTGAAAAGTTCAAGATGGAAGCTGCTTCTGAAGTAGGAGTAAACCTCGACAAGTCGTACAACGGAGACATCACAGCACGTCAGGCAGGTTCTGTCGGCGGACAGATGGTTAAGAAGATGATCGAGAAGTACGAAAACGATCTTAGAAACGGCAAATAAGCCAATCTGAAAAACGATCTCCCCTTACTGTATGCTGCAGCTTTTAATTTTCTTAGCTGCCGCAGGCAGAAAAGGGGAGATCTTTTTTAAAAAAATTGAAAAAATGTTATGATACAATTGATAGGTGACAAATAAAAAAGAAAATAGACTCCAAAAGTGATATAATGATAATAAC
>CAKSER010000038.1 GCA_934447715.1 uncultured Eubacteriales bacterium | reverse complement strand
TTCCTGATTTTCGCCGGAAAGATCAAGAACCTTTTAAAGGACGAGGAGCTGCGCACATATCTGCTTATCATTTTTTTAAGCATAACACTTATAACAATAAACACCCTGAAATGCTTTGCCTCTGTGGGAGATGCCATTCATCACGCGACATTTCAGGTTGCAAGCATCATGACAACAGCCGGCTTTTCCACCGTTGACTTTGACATGTGGCCTGCTTTTTCAAAGACGATTCTGGTCGTTTTGATGGGCATCGGCGCATGTGCCGGAAGCACCGGAGGCGGAATGAAGATTGCTCGCGTCGTTCTGCTTTTCAAGGGAGTAAGAAGAAATATAAAGCAGGCGCTTTATCCGCAGAAGGTGCAGGTCATCCGCATGAACGGAAAGGTCGTCGACGAAAGAACAATATCGACCACAAACGCCTTCCTTGCGGCATATGTCATAATTGTGATCTTTTCGATACTTATAATTTCGCTTGACAACTTTTCGCTCACAGCAAACCTCTCTGCCGTAATGGCGTGCTTCAACAACATCGGTCCGGGTCTTGATGCGGTTGGGCCTATGTGCAATTATTCCGGATACAGCATCCTTTCCAAACTGGTGCTGATTACCGACATGCTCGCCGGAAGACTTGAAATCTTCCCGATACTTGTACTTTTCCTTAAAGGAACCTGGAAAAGGCAGTAAAAGCACCGCATAACGGCGGAAATCCCTCTGCTTTCAAGTAAAACCTTGACACCGCAAAGAAATGGTGCTATACTTATATTAGAAAAATAGCATTATATGAGATGCATAGCATACTACGCATATAAAGAACGCTGAAAACGGAGGAGAAGAAAGAAGATGGAATATAAGTCACTTGATATTCAGGGCGATTTCACAGTCTACTGCGGAAAGCCGCTTGTCAGAAATAACGGCGTATACTGCTACGGCGATATGTCGGATGATTACGTTTTGCTTATTATGGTCATATCAAATAAAACCGTAAAGGGTGAGGACGGGAAGGAATTCGAGGTTCCCGACAGCATTATAGGACAGATCGTCAGCACAGACCAGAGCAAGTCGCCTGCGGAAAAGCTGGCAAAGCAGTTTGATAAAAAGGGACTTTTCGAGGCTCTCGATTTCGGAATCGGCTGGCTCAATAAGTTCAATAAGAAGAAAAATCCGGCATAACATTTTTTGACCGGAGAATCAAAGAGTATTCGAAATGAAAAAAAATGATAAAAGACCGCTTACATTAATCATTCTGTCAGCCTTGGCTGCAGCGATAGTCTGTGCGGTCTTTTTTTTCTGTAACAAAAGCTCGCAAGACGGCAAGGGCACAGGAAAAGAAGATTTTTCAGACAACGTAAGCGAAAGTGTTGCAAACACCGCAGGCACCGACAAAGGCACAGATCGGAATGATATAACCGACTCAAATCAAAGCAGCACAACCGGCACGCAGGAAAGCACCGATCCTTTTTACCTGTCCTTTCGCCCCGTGGCTGTGGTTGTAAACAATATAGAGCAAAGCCTGCCGCAGTCCGGCTTGGCTAAGGCAAGCGTGATATACGAATGCACGACCGAAGGGCTTGTCACAAGGCTTCTTGCGGTTTTTCCCGACCTTTCCTCTCTTGAAGGAATCGGAAAAATCGGCTCGATAAGATCCGCAAGAGACTGCTTTTTAGAGCTTTCGGCAGGTCATGACGCAATCATCGCCCACGCCGGGGCAAGCAGCTCGGCATATGACATGATCGAAAAACTCAAGCTCGACACTCTTGACGGAGTTAACGGTCTGCTGCCTCCCGACACCTTCTACCGCGATCAGAGCCGCCTTGAAAGCATGGCGTTTGAGCACACAATGGTCACAAGCGGCGAAAAGCTGCTTGCCGGGATCAGCTATCTGAAATTCCGCCTAGAAACGAGCGTACAGCAGCAGGAATATTCAAAAACCGGAGAGCTGATGCCGGACGGAGGCGCAGAAAATATATCCTTTTACTATTCAAACAGCAACCGCATTGACTATACATATGATAATTCATCAAAAAGATATCTGCGCTTTCAGTACAACAAAAAGCCGCATATCGATGCCGAAAGCGGCAAGCAGCTCGAATTTGACAATGTAGTAATCCTTTCCTGCACCCACACCCCGGCAAACGACAGCGAAAACCACACGAATATAAAGCTGACCGGAACCGGAGAGGGCATGCTGTTTATTGACGGCTCATATGAAAAAATCACATGGAAAAAGGAATCGGAAGACTCAAGACTGGTTCTTCTGCACCGAAACGGAGACGAAGTTGTACTGAAGGACGGGAAAACCTTTTTTAATATCGTAAGTAACGAAATATTCAGCAGAGTAAAAATAAGCTGACCCTTAAGACACAAATAAAAAGCCGATCGGATGGCACTGCTGTGACATGCTCCCATGCATTTCACATCTCCGATCGGCTTTTTAATTTGTCTTTATTTTTCCTTGATTATACTATTTGTCCTTGTACTCCTCAAGGATTTCATTTATCCTGCGGTAAATCTCGTCGGTTCTTAATCTGTCCTTGATATATGCCTTTCTTAAGAGCTCGGGAGGTATGCGGTCGTCGTATTTTTCGAACACCGGCGCTTCCGAAGCCGACACAAGAGATGCACAGTCGATTCCCTCGTTTTGTATGCTTTCGCACATTCCCTTTATCAGCTCGCTGTCGCTTACGCCCTCCAGCTTGAAGGTCATATAATAGCAGCCGTCAAATTCCATTCCGCTCAGTCTGTATTTTGCGGCATTCTTTACAAGGTATTTCCTTAACGTCCGAAACGACTTTGTTCCGAGCCACGGGAAAAAGCAGTAGGTGTAGCCCCCGAGCGAAACGATCGATCTTTCGAGCATTCCGGTGTGCCTTGCAACGCTTCTTGCAACCTCAAGCCTCTTTTTGGCGTTCGGCTTGAGATACGGATAGTCGCAGTCGGACAAAAGGATCTCCTTCATCTTCTCAAGGATTCTGGTGTGAACCTCACCATACTCTCCCGGCCACGCAATCTCCATCTTTCCCTTGACCTGATGAACATAAATAAGCTTTCTTTTAATGTCAAGCTCGTCAACCTGCCATACCTTTCCGGCAAGGGCAAAACGGTCTCCTACGGGGGGCGGAGATGTGATCGTTCCGATCTCATCCGATCCGCTTCTTACATTAAAGTCCTCGGAATCCTTGAAAACCGCATAGAACTTGAAGCTCGATGAAAGCCTTTCTCCCTTGAGCCCGACAATAAGACCCTTTTCCTCTGTAAGCTCAAGATAGTCATCCTTTACCATTGACTGTAAAAGCGCCTTGTAATCCTCCGCAGGCACCTCGTAAAACGGAGGAAGGGTGAGAACCCTTTGAGCAAGCTGCCGCGGCGAAAGCTCTCCGCTTGACAAAAGAACACTTAACGTCTGCTGGAAAAGAAGACTTAAGGGCATCTTTTTAGTGTATGGCGGCTCGATGAACCTTTCCTCAAGATAAAGCTGAACGATTGCGATCGCCTTGAGCAGCTCCCACGGAATAAGCTGCGGAAGCGGCGTGTTCGGAAGCGGATTTTCCTCTCTGAAAACCATCATAAGCTCCGGAGGGTTACCTCTGCGCCCCGACCTTCCGAGCCGCTGAAGCATGCTTGAAACGGTGTTCGGCGAGCCCATCTGCACTACCCTTTCAAGCTTGCCGATATCAATTCCGAGCTCAAGCGTGACCGTAGCACATGTGACGGTCTTAAGCTCGTCATCCTTCATTTTAAGCTCTGCCTCCTCACGGATCGAGGCGGAAAGATTGCCGTGATGTATCATGAACACATCCGGTTCTCCTCTTTTGTCGGCGATCTGCCGCAGAGTTGCCGTTACATATTCGGTTTCTTCTCTTGAATTTGAAAAGATGATGCACTTTTTGTTTTTGGTGCAGCTGTAGACATATTCATATCCGGGGTCAAGCATCGCGGTTTTTGCACTATTGTCATCATCGGCATCGTTTCTGCCGCCGTTGCTGCTATTGCCACTGCCGCCGTCCTCGCCGCTCTCATCGATCTCGCCGTTCATGCCGTCATTTTCGCCGGTCAGCCCCGACACCTTATACGGATCGTCCTCTCCCTGATCTATAAGCGGATTCTGTATATAAAAATGCTCCATTCCGAGCTTCCACGTCGGCTTGCCGGTTGTCACGTTTATCGTCTCGGTAGGACGGTCTGTTCCTGCGCCGAGCCAATTTGCCGCCGTTTCAATATCTCCGATAGTAGCCGACAGTCCGATCCTTCTCGGGCAGTGTCCGATCAGTCTCTGGAGCCTTGAAAGCTGACAGATTATCTGGTTTCCCCTGTCGGAGCCCGTAAGCGTATGGATTTCGTCAAGGATTACGAACTGCAAATCCGAAAAAAGCCTTACAATATCATTCGGACGGTTGATCAGCATGCTTTCAAACGATTCCGGCGTAATCTGAAGTATTCCGCCGGGCTCTGACAGCGCCTTGATTTTCTTGGATGCGGCAACGTCGCCGTGCCAGTGGAAAACCGGAATTCCACTCATGTCGAGCAGCTTCTCCATTCTCGAATACTGATCGTTGATCAGGCTCTTTAACGGAGCAATATAGAGAACTCCGAACGACCTCGGCTTTTTTTCCGACAGAACCGTAAGAATAGGAAAAAAGGCCGCTTCTGTTTTTCCGGAAGCGGTCGATGATGATATAAGAACATTCCGGTCGGTGTCAAATATAAGCTCGGAAGCCTTGACCTGGATTCCCCTGAGATCATTCCATCCGCTTTTATAGATGTATTCCCGTATAAACGGGGCATACCGATAAAAAATGCTGCTCATACCGGTGTCCTTTCTGTTTTTATTTTTTTGTCACATGCAAAGAAGCGCCTTGGCGTTTTCGCATGTCACCTTTTTCTTAAAATCATCCGAAATGTCAAGACTCATAACATAATCAAGCTCGGTTTTCGGATTTGCCCACGGGCTGTCGGAGCCGAACAGGATCATGTCTGGAAAATGATTTTCGTACATCCGCTTTGCCTGTGCTTTGTCAAGACCGTATGCAAATGAGAGCGCAGTGTCGATATATACATGCTTCCCTATAAGGTGCTTTTCGACCTCATCCCACATCCGGTTTCCGCCCATGTGAGCTGCAATCAGCTTGAGCGACGGGAAAGCGGTTATGACCCTTTCAATCCTTTCGGGGCTTGCATGGATGTGCTCCGGCGAAATAAAATCCCAGCCGGCGTGGGTTACGACAAACATGTCAAGCTCACAGCAATATCCGAAGATCGGCTCAAAGCACTTTTCGTCGATATCGTGCCCTATGTAGTCCGGATGGATCTTTATCCCCTTTATTCCGGCAGCCTTTATGCGCAAAAGCTCGTTTTTTATTTCATCCTCGGTCTGATCCGGATTTATCGAGCCGAGCGCAATAAGCCTCTTGTTTGTATTGTTTGTATAGATTGCAAAGTCGTTGACGCTTTTCTGCTGATGTGCGTTTGTTGCAATATTGCACACCACCGAAAGATCGATTTTGCAGTCATCCATAAGAGCGACACTGCCCTCTGCGGTTCCGTCTGCGTAAGGCTTGATCTCTCCGGTGTGAGTAAGCCTTCCAACCGCCTTTTCTACTATTTTCGGCGGAAAGCAGTGCGTATGAAAATCGATTATCATTTTATTTTCTCTCCTGTACCAAAAATCCGCTCACCCTTATTTTTTGATCCGCTGTACCGAAATAACTCTTTTGCTGTCCGCGTCGATTTCAAACACGGCGCCGCAAAGAGAAATGTCTCCCTTTGCAAGCTCAAATTTCACCGGCATATGTGTTTTCAGCTTTTTTATTATCAGCTCCGGGCAGACACCGAGCACCGAATTATCGGGACCTGTCATTCCGATATCGGTGATATAGCCTGTTCCCTTCGGCATGATTCTTTCGTCCGCTGTCTGAACATGTGTGTGCGTTCCGAAAATTACGTTGATTCTTCCGTCAAATTCATATGCCATTGCGAGCTTTTCGGATGTCGCCTCCGCATGAAAATCGAGGATCGAAAGATCATACCTGCCGTTTTCGCGGCTCAAAATTTTCTCGGCAGTCATAAACGGGCACGCAAGCGGATCAAGATAGACGGTTCCAAGCAGATTCATCACAAGAATCCGTATTCCGTTCACCTCACAGATAGTATGCCCCATTCCGGGAGCCTCCGGCGGATAGTTTGCCGGGCGGAGAATGTTTTTGTTGTCGTCAAGATAGTCCTGAATCTGATGGCGCTTCCAGATATGATTTCCGGATGTAAGAACATCGGCTCCTGCCGAAAAAAGCGCCTCAGCTCCCTGAATTTCAACCCCGTTGCTGTCAGCGGAATTTTCGCAGTTCAGCACGGTAAAATCAACACTGTATTCTTTTTTTATACCGGAAAGATGCTTCTGTACATATTTCACAGCCTCATTACCTACAACATCTCCGATAGCAAGAACCGTAATTTTTCTCATATAAGCTAAGTGCGCCTCCCTGATTTTGCAGCATTACCGCAAAACTCGCTTTTCTGCCTTTTTACTGTATTTTTATTTGTGATACAGCTTTCTTGTTGCATACTGGGGCTCGCAGGTCATGTGAACTCCGAGCTTTTTAAAGATATTTTCATCCGTCTGCGGAAGTATTACAGTCGAGTGAGCATCGCAGCCGCGCAGCTCGGATATCTTGTCAAGCGCCTTTCTTGCAATTTCGCTGTCGACAGCGCAGATGGAAAGCGCAATCAGGATCTCGTCCGAATGCAGTCTCGGGTTGTGATTTCCCAAAACTCCGGTTTTAAGCTTCTGAATCGGCTCGATAATCTCCGGCTCGATAAGGTCGACCTCTTTTCCGAAATCCGCAAGGGTTTTTATTGCATTCAAAAGCGCTGCAGCAGACGGGCCGAGAAGATTCGAAGTTTTTCCGGTTACGATTCTTCCGTCGTGAAGTTTGATTGCAATCGCCGGCTTGTCGCCTGTTTCTGCGGATTTTTCAAGAGCTGCCTTTACAACCGTTCTGTCATCTACCGATATTCCGGCCTGATTCATCAGCATTTCGATCTTTGTTACCGCGCTCGACTCTGTCTTACCGTTGCTTTTTGCATCGCACTTTGCGGCAAAGTATCTTCTGATTATTTCATCGTTCGATGCCTTTTTTACAACCTCGTCGTTGCTTATGCAGAAGCCTGCCATGTTGACGCCCATATCCGTCGGGGATTTGTACGGACTGCTTCCGTAGATCTTCTTAAACATCTCGCGCAGAACCGGGAAGCTTTCAACATCCCTGTTATAGTTTACAGCAATCTTTCCGTACGCCTCAAGGTGGTAGGGATCGATCATATTGACATCGTCAAGGTCGGCTGTTGCCGCCTCATATGCAAGGTTTGTCGGGTGCTTAAGCGGAATATTCCAGATCGGGAAGGTCTCGAACTTGGCATAGCCTGCCTTGATTCCTCTGATATTCTCGTGGTAGAGCTGAGAAAGACAGGTTGCCATCTTTCCGCTTCCGGGACCCGGAGCCGTAACGACTACAAGAGGCTTTGTTGTTTTGATATACTCGTTTTTGCCGAAGCCGTCCTCACTGCATACCTTCTTCAAGTCGACAGGATAGCCTTCTATGGGATAGTGCAAAAAGACCTTCATACCGAGAGCCTCGAGCTTCTGCTTAAAGGCAATGGCAGATTTCTGACCGTCGTAACGCGTTATAACAACAGAACCGACATAAAGTCCGATCTCCCTGAAGGAGTCAATAAGCCTTAAAACATCGCTGTCGTATGTAATTCCGATGTCTCTTCTTGTTTTTCCGTTATCAATGTCCTTTGCGCTGATTACAATTACAATTTCGACCCTGTCGGCAATATTCATCAGCATTCTGACCTTGGTATCCGGGACAAAGCCGGGCAGCACGCGCGATGCATGATAATCGTCAAACAGCTTTCCGCCGAATTCGAGATACAGCTTGCCTCCGAATTCGTTTATTCTTTTTCCGATCTCCTCGGATTGCTTTCGAATATACAGGTCATTATCAAAGCCTATGTCCTTCATAAAGATAACACTCTCCCATTTTTAACAAATAACAAGAAATTATACCATGTTTTACGCATATATGTCAACATCCCGAAAACAAAATTCGGCTTAAAACGAGAAATTTATACATATTATCAAAGCCAAGAAAAAGCAAAAGCCGCCTTCATTTTCCTGAAAGTGCGGCTTGCAATTTTATTTTTCAGCGGTGCTTTCCGATTTCGATTACGGTATTGTTTTCATCTACCCTCGGAGAATCGAAAATAATCTCTCCGATTTCGTCTGCCTTTATATATCCGCGCACCGGATTTTTAATGCTTTCGATTTTTCCCTTGACCGTGGCATTTACCTCGCTGTATTCAAACGAAAGATCGGTATCCTCTGTCGTGCAGTTTTCAAGAACAAGTCCCTTGCAGTAGCAAAGCGGCTGTGTGCCGATGATTATGCAGTCGATCAGCTTCAGATTTTCCGAATACCAGCCGAGATATTCTCCCTTTACAAGGCAGTTCTTCACAGTTACGTTTTTCGAATGCCAGAAGGCGTCCTTTGTATCAAGAACGGAATCGGTAATTGTCGCATTTTCGACATACTGAAACGAGTACTTACCCTTCAGCTTGATCTCCTTCATACTGAGGTTCTTAGACTCAAAGAACGGATACTCGGATGTAATCTGCGATTTTAAAATTTCAACGTCACTGCATCTCCAGAGAAATTCCGGAGAAATAATGTCGCAGTCGTCGATTTTAATATCACGGCATTCTCTTAAGGCCTTGATTCCGTGAATGGTGCTCGATCTTATCTCTATATTTTCATCGTACCAAAGCGCAGCACGGCAGTTTTCTGTCATGTTGCATTTGTCAATAACCGCTCCGGTCACATGCCAGAACGGATATCTGAGGTCAAAAAAGCAATCGGTCGCCTCAAGCAGCGAACATTCCTTCAGTGCGGATTCGCCGTCCGCAGGTCCCTCAAAGCGGCAGCCTCTTACCTTTACGTTTGTAAGGCCGTAAAGCGCTCTTTCCTCATCAAAACGTTTGTTTTCGATTAACATTTATCACACATCTTTCCAGCTGTATTATTTCCGGATATATTCCGATATAATCCGGTGCCGCCGGTCAAAAGACAGTCACGGCCGGACGCTTGCGGATTATTCCGTTTATCCTGCTTTCCCTTCTGCTTATCTTATGCCGAAGAGCAGTTCTCCGTATGAAGGATACGGCCAGAATTTCTTTGCTGTCTCAAGTTCCATACTGTCGACCGAACTTCTTAGTTCGTTCATTTCCGGAATGACAGAATCCTTGTAGAAATATGCCCTTTCAAGCGAGTCGGAAATTTCCTTTGCATCCGAAACGGCTTTTTCCAGCTTAATATAATTGCCGCGGACTTTGTTTGTAAGAACCGACAGATTTTCAAGCTTTTCAAGCTCATAGGATGCGTCACAGCCGCAGTCGCGGATCTTGATTGCCGCATCTGCAAGATACTTTCTGTAGCCTGTCGCAGCCGGAAGAATTTCCGCATCGGTCATGCGAAGCATTGTCTGCGCCTCAATATTTACTACCTTGCAGTAGTTTTCAAGCATGATCTCCTGACGGGACTGCATTTCGGTTTCGCTTAACACCTTGTTCTCGGTAAAGAGTCTTACATTCTTTTCATCGAGATAGTGCGAAAGCGCGTCCGGCGTTGTCGGAAGATTTTTGAGCCCTCTCTTTTCGGCATCCGCAATCCATTTGTCGTCATAGCTGTTTCCGTTGAACAGTATGCGCTTGTGCTCCTTTACCGTGCTTCTTACAATTTCATGAAGCTCGTTTTCAAAATTCTCCGCGCCCTCGAGCCTGTCGGCAAAGCGGTGAAGAACATCCGCAACAGCCGTGTTCAAAACAACATTTGCAGATGAAATCGACGCGGACGAGCCGGGCATCCTGAACTCAAACTTGTTTCCGGTAAATGCAAACGGTGAGGTTCTGTTGCGGTCGGTGGTATCCTTTGCAAAGCGCGGAAGGACATGAACGCCGATCCTCATCAGCTCCTTTTCTCTGTTGTTATATGAGGTCTCGGCCTCGACCGCCTCAAGAACGCTGTAAAGCTCATCTCCGAGATATACCGACACAACCGCAGGAGGTGCCTCGTTTGAGCCGAGCCTGTGGTCATTTCCGGCTGATGCGACAGATATTCTCAAAAGATCCTGATATTCGTCTGCCGCGCAGATCACCGCGGACAAAAACAGCAAAAACTGTGCATTTTCAAACGGAGTTTCGCCGGGTTCGAGAAGATTCACCCCGGTATCGGTCGAAAGCGACCAGTTGTTGTGCTTTCCGCTTCCGTTTACGCCCTCAAACGGCTTTTCGTGAAGCAGGCAGACCATTCCGTGGTTTCTTGCGATTTTCTGCATCAGCTCCATTGTAATCTGGTTGTGATCGCAGGCAATATTTGCGGTTGTAAAGATCGGTGCAAGCTCATGCTGAGCCGGAGCAACCTCATTGTGCTCTGTCTTTGCAAGAATACCGAGCTTCCAGAGCTCGTGATCAAGCTCCTCCATAAAGCTCTTGACCTTCGGCTTGATGTTTCCGAAATAGTGATCGTCAAGCTCCTGTCCCTTGGGAGATTTTGCTCCGAAAAGAGTTCTTCCGGTGTAGATAAGGTCCGGTCTCTTTTCAAAAAGCTCCTTGTCGACAAGAAAATATTCCTGCTCCGGGCCTACGGTTGTTTTAACAGAGGCGACCTCTGTATTGCCGAAAAGCCTGAGTATTCTTAAAACCTGCTTCTGGAGAGCCTCCATAGAGCGCAGTAAGGGCGTTTTTTTGTCGAGCGCCTCTCCTCCGTAAGAGCAGAAGGCAGTCGGTATATATAGGGTCTTGTCCTTTACAAAGGCATAGGATGTCGGATCCCACGCGGTATATCCTCTTGCCTCGAAGGTGGCGCGCAGGCCGCCCGACGGAAAGGAAGAGGCGTCCGGCTCTCCTCTTACAAGCTCCTTGCCGGAGAATTCCATAATGACGTTGCTGTTGTCTGTCGGAGAAATAAAGCTGTCGTGCTTTTCCGCCGTAATTCCGGTCATCGGCTGGAACCAATGAGTAAAATGTGTTGCTCCCTTTTCAATTGCCCAATCCTTCATTGCGGTTGCGACAACGTTAGCTGTCTCAGAATCGAGTCGCTTGCCCTTGCCGATTGCATTCTGCATCATCCGGTAGGTTTCCTTCGGAAGCTTTTCCTTCATCACGTTGTCATTAAACACCATCGAGCCGAATATTTCTGTCGTCTTACTCATTTTTCTCTCCGTTGCATAGTAATTTGCATAGTAATTCTTTTGCTATACCGCCATGATTTAATCGGCATGGCAAAACATCCTATAATAAAATATTATACCTCTTTTTGAGCGCAAATGTCAACAGCTTTATAAAAAGAATAACCCGTCACGGTTTTGAATGCGTGACGGGTTAAAATTAAGCAGATTGCTTTTTATCGTTTTTTTGATTTTTTATTCGGTTTTTTCGTTGCCGTTTGAACCTTCACCGTTTTGCTCGGTGTCCGCAGCCTTCGGGGAATCGGTTAAATCTGCCGAATCTGCAGGTTCTGTTGAGCCTGCAGGATCTTTTGAGTCTGTAGGCTCCGCTTTGTCTGTATGCTCTGCTAAACCTTTATGCTCCGCAGCATCCTCTTTGATTTCCGGATCGGCGATATCGGATTTGCCCTCTTCAGCCGCAGCCGTTTCCGGTTTGCCGCTTTCGGACATCTCTGCCCCCAAAATACCGTCCGCCGCCTCTGCTGCGGCTTCCGGCTCGTCTGCTCCATGCGCCCTCTTTTTTTGAGCCATGCTGCCTCCGATGTGAGGGATAACGAAAAGCAGCGGAAGGGTCGTAAACACACTGTAGGCATATCTGAATTCCGCATATACCGGAGTTGCGATCATCAGGGTTGCGAGAATGCCGATAATCGGAATATATACCGCGCAGTAGGACAGCTTCTTTTTGACAAAGCAGAGTCCGAACGAAAACAGCGATATCCATGTTGCCATTCCGATGCTCCAGACAAGTCCGTAGTAAGGAATTTTCTTATAACTTTCGGTTATATTCGTCAGAACCTTGTCGACCTTTTCGGAGACCTGTCTGTCCTTTTCAAACTCAAAGCCGACGGTGTTCATCCTTGTCGCACAAACCCAGTACTGAACATCGGGATACCAATATCCGTAGGTCTGATCTATCTGCGCAAGCAGGTATGATTTCGGATTTTCCTTTCCGAGATCAATCCAAAGCTTTAAAAATTCGGATTTGTGCTTTTCGATATACTCCTGATTGTTTGTGGCTCTTACAAGATTCTTTACCGGGTCCGAAATGTGCGGCTTATATACCTTCGGTATACGCTTTACATTGACGACATTCGAAAGAAGCTCGTACTGCTCATCGGTAAGCTCTGCCCCGTCCTTTATCGCCCTTGCAATATGCTGCGCCGGGATAGACAGCGCCTCTATTGTGTCCGGCGGTTCAACATTCATCGAATTGTAGATCGGTCCCTTTATAATGAGAACCAGCGGAATTACCAACACTGCAAGAATCGGAACTGCCGGATTCTTCTTGAAAAACGTGATGATCGCAAACGGAACAAACAGAATGAATGCATAAAGACCGTTGCTCCTGAAAAGGCACATTCCGACACCGAAAATGAAGAACATTATAAGCTCGAATATCGGCTGTCTGCCCGACCCGTCATCATAAAATCTGATAAGCCTGTATACTGTTGTGCAAAGGACAACGACAATTCCGCCGAACCAAATGTCCTTCCACATCGTCACGCTGTAAATGGCGTTATACGGCACAAGTGTGTAAAATGCCAGAATCGCAGCGATTACAGGCAGCCTGACCTTGAATCTGTACAGGGTTGAGATCAGATATGCAAACGAAGCGGAAAGAAGTATTGCCTGAATAACGCTGTAGGTTGCAACCGCAAGCGTCTGATTTCCGTTGAAAAGCGCAAGGCCGAGATTGTAAAACAGCTTTATCATCATTGTGCAGGCAATCGGATGATGGTTTGAAAGAGAAACCGCTCCTGTTGCCTGAAGAAGCTGCCAGTTGGAATCGTATGTGACATCACCCGGGAATCTGTCAAGGAAGTACGGAAGCCAGCCTAAAAGCATAATAACCATCGAACCGACAAACACCAAGGCGATCCTGCCTCCCGTGACATTTCTCCTTGTCATGTCCTTCATTCTGAAATCCGTTTTAAGAAGCCTGTTGTATGCACAGGAAACAATTGCGGAAAACATAAGGAAAAATCCGACAAAGACAACGCAAAGCCATATAGCCGGAAATTCTTTTTCAAGAGCATCCTCCAGTCTTACAAGGGTCATAGCCCCCGAGTAAAACAGACCGAGGATATATGAAGTTACCTTCAGCTTCGGCTTCTTTATGCGCAGGCTTTTTTTGTAAACGGGATAAAGCAGCAGCAAAAACACCATCGAAAAGGTGCTTGATGTGTTCAGATTCAGATACAGAACCAGCGCGCTTCCCGAAAGCAGCGCAGCGATCACCGGAATAATATTGTAATAAAATTTATTGAAATGCTTTTTAAACCGTCCCCCGGGCTCGTTTACCGAGGCTTCGGCGGCAAGCTGATTATTTTCCATCTGCTCCCTCCGCCTTTTCCTTTTCCATAAGCTCCGAGTATCTTTCGGAAGCGGCAATCAGATTCATCTCGAAATCCTGTCTGTTCTTCTGGATCAGGCAGCTTAAAATAAGTCCGGAAAAGAACGACTGAAGGGCCGCAACAGCCGTAAAGCCGCAGACAATCAGCGTCGGGAACTTAAGCACAAGTCCGGTCTTAAAGAAGTCGATAGCAACCGGAATAAAGAAGCCGACCGCAAGAAGAAGCAGCACAAGTGCAATAATTCCGAAGTAGCGGAGCGGACGGTAGTTTTTGTAAAGACGGAGCATTGTTCTTATAACCTTGAAGCCGTCGGAGAAGGTGTTCAGCTTTGAAACGCTTCCGTCCGGACGGTCGCGGTACTCAATTATAACATTCTCAACCGCCATATTCTTGTCGATTGCATGTATGCTCATTTCGGTTTCAATCTCAAAGCCCTTAGAAAGAACCGGGAAGGTCTTTACAAAGTTGTAGCTGAAGGCTCTGTATCCGGTCATGATATCCTTGATGTCGGATTTAAAGCCTTTATTGATAAAGAATCTTACAATACTG
The DNA here is from genome assembly GCA_934447715.1 of uncultured Eubacteriales bacterium. Taxonomy (GTDB): domain Bacteria; phylum Bacillota; class Clostridia; order Oscillospirales; family CAG-272; genus HGM12657. The sequence goes on along the minus strand of CAKSER010000038.1, from coordinate 1,853 downwards.
TTTCCGAAGTTGTGAAACGGTCTCTTGTTCTCCTGGAAATATGTCGATGACAGGCGGTCTCCTACGACCATGTCGGCATTTCTTTCAAGAACCGGAGCAGCCATCTGACGTGCAAAATCCGCCGGATATGTATCGTCTCCGTCAGCCATGATATAGCATTTCGCATCGATTTCTCTGAACATTCTGCGAATAACGTTGCCTTTTCCCTGTTGATATTCGTGGCGGACTACCGCACCTGCCTTTTCTGCAATCTCCGCAGTGCCGTCTGTCGAGTTGTTGTCATAAACATACACAACAGCCTCCGGGAGAGCGTTTTTAAAATCGCGGACAACCTTTTCCACGGTTTTTGCTTCATTGTAGCACGGCACCAAAACAGCAATTTTATCCATTCTTTTCCCCTATCCTTATAGCTATTCTTTATTGCCGAACCTCTTAGAGCGATCAAGTCAGACACCCTTTAAAGCCCGTCAAAGCGAATGCTGATTTTTTTCAAATTCTGTACGGTTTTTAAATCAGCCGATGCCGTAAAGTATAAAATGTGAAAACCCACACCTCGTTTTCGGTCAAGCTGATTACCGCACTAATTGTACCATAACAATTTATATTTGTAAAGGCATTTTCTTATATTCGGCAATTTTCGCCAAAATCAGTTCACAAAAAATTCAAAATTTAATTTTGAAAAAGCTATTGCATTTTTAAAACCCACATGATATAATATCACTCGTCCAAAAGACATGGCCTGTTGGTCAAGCGGCTAAGACACCGCCCTCTCACGGCGGAAACGGGGGTTCGATTCCCCCACGGGTCATATTAATACCGGTGTAGTTTTAAAATTACGCCGGTAATTTTTTTGCAAAAAAGGGCATGTGAGGTGTTTTATATGAAGCAGCTGATTGTGATTGCCGACATGGAGGGCGCGAGCGGAATCTTCGATTCAAATAAAGAAGCCTGTCTGCATGAGGAGCTGTATCCCGAAAACAGGCTGTGGAGATCCTACGGCAGGGCATGCATTACAAGCGATGTACTTGCGGTATGCAATGCGGCAGTCGATTTCGGAATCGACGACATTCTTTTATATGACATGCATTTTGCAGGCTGTGCCGAATCCAATATAGAGCTTGAAAAGCTCCCCTCCTGCGTACGGGTTTTCGATCTGCCAAAAAGAGCGGCGCTCTGGAGCAGAATCCGCGGTCAGGCAGCCGATCAGCCCTTCGGAATCGTCACGGTAGGCCAGCACGCAAGAAACGGGGAGAAGGATGCATATTTCCCTCACACGATCCACACCCCTCCGATCGAATCGTTTTATATAAACGGCATTCATACAGCCGAAATCGGAGAGAGTGTCATGTGTTTTAGCGACGTGCCGTATATTGCAAATATCGGCTGTGCGGCATCACACAAGGAGACGCTTGAGCTGTCTCCGCAGGTCTCAACAATCAGCGTAAAGGATAAGAAAAACGGCTTTGAGCCATCGCCGAAAGAAACATATCCGATAATATATGACGGCATGCTTAATGCCTTAAACGATTATAAAAACAAAACTCCCTTTCCCACAAAAAGAAAATACCGTTGCATACTCAATCTGACCGAGAATTACCGCTTTGATGCCCCGGATGATTTTCCGTGGAAGGGACATTTTACTATAAGAAGCGCAGAATGGGAAGCACATGACATCCTGTGTGCGCTGAGCCTGTTCTGGGAGGTTCACGATTACATCAAAAAAAATCGATGATTTACCCTGTTAAGGTAAACAGTCTCTGATTAAGACTGCACATTGTCAAGACCACCAGTAAACTGGTGGCTTGCACAGCCCCTAAAAGGGGCAAATACAGGCAGAGCCCCTAAAGGGGCAC